>NZ_JBBORL010000002.1:0-362251 GCF_038004565.1 Paenibacillus sp. FSL R5-0473
CTCGGATACCTGCTCTGGTTCTTGTTCGACCTCAAGTTCAGATAGCTGCTCTGCTTCTTGTTCCACCTCAGGTTCAGATAGCTGCTCTGCTTCTTGTTCCACCTCAGGTTCGGATACCTGCTCTGCTTCTTGTTCGACCTCAAGTTCAGATACCTGTTCTGCTTCTTGTTCGACCTCAAGTTCAGATACCTGTTCTGCTTCTTGTTCCACCTCAGGTTCAGATACCTGCTCTGCTTCTTGTTCCACCTCAGGTTCAGATACCTGTTCTGCTTCTTGTTCCACCTCAGGTTCAGATACCTGCTCTGCTTCTTGTTCGACCTCAAGTTCAGACAATTGTTCCTGCTGCTGAACATCTTCTTGCTCTGCTTCAGTTTTATGTTGTTGTTGAAATTCTTCTTGCTCAGCTTCTAGTTCCTGCAGTTGTAATTCTTCCTGCTGAACTTCAGGCCCCTGTTGTTCGGCCACATTAATCTCTTCTTGCTTTTGAAGTTCAGCTGCCATATTTTCTAAATCTTCAAATCCGCTACCAAATAGACTCTCTGAAACTAAAGATTCATCTAAAGAGTCTTCTTTCAATTCAGTCTCCGAGATAGAATTTTGTCCGACCTGGTCTGTTTCAATGTTCCTAGTGATTTCTATTTCCTGTTGTTGTGCTGCTAAATGTTCTAAATCCTTATTTTCATTCTCTTCATCTTTTGACGCATTTAAGGTTTCCTGATAATTTTCTAACCCTTGCTCCTTGTCAATTTGTTCAGAATGCAACTTATTATAAAGACTCTCAAGATTTTCTCTCTCTTGAATTTTATCTCGCAACTTATTTAATTCAACTTGCTTTTCTTCGGGAGTTTTATTATCCCAACTTTTCTGGTACTTCTCCAATTGGCTCTGTTTTAATTTTGTAGCGTGTGATGAGTATTCAATGCCAGATCTTATTTGACCTAATGTATCTTTAACACTTTGTTTCAAGGTTGTACCTGTTGAAGCATCGAAAACCTTTGTATAATGGTTTAATCCGGATAACCCTAATTCTGTTCCTACATCTAATCCTATATGGATTTTACTTATCAGGTCTTCTAAACTGTATCTCGGCATTTTACTTGGATCAGAAAGAGCTTCCTTCATTCTTTCTGTTGATTTTATATGTGCTTCAGGAGATTTGCCAACAAGTAAGTTCGCCTTTTGATTCCTATATAAGTTGACCGTGCTACTTCTTACTTTTTGTGTCGCTTCGCTTGTCTTTTTGGATGCACCTGCTATTATGTCCTTTATATTCATTGATTTTTACGCTTCGGGTAAACGGTCAATGGCCATAAATCCATTACTGACCAGAAATATAATAGCTTCGGATAACATGACTACAATATCAACTTTAGGCATATCCATGACTTGGACGAGATTTTCAACAAGCGATTCTAATGAGAAAAGAGGATTTGCCAAACGCCAAACAGTAGCTGTGATTAATGGTAGTGATACGGGAGGAGCGCCAAGGAACTCTGTCAATTCAAACTCTCCATCATTTTTTAATTCTATGTACCCTTTAGTAATAGCAATATGTTTTGTTCTAAACGAGGTTGAAAGTATGTCCCTCGATTCAAAGACAAGTCCTTGCTCCTTAAGAGCATCGATGTGACCTTGAATAACGTGTGATTCCAGGTCCAGTAATACTGTGAATTTTTCAACGCTGTAAGATGCCATTTGTGCAACTTGCCACACTTTATAACGATGCTCTTCGAGCAGCAATCGTTGTTTCTCAAATTGCACCCCATAATGAACAAGGCCATCTTTATGCTGAAACTTTCCTAGCTCTTGACCAGCACCAATCATAATTGAGCTCATGCTTGCACCTCCAGTTGGTCTGCATTAACATACTCTAGTCCCCATAGTGTGAGCTTGTATAATTTAAGACCATGTATATTAAACAGTGAGATCGCAGTTTCAAAATTAATTCCGCGTTGATCCATTAGGGTATCAATCACTTCCAGCAACATAACCTTCCCAGCAGCTGCATTCCACACATCGTATTGATCCTTGGTGAATACAAAGGTCTTATTTGCATTAGAATCCCCAATGAGATATTCCTCATTGATCAGACCATGTGCATATCCGTATCGTGTTACTTGTAGGTTTATCAAATTCTTATCTTGCATGTCGGAAAAAGACCATGGCATAATGAGTTTTCTCTCGATGAGTCTACGAACAATTTTTGAGAAATCAAAATTCGGAATGTTTTTAACCTTTTGTAGAATGGCATATTCCCAAGCTGCTAGTGTTTCAAAGCGATGGATTTGCTCCCAAACGGTGTATTCAAATTGACTTAGTTCAAACTCCTGAAAACCATTTGCTACCACAAACATTTTAGATTCATTGTCTGCCGGAAACTCTCCGAGACCTCTGCCTACACGCACATAACTCAGATCTTTATTAATCAAAATAAAATCACTCCTACTCTATTAACGTTAACATCCTTAAGATTTAGGTTTGGCTGGGTAGAAACGGAAAGGCTCTCCATTAAATGGTGATATAATACATTGTCCAATCTTTAAATCTGTAAGATCCCAGTCTTCTATAACATTTCCATCTACGAGATGTTCTTGTATACCTTTGTTTGCATTAGATGAGGAATAAGCAATCAGCCGTTGGTTTTTCCCGTGACGATTTGTGATATAGGAGCGGCTTGGTTCATCGAAGAGTCGGAATGCAAATACCGTACCAAATCCACTCAAAATACTATCCGCCAGTGACTCTGAATATACATGTTTCACTTGTCCGATGTTTTGAATACCTGCGATGATTCGAACACCCAGGGAACGTCCGAAATTTAGTGCGTTATCCATATAGTTTAGCTTTGGAATAAGTGGAAATTCATCAAGAATGAAATATACATTTCCACGACACTGTTCCTCTTTAGTACCGAGTATATTTTTCATAGCAATATCTAAGATCATCGTATAGATGGGTTTTAATACATTTGAACTTGCAATATCGTACTCAAGGAAGATGGCTCTACCATCACGTTCTTGTATGGATTTAGTGAGAGAAAAGTCTCCTGCTTCTCTAAAAGCACCATTAAACACACCAAAAAGGTTCTGATACAAATGCATCAAGAAAGATTGGTTGGTGTTTGGATTATTCTCTTTACTTATGTAACTACGAACCCATGATAAATCTTGATGATTTAACAGCAAATTTCGAATAGAAACATCGCTTGCCTTCTTTACCCATTGAATCAGGGTTTCATGATCCTCGGTTCCCCCTTCTTTTTCCATTCCCCTTACTTTTGCGCTTAAAATAGCAGCTAATAAATCTCGAGCTCCTGTCGCAAAGATGGGTGCTGACGATCGTTCAATATCGTCTTTAAATAAAGAAGAAGCGATCTCCCAGATGACTTCATCTCGTTTCTCTAATGGTGTCGCAATAATATCTTGGAAGATGTTCCATCGTACCCTACCTTCTACATTATCACTTTCGTTAGTGAGAACATAATCTCCTGTTCGATAGAACTTTTTCAAATAATCCCCTTTGGCATCAAAGAAGATAAACACATCGTCACTTGTTGCCCCGCTACGTAGTGCACGAACAACATGATCCATGGAAACTGTCTTTCCGCTTCCAATCGAACCTACAAAGAGAAGATGACGTTGAAGAAGTAAAGGATGAAGCATAACTCCTGTTCGGTCTACTCCTGGTATTCCATAATTGGCCTGAGGCTCATCTATCCATTTTACTTCATTAGGTGTTAGTGTATGAAGTTGCTGACCATTAACAATATTATTTTTCAGAAGACTCAAGGTTTTCCTCCTCAGAAAAAAAGAGTCCATTAAAAAAACATTGGCTCTTTTTTCCTCAATCTATGTATTTGTTAACTCGTTTTTGCACCACATTCTGGACAAAAAACAGCGTTTATTCCATAAGCATTGCCGCATTTGCACTGGTTTGTTAGTGAATCTGAAGGATTCTTATCGTCCGTTTTATTCATTTGTTGTTGTAGATTACGAGATGCTGTAACAGTCGTTTCTTTAACTTTGTTTGCAGTTTGTATCACTGTATTGAAAGAAGACGATAGTTGCTCACTTACTGGAATGTTCAGTATGGTTCCTTCTGTCATGGGTATATCTTTCCATTTTTCAATTGCCATATCGCCCATTACTTGTACATCCTGAATCAGAGCTCCTAATTCACGCAGCATTTGTTCAGTATGACGGCCCGGTGCAGCAGCGGTGATTGTCATGAGCGCCTGGTTATTTGTGACGCGCGAGAATAATGTGCTTGCTTCAACTGCAACACTTAGAGCAGAAGAAGATTGTGCTCCAAAAATGTTGATGTGCATCAACACGCCTTTAGATTTCAAGCCAAAGTACACCATTATGGAACCAATAATGAGTAAAATCCACGAGATTAATGTAGAATTATTCATTGTCATAATCAAGCCAAGAAGTCCAATAATAGCTCCAAAGATAAGCATTTTAAAACTACGATGACGAACTAGGCCTGCCATGACACCGGTAATTGTATCGATTTTAGCATCTCGGATAATGAGTCCAGTACCCGCAACAGATTCTGAGTTACCAGTAAAGATAACTCTCCGATTCGTTACAATTACATACCCTTCTCCTTTAGGAACATATAAAGCTGAGGCTTCATATTCCCGGATGACAATCTCGTTCTCAGCCAACGTAATACCGCGAACCATATTCATTTCTATTCCTCCATTATTAGGTCTACTAACTAGTATTCTTCTTTTTTGTTTTCACTCTAAAGTGGCTCTCGTAATATGCCGCACTCGTTACATGTGTAGATATATGTAATTGGTATTGAAGTGTGATGCTCCCATATAGCATATCGGACTTACTGTTATTAATAGTGTTATTTCAACCGTAAATGGTAACTTGATTCTATCTTTGGCCTATCGTTACATTATCAAATTAAAACAATCCTTCTGTATCAACATAAAACGAAAATGATGTTGGTATGCTATGTGATTCAAAGAAAAAATATATGTTTTTAGTTCCTTTTGAAACACTTGATATTTGCATATTGCCCGTCACTTCACTTTTACTATCTACTGGATCATCTAAGAATTTTTTAGAGGCTAGACTCCAGTTATCATTGATTGGTGTGAAAAAACTTGATGCACTAGTCGTGTACATCTTTCTACCTTTAACATTATCATCTGCTCTAACTTGCGAGAGATCAACATCAACTCTCTTATCGCTATTATTTTTCACTGTAATATTTAATTGTACTTTACCATCAATTTTACTCAGAGAATTTAAAGTGATAGTTACACCCTCACGTGTAACAGTAAGCGGCAGCTTTTCGAACTTATTGATTTGAATAATACTTCCAGATGAAACAGAAAACCCAACCTCTTGACCTAATTCCTTTAATGGCATGTATACGCGATTATTAATCGTAACTGCTTGACCTTCGAATACCGCTTCTGAACCATTAACTAGTATTTTGCTATTTTTCACAGGTACAGCTTTTAAATAATTTTCCGCTGCATAAGAAACTCCTGAGAAAAATATCGCACCACACAGGAACGCAGATATTATTTTTACTCTTTGTTTCATTATTCAATCCTCCAACCTAACATTTTCCATTATTATATCAGCACAATAAAAATAGGTCTATATATTTATAAAATAACAAATATAACTAGTCTCAAAGAACCATATAATTAATTGGTTTAATATAATATTTCTCTATTTTATGTGAAATTGTAACATTCATTTGCAAACCTGCATTAGGTTATGGTTATTAATTACTTTCATTTGATATACAACTGTACCAAACAAAGAAGACCGTAGGTATAAGCAAATTCACTTATGACGGATTGTAAAGCTAAGCGCGACAGCTCCTCTAAAAAGGATTCGTGAGCGGTTCTCCAACCCAAACATTTTCGTGGTCTGTGGTTGATTAAGCGCAATGTAGTTTCCAAGGCTTCATCCGCGCAATCTGTCCCCTTGTGGAAAACTCTCGCAAGAGGCCATTGGCATTCTCATTCGAGCCGCGTTGCCAGGGAAAATACGGATCTGCGAAATACACCTGTAGCCCATGAGCGGCTTCCGGGCTGGCGTAACAGGCGAACTCCTTGCCACGATCTGCAGGAGCGGTTTGAAATGCACCATCAGGGTACTGCGAAGCTGCTACCAAAAGCAATCTCTATGGACAAACCTATATGGTCAGGCCTGGGAATGGCGGCATATAGGCGGGTCCTACGTTCGATGAACGTAGCTAACTAAACTGCCCTTGCTTTTCCCACAGCACGAGACGATCGTATCGGGCTCCCAATGCCAAAGGTTTCGCGGGATCGAACTTCTTTCGGACGCTGAGAGATGGTCATATCCAAAGCGAACTTGACGCGTGTCTCGGCAGGCTTCTGCCGTTTACCACTATGACCTAGCACAGTAAGGTATGCCTTTCACCAATCGGGCCTGAATACTGCCGACGAATGATCGTTTTGAAGCAGACTACAGACCGTCCTTCTTGACGAAGACATTCTACAAGTTGCTCAGGAGGCCACGTAGCCCGGAGTTTTTCTTTGATGAGGGTAGACTGCTGTGGTGACCATTTTCTGGAGGGGATGGAGGTCATACGTCGCTGAACATAGCTCTCCTGAGATCGCTGCACACGATAGGAATTCTGCGTTTCGTTTCCGACGGAGTTCTCGACAAATGGTGGCACGATAATACCAGTAACATGGGCGATGGCCTGACACTTTTCTCCTGTTGGTGGAGGATTTTCAGCTTACTGCGTTTCATTATGCTAATATGTGCGTACTCATGGTGGTTTCACCTTGTGTGAATGTGGTGTATGAAGCATCATTCTACACATTATTTCATAAACTAAGTTCATTACTGAATTCCAAATAAAGTATTGAAACTTCATAGAATATAAAAAGCCGTTGATTGTTGTTATCAACGGCACTCCAACTACTATTTAGTTACCTTGTATTTGATCAGATTATATCGGTGGTCGCTAATCACGGTGCGATAGACCACATTTTCGGACGAGTCATATGCAAAGTTACTCTTATGCACATCATCTAAAATAAAATATTTACTAAGTATAATGTCTCCATTATCTTTCATTAAGGTATACCTCTCTCCCCATTTGTCATCAATGGTCCCAAAGCTAGTATACTCAATATAGCTATCGTTTCGATAGGAGCTCATTAAACCATTAAAATTAAGCTCTCCTTCATACGTACGAGAAAACAGCTTTTTGAAGTTATGATCATATAAAGTGATACTGTGTTCAGATTTGTTATCAATTAATAGTTTACTTCCGGTTGAATGCATAGAAATATTCATGTTTCTATCAAGCACGGTGTCCCATTTGAGTTTACCATTAACTCCATAAGCCATTAATTTCTGTCCACCATATGAATTGGATCTTGCATATTCTACAATTAGTGTACCGTCACTTAATTGATGATAACCCGCAACGTAAAAACCACCAAACTTTTTAGAGTTAATCGTAAATAACGGCTTTTTCAAAGAGGTTACATCTTTAAAAACCTCGATTTTATTCTCACCTACAAAATGGAGTACATAACCAGAAGTCAGTACTTCAGTTTTATAACCTAACACAGTCTCGCTTGTCGTTATTCCTTTGGAATTTAGTGTGATAAAACGGGATTGATTTTTAAGACTATCCGTTTGTTGTAGAACAATACCGTTTTTATACGGATAGATATTTGAGAAACTTAAATCCTTCTTCTCATATATACGTTTTCCTTTCGCATCCAAACTAAGAATATTAAACGTTTTCCCATGATTCGTAGAATATTGATAGAATATACTTCCGCTCTCGTTATAGAACCAAGCGTGATTCAAAGGGTAAAAATTCTTCACTTTATTTTTAATGTCGTACGCCCAGGCAATTTTCCCTGTCTTATTATTTATCGTGTATAGGCCAAAGTTATTACCAGACAAAGTGCCCGGGTTTAGCATGACAAGCTGAGCAGCACGGTTAATATTGTCTTGAGGATTGTAACCTAGATCAAAGCTCAGATAATTAAATTCTTTAGGAAGAGTATGTACCCATTCCTGCTGTAGCCCTCCGTGCTCCTCTAAGCTTAATTCGGTGAATTCTGCGTACATCTGATTTGTGCTGGCTAAATACAAAGCAAAAACCACGAAAATTGCTATTAACCTTTTAGATATCTTTCCTTTCAATACTGGCACAGCCCTTCTCTTATTTATGTTTGCTTCTATGTACACGACGAAATATTAATATGATTAACAGTAAAGTTCCTGAATCGATTTTGTTTAAAGTATCTATCTATTCAATTTAAATGGAAGCAAACGATCCCTCTATTATAGGTGTCTTTTGCTCTAGGTTTAGTTGGATTTTCTCCCATTTTGATTAATCTATACCGTAGACAAATCACTGTGACCAAGGATGTAAGTGCAACAAGCGTTAATTTGTGTTTTGCAAGCGAGCTAAAGTGAATTTTGCGCAAAGTAGTATGAAGACAAACAAGCAAATAACATCCGTACACTGTATCTAGTCAGACAGCTGGTGTTATACATCAACATCAAATGTCTTTTCCATCTTCATCAATCTGTTTGCTTCCTCCACCAAACCCCAATCCATTTGACTCAATAAATGCTATAAATTTATCAAGAAATTCATCATTATTAACATCGCACTGATTGGCAAAAACTGTACCGTTAACTTCTATTCCTTTTTTCATACTCTATCCTCCTTCCCAAAGGTTATATTGTCACAACTTTTAAAGTAATACCCACTCGTTCAAAGTTAAGAAATTTAAAGGTTCTATCAGTTTTACTCCCTAAAGATAATTCTCAGTAGGTCGTTTCGAATGATCCTGATATCGACAAGGTTGTAAGACTGTGAGCGCATCATAAGTTAAAGATGAGGTTACGGAAACCTCCTTTATATTTGACGTAAACGTATGTAAGGTGACCTGCGCTCAATAACTATGTTATTTTAAATGTCGATCATAGGCACCTGCAAAAGTAATTCCTACAATTTTAACTAAATCGTACTGCTTGAACTCCTCCTTTGAATCAATCAATCCATTAACCACATTTGTTGCTCTTTGTATGAGTTCTTCCTCACTGAGGTTCTCATTAGAACCAATACGAACATTTTTATTAATATAATCATCTTTCTCATCTTTACAAGTGTAGAGGTTCACCACGACATTATATGCAAATCTCTGATTATTACTAAACTTTTTCACGTCATCTGTCATTGGATAATACTTCATTTTTTCCTCCTTGGAATACATTGTAATGTAGACTTATTTTTTAATTTTTATAATATAGTTTTTCTAATTCAAGTCTTTTCTTCTAGTTAATCCGTATCATATCCGTATACAATAGCCTCAGATTATTGGGCAACTCAAAATCATGATGGAAATGACCAAAGTACCAATGCTTATAATTGGCTTTTTGCTCTATTCCCTGAAAGTATGGATGCATCTCGTCCAAATCCATGTGAAGGTCACAACAGTTTGCAATGTACTCTAAGGCAGTTGTTGAGCATGTGTGTGTTATAATGTAGTCTACTTTCCAGTCAACTTTATCTAAGTTTCTTAATCCTTCTTCGTATTCCGCTTGCGAAGGCATTTCACGGCTCCACCACGATTTACCCTCTTTTCGATACTCTTTATCATGAGAAGCGGCTCCCCCAAACGTAAAGAATGTTTGACCTTCAATATTAAAAACTTGTCCTCGCATCAAGTGGATCACGCTTTTGTTTATCCTATGTACTTCACCCCCATTCCAGCTTTCAACAGGGTACTGCTCTAGCAAATCAAAATTTTCATGATTTCCATCTACAAAAAGAGTGGTGAACGACTTGGTTTTGTCTAGCCACTTAAGCCAGTACCGATCCTCATTACTATCATCCCATAACAATCCAAAGTCTCCAGCAATGATGACATAGTCATCTTTTGTCATGTGTTTCTGTTGTGGGAAGTTTCGGCTATTTAGTCGCTTATTGATGCTAATGGTTCCATGGATGTCTCCCGTAATATAGATCATACACTCACTCCGATTAATTCAGGTTATTGAGTAGTTCCACCATCTCATTACATTATAAAGTTAAAATCCCAGAACGTCATTATTTTACAGATTAAAAGGAAATAATTTTGTATTTACTCCAAGCATCATAAATAATATACCAATGCCTATATCAATACACTGTTAGGTTGTGTACCCAGTATATTTCTTTTGAGACCAGGACTTGGCAGTAATCCGCCCCAATAAAATGATTAATTCCAACTTTCCAGAGGGTGAAGTTGAACTAGTAACTTTAATTCTTTAAATGCAAAAAAAGCCACTATACTAGCGACTTTATATGTTAATTATTTTTGTACTTCAGAACTCTTTCAGACAGCAGGACAAAAATTATAACTGATTATTATCATTTTTCAAGTTTTTTAATTTCTTGTTCTGTTAATCCCGTGGCTTTTGCAATGGTTGTGATATCCAAATCCATTTCAAGCATATTTTTGGCCACTTTCTTTACTCCAGCCATTTTTGCACTTTCCAGCATAGAAGCCTCATCATGCAGATATTTCTGTCTAGCCTCATACAATCGTCTAGCTTCCGAAGCCTGACTTAAATATTGCAAAGTGTCCCTCACCTTTCCTAAACCTGGTTCATTCATCTTCAGCACTTCCCAATAAGATGTATCAGCACCCTTCAGAAACAATATCCAATTAAGTCAGAACGCCTTCAGATCTGAGTACATTTGGCCTTCGATAAGTTAAATTTAAATCGCATATCATCTACCAATAAAACAAGATTCGTTGATATCAATTAGTTTAACCTTCAGAGGATTTTACGTAAACATTAAAGACATACTTTAATCAAATGGAACTTCTTTGTTTTAAAAGGAATTATCAGAGTGATCTCAGTCAGTGCTGGTTCGCCAGCTTCAGTAAAAATAAGATTTAGAACTACAAGAAAATTTCCTTATTACAAAATCTTAACACGGGTCAAGTAAATCCCTGGACATTAGCTCCGTACGTTACTTTCCAAGGGTTGGTCTTACTACTATCATGCTTTGAACAACGGCTCCTTAAATCCCTATCCTGCAATTCCCGTTTATCATTGGTCATGATCCAGTTTGTATGACACAACTTGAGATTGCAAACCACTGATCCAAATCCGATATTCTTTACTGTTGTTCTAACGTTTCTCAATGACATCAGTAGCAATACCAAACACTGAGTTAGGTATTTCACCCTGTGGTAATACGCTTTCTTTCCTGTTTACATACGATTAGTTGTTTTCCACCTACATACTATAATCAGATACCAATACTGTTTAGATTTAATTTTTTGCTCCATTTTTTGAATTCAACAATTCGTTGTAAGTAATAATTAATCTCCTTCGTCCGTGCATGAGTTAAGAACTTTTTTTGTAATACCCCTCATTTTGAATGATCATGCTTAACCATTCTTATTCACGGTTTCCCAAGTTTTTGTCAAACCTTGAACTATACGATCAATTACGTTTTGGCTGGAGAAATATCCATTGTGGCTAAGCGGATTCCAGTGACTTTTCCAACCGCCTACATTCATCTGTATGTCTTCACTAACTACTTTTTCATAGGCTTGATGGACAGGTCTGAGGGGGTAACCCAGGATGTCATCATTGTCAAAAAAATTCACCCATTCTCCCGCAAAATCAGGTTGAGAACTCGCAAATGTAGGACTAGGAACTTGAATAGGTTTATCAAAATCTTTATAACGTAAGCTCCATAAAGGCAGTGTTGTTCCACAGGAATAAAATAAGCTTAAGGTGTCTCCACGTTCAAGCGCTGAATCAGCATTGATTATTTTTGGCTTCCACTGTGCTGAATTCTGTCTGTCGTAGAAGTAATTACTTGCGATCACGGTACCTAGGCTGTGAGATATTACACAAAGAGGAGCATCATAACCTGCCTCCTCAGATAACTCATGAAGAGCCGTACTGATCGTGTCATGTACTGCCATGTAATTATGATCATTAACTTCCAGGGGTTGGTACGCTACGGCATCAGCCAGATAGTGAAACATAAAATGTCTTAGCTTTTCAAAATTTAAGTCGTGACCATGGAACAACTTTTGCTTTAATTCTTCTTCTCTCCCTTCAAATATTTGAGCCCAATAAACGGGTTTAATGACGAGTGGCTCTTGAGTGAACTCCAATGTATTATTTTGTTTAAACGAATCTTTTAAGGAATGTATAAAAGGCTCTGCAAAGTTTTCCTTTTGCATGCCCAGTCCATGAATAATTAATACAGCTAAAGGCTTTGTCATTTTACCCCTCCAAATCAGAATATTCTTCGATATTAATATCCAATTAATTTCCTGATTTTATACACTGCTTTGCATGCAATGGTTTTTAAGGAGAAGGTGCGGTGTTGGACCTCACCAAATGAATGAACATTAGACACTCTTCTTATTTGAAAAGCTGTAGCTATTAGAATATGGAAAAGCGAAGGATGTGTATAAGAGGTCTTGATCTAATTAACAAGTACTGAATTCGAAAGAATAAATGATTGTAAATCCATGCTTTTGGTTGAGTTTTTTTACTACATTTGATACGAAGAATAATGTTGAATAAAAATGTGATTAGGAATGAAACAATAATGTTGTAGAACTTGATTTGGGCAAAGCTTGTATGTGTAGTACTCAGCCTAGATAGAGCTGTATAAATGGTATTTTATCTTTTAAGAAGGAGGGTAAAGATGGAGAAAGTATTCGAGTGTGGCGTTATCATCAAAGGTGAATTCCATAGGATTTCAATCCTTCCCCTACCAACGGATATTATTGAGCAAGATTATCCATGGGTTGGGCATGAAAGAAGATCTACTAAAGTGTCTTTCAGTAATTATGAAGAGGGACAACTAATTTCCTTTACGAAAGAATGGAAAATTGGTGAAATCAATAAAATTGGAGTCTTGCCCAGTGAATGTATAGCCAGTTCTATAAAGGGTAATCATCAACTTACAATAGAACCATCTTAAAGTCTTCATAATGGTTTATAAAAAAAGTGACACGCCTTTTTATTAAAGGCGTGTCACTTTTTATTTTGAAGTACCCGTTATATTTTTAGCAAAGCAATCTTTATTCTTTTCTAAGTTTTTCTTCTTATAAATTTCTCACAAATATGATCGATGTAGTGTCATATTTCACTCAATATCGCTACGCTTTACAGTAACTCCATCATCAAAGATGATTTGGTCCATCTGAAAATCAACTGTGATCTTTTCGAGTGGTGTGTCCCGAAGCTCGCTATCTTCATCCATAAATTGATTCACTTCAAAGCTACCATCATAAGAAGCGGATGAACCAGCTTTGATTGCTTTATCGTATTTTACGTTAAGTGATTTGATCTCATTTCCAAACATGTCTTTGAAAGTGATGACGCCTTGAAATCCTTTGGCTGTTTTGTCAGAAATATTAATCAAATCAAGTGTCATGTTAATGATGTCTCTGAAAATCCATTTATCCGAGTCTGCGTAGGTCACACTTTTCTTAATTAAGCCAACTTTTATGGACTCATTCAAAAGTTTAAGCTGAACTTGTTTTTCCTTTTCCGCTTCTTCTTGTTTACGTTTAATCTCTTCTTGTCTCTTTTTTTCTTCTTCCGCTATTTTTAGCTGTCTCTCTTTTTCACCAGTTATGATTTGACTAACGGTTTTAGCAGAAAGATCTGCACTTTCACTATTTGCGTTCTCAATTGCTTTACTATAATAATCTTTTTCCTCTTGTGTAAGTTGGGTGCTATTCTTCACATCTTGTGAGACGGTCTCTGAATAAAGTTCTTCCGTTATTGGCTTACCACAGGCAGATAAAACAACGACTATCAAGCTAATTATAATAGGTAATACTATATTTTTTCTCTTTAATTCCTTCACTTCCACACAACCCTTCAAAAGTTTCAAAAACTGATAAAGATACTTTAGTACAGATAAAATCAACAACTTGAATGTATTTGATCCATTGTTGAGATAGTTGACTTACTTATCTTTCACAACCAATACCGTCTCCATCACGATCAAGTTTACGACTGTATCCAGGCTCCCCTTCATAGATCGGGTCAGCTCCTGCGGCTCTAACAGCATCACAGTTTTTATAATACACATTCGTTACAATTGGTTCGTTTTTAACTTCGTTGTTCTTTTCAACAGTTGGTGCTTGCGTGACAACAACCGGCTCTTCAATCGCAGGCTTAGGTTCAACAAAGCCGCTGTCTTGGACATAGTTTTCTATACTCCAGATCCCCTTCGCTTTTACACGTGCTTGTTTCTGGATTTCTTCAAATTGATCTACATATTTCGTATTCGGTGGATATATGTAAGCAACACGAGCTAACCCATATTCGAGTAGTTGCTCATTTAACATTTTATTGTCTATCCATACATATGCTAACAATCTCCCGTATTTATCGCGTTCCGAAACATCTAATTCAAGTTCCATATTCCCCTTGGCAACCTGCTTCTTTACAAAGTTGGATGCGTCTTTAGCAAAAGGCTGCTCTTCCTTCTCTGGATGAACGGATTCCGGTGTATCAATAAGTAGTAAACGAACTTTTTCTTCTTTGCCTTCTACCATAACTTTTAACGTGTCGCCGTCCGTTACTTCAACTAAAGTAGCAGGAAACCTATTATCATTATTTTGGGTTCCTTGAGTTTGTTTTCCTTTGGAATCTGAGCTCTGGGATGTCTCAATAACATCTGCTGTTTTGCTTTTTGTCTCAGCATTAGATGAGCTGTCCTCTTTAGTATCAACCACAGCGATCGGCTCTGTCTTGTTTGCTGTTTCGGAAGAAAGAGATCCTAAAAAGAGGATTAGAAACACTCCTGCAAACGCTCCTAAGACATAAGTCAGTGTTTGCTTACTTCCCTTGGCTTGATTCTTTTTAAATTGCTTATATGCCCAGTATCCTAGAGCACCAGCGACAAGAAGATAGAAAAACTTAGTGATTACAGCAATTATGACTGCTATAACAATGATGTATAAAATTATTCTTCCCATTTCATCCTCCTTAGTAAATTTGTACCGTAAAGGATTATAGCATAATTAGGTAATTCGGAATATATTTATCTAGGTCTGAAGGTACAAATACTCACAAAGAATAATGGCATATATGAAATACAATCTTTCTGAGATCAAGTAATATGCAATATCTCCACGAATGGAAATATTCTGAAAGAAAAATCAATCAAATTCGTTATAGTAAGTACCAAACAAATAAAAAATGCAGCACATAGAAAGAATGATGTGTTACCATCATTCTTTCTATGTGCTGCATTTATTGCTTATGCTGACAATATAAGCTCCAGATTATTTTTCACTTCAAATGCGACCAAATCGATAATAGGCTGAAAATCACCATGATCAGCTTGTTCCAAAGCTGTGTAATAATCCTCGCGATTTTCATTTCTGATGATTGCAGGAGGAAACCCATTTTTCATTAAAATCAGGTTCATTGCAAGCCTGCTTACTCTGCCATTACCGTCTGTAAAAGGATGGATTGCTACCAGTTTGTGATGCAAAATTGCAGCTAACTGAATAGGGTGGAGTATTTCTTTCTGAATATCATACCAGAGTATCAAGTTTTCCATTTCTGCAGAGACGTGAATAGCAGGAGTGAACTGATGGATCTTACCTGTAATGGTCAATAGATGATTATCTTCTTTTTTATAATCACCTGGAGAGAAGTTAATATCCCTTACCCCTTGAAACAGAATTGCATGCATGTCTTTTATAAAACGTTCTGTTAAATCCCTGACATTGATTATTTCTTGTAGATAATCAATGGCTTCAGCATGATTTACAATTTCGAGATGTTCCCTCAGCGATTTGCCTTTTACAGTTAAACCTTCCCTAAGAAAGAATGCTGTTTCTCTATAAGTAAACGTATTTCCTTCTATTGCGTTTGAATGATATGTCCACTCCTCACGAAACTTTTGAGAGATGATATTCATTAGTTCAGGCTTAAGAGGTCTTCTATTGTCTACCTCTTTACGTAATTCATCAATCTTTTCTAGCATGAATTCTCCCCTCCTTCGCTGTTACTATTTTTATTATATCAAAATAATTATTTACTAATACATGGCTAAAGCCAATAGTTGCAAAAAAGAGACAATGATTGATCACCTTCTGTATTCCGTTGTTTTACTTACGTTCTACAGATCATTGTTTATTTCACCAACACGTTGTTTAACGAATAAAACAATAAAAACACATCTTATAGTACAGTCTTCGACATATTACGACACACTTATATTTAACTTAAAGGTATTATTCTCTTGTAGTTAAAAGCAGCTTCGGCTTAATACTTTATCTGAGAATTGCATTTTACTACCTTAAAGCTAGTCAGGTCACGCTGTATAGGAGGGTTAGAAAGTGGAACAACAAAGATATAAGGTATTAATTGCAGAAGACGACATACATCAAGTGTCTTTGTTGAGAAAGTACTTAGAGGAAATGGATTTATTCGTCGTCTCCTGTGTATCATCCGGGATACGTTTAATAGAGGAAACCAAATTACATAAACCGGATATTATCTTGTTAGATATAGGACTAAAAAAAATGGACGGTATAACTGCCTTTAAAGAAGTACTGCAATCGGGTGTTCATCCGCAAATCATTTTCGTTACAGGCTCTATCAGTCCTAAACATCTATTAGCAGGATTTGAGTTTGAATCCGTTGATTATATAACAAAGCCCGTGAACGAAAATCGATTTAAGAGAGCGATTAACAAAGCTAAAGAACTGATATATGCAAAAAAGCTAATTGATGCTGAAGTAGCAGAAGCTATAAACTGGGTTGTATTAAAGCAGAATTACCGTGATGTAACTGTCGCAGAGAATCAGATCATCTTTGTTGAGAAGGATAAACAGTATCGTAATAGATACATTGTTCACCTCAAAGATGGAACAACTGTTGAGACGAGTACACACCTTAAAGAGATTAAGGAAATGTGTTCGCCAAACTTAGTATATTCGCACAGAAGCTATCTCATTAACATACTGTATATCACGGCTATACAACCTGATGGTATGTTTACAAAAAATTATAACGTTTCATTAGACTATACTTCTGAAAAAGTCCCTTTAACTAAAAAAAACTATATGGATGCTAGTGATCTATTCTTGAAATTTCGTACACAAAGTACTTAGCGTCGCCGGTGGTTTACTTGTGTTTTGAACTCGATTTCTCCATCTACTTCACCATTTTCAAGGAGCTCATATGTAATTGTGATGCTTCCATAATCAATTGCTGGATGTCCAGTGATCTGATCCTCTAAAAGTAATAACAGTGTTAGCAGTTTGCTACGGTTCATCCCCTCGCCTGCTAACCCCTGCTTGGGACCCCTGAGTCCAATTTTTGTAGTGTGATAGTTAATTGCGAGTTCTCCATCTCTCACAAAGAATTCCATCGTGCCACTAGGGAGCTTGGAAAGTGTTCTTGGGAAATAATCGGAAATAATGCAGAGCTTAATTTGATCATAGAGATTTTCGTTATTTTTTCGCACTAGTGGGTTTTCTCTTTCTAAATATGAATCGTTGGACATATACATCTTGCATGCACCTCTCATTGACGTAATCCTAAAGAACTATTAGGGACATGACTAATATACCAATCCATATAGGACTATTAAAGTATATTTGTTCGAAATGTTCAAAGTTATGTCTCAAATGTTCTCTTTAGGTTAATAAGGAATAAATTGAATGCCGTTCCTGTAGGTGGTTCTTATGGAGTACTCGTTGTACATTTTTCATCTACAATCAGACAAGTTTGGAATCGTCTTTATTGTTTGATTATTTGACTACCACAACAACAATTCCAATGTGCGAACGTATAGAGTACCTCATACAAACAACAAAAAAACACCAAAGGTACGTCAATCGACTATTCTCGATCGGCTAAACCTCTGGTGCTTCCAGAACCGTGTATTCAATTAACCATAGTATACTTGAATCGTACTAGAATGAATAGAGTTATTTTTTCAACGAATGGGTAGGTCCTTCTCCTCATACGAAAAAAGCCTCCACTATCTAGAGAGTTGTCAGCTTAATTCAGGGTGCTTTGGGGAATTTTTTTATTTTGATTACGTACTATATTCTGGTATAATATAGATAATAAAATAATCAAACGTGGAAGCACCACGGTAATCCAAGCGGATTGCTGTGGGCTTTTTTTGTTTTGGGAGGGAAATTCAGATGGCTGTGAGGATCAAAATGGCTACTCTTTTTAGCATTATGGCAACGACACTTCTAATATCAGTGAACCTTTTCAGCGGGTATATTGTAGGTAATGATCGGTTTACAGTTGAGATTTTAACTTATGAGATCCTAAAGTATACTGCATGCTTTATTTTAATCTCCAGCGTCAATTATATGGTTGCAGGGCCTATTATGAGGCCGCTATCGCAGGTTATTAAAAAAATTGAAACAGCCTCAGTCAGAAGTTCTGTAGATAGAGCTCATCCTAAAGGGGATGAATTTAGTATTTTGGAAAATGGATTTAACCAATTGACAGCAACATTAAAACTTCAAAATCATCAAATTAATGCGATGAATCATGAACTGATCCGAAAAAACGAGAATATGAGCACCCTCTTTAAAGATACAATTAGCGCTCTTTCTAAACTGGTTTATGCTCGAGATCCTTATACAGCTTCTCATTCAACAAATGTCAGCCGATACGCAAAGGCACTTTCTGAGAAATTGCGACTTAATGAAAGTGAAAGTTATTATTTAGAGATTGGTGCGCTTCTTCATGATATCGGAAAAGTAGGAGTGCCTGAGAACATCCTCTCTAAAACTGAAAAGCTTACGGAATCTGAATTTGCTGTTATTCGTAAGCATCCCGAATATGGATTTCATATTATTAATGAGATTGAAGAGCTCCGAACTATAGGTGTTAGTGAGATCGTTCTCTATCATCATGAACGAATGGACGGAAGGGGCTATCCGAGAGGATTATCCGGATATGAGATTCCTCTGCCGGCACGAATTGTTTCCATATGCGATGCTTTCGATGCAATGACAACCAGTCGGTCCTATAGGCCTGCATTAGATGTAAACTATGCTATAGAGCAACTTCGAAATAACGCTGGTCATCAATTTGATCCCTATATTGTTGAGATTTTCATTCAATGTCTTGAAGAAGATCCAAGCCTTTTCAGAGTTATGGAACAACACGAAAAAATGCTCGCAAGTGTATAACTTGTGAGCATTTTAATATAAAATTGTAAAACCTCAAACGGGATATGTATGTTTGAGAGGATACCACACCCTTTTGGTTATCATGAGGAAGAACGTAGGATTACAGAATGAAAATATACATATACGAGTTGAGACAGCATATTGAATTTACTTCATTCAATGACATTACCTCCGCTCACGTCAACCACGGATATACTCGTACTAAACGACTCCCAATCTCTTATAACACATTTTCCGAAAACTTTTCGTATCTTTGTAAATGCCGACCGATTAGAGTCTAGGATGTTTTTAAGAATCCCCCTATATATGGGTAGGACACTTTTTCTGAATTTGAGACATAAACATAAAATTTTCTACCAGATAACGTTATTATTTATAGGAATATTAAACGGATAATCGGTGCCTGTTCCGGTTTAACCGGCCACCTCTCAATCGCGTTATAAGCTCCGGACCAACCGTTGGCGCGTTAAAGTTCGGATAAACTAGAAACTGCATAGCGATCCATGTCGGCATTTTTCCCCCTAAATTAGTACATAACGTCGCAATGGCGTGCGTCTTGTCCCCAATAGGCGACTAGCGCTGTTAGGTTCATCGAAGGTGTTCGAGCTTGAGGTTCAGGTCGCTACGATCCTTCGTCCATAGCATGATATCGAGAAGGAACTGGAGACCGTTTATCTGCATCAATTCTGTGATAATCGTTTCTATGAGCATGCGGATGTCCATGCCTTCTACTTCATTGGCAATAATTAGCCCGCTGGAGTCTCCGTCGATATAAAGGTGATCCATGTTCGGAGCCTTGTGTACCTGACGCAACCAAAGGTAGCCAGAATCCATAATGAAAATGTGGCGGCCATTCAATACATAGCCCTCGTACAATACGTACTGGTGGTCCTCATCAAATGGACCAAGCACCATCGAAGCTAGTTCGAGTTCAACTTTCGCTGTCATTAGGCGATCAATTCCTTCACGTTAAGTACAAGACAGTAAACGAATTTGAGCATACGGTTAAAGCTACGTTTATATAAATTGTTATAATTCCAGTTGTTACGCGTAGTTGGCATATTAGTAGTTGCAATCATTTATACTTTCCTCCTCCGATAATAAATCTGACTCCATCGGTTGTACGTAACGTGATGCTCATCTATAAGTGTGATAGTGTACTCAATACAGAAGAATTCATCAAAGTCGTCTTCATTCTCAACTACAGTAATATTCGCGATAATTGCGTTCCTCCATGCGGATCAATCGTGACCAATAAGATCTTACTGTAAAGAGTTACGATATTATTACCAGGAGTTTAACACTGTTTGTTTAACTCCTAACGATAAACTTTGTTTTAGTATATATCGATAGTCGTTAAACGTCAAGTGATTATTTTAAATTGTTTATCGATAGGGTATGATGGGAGGTGAAAGGTGGAATTGGCAATGTCGATTCATATTAAATTAGGGGAAACAATAGACGCGGCAAATGTAAGCAGAAATGCCCTTGCGCGGGAGGCTAAAGTTAGACCTAACCTCATCTATGACTTGTGTGACGGCAAAACAAAAAGGGTTGACTTGAATACTCTCAGTATTATTATAGATACTCTACGTGCGATGACGGGGAAAGACTACAGGCTTATGGACGTAATGGAATACATACCGGAAGACAACAAAGAGAGCCGTTAAACATTACGGCTCTTTTTACGTAGTTTAAACTTTGGAATCAGTGCGTTAGAGATTCGGTAAGAAGAATGTACCCGAATCTTATGGTAAGCAGATGAACCGCAAACCTTAAAGGTCGTGATCCACAACCTTGGTATACCATTTCAAGGGTTGATAACGTTCATCGTTCGGTGGTATTAACCTACCAAATACTTACGCAATTAACAATCTGCTCCGTCAGGGCTAACGTTCCAGGCTTGCGTCCATCATCCGTTACCGAATGCGCTCCCCCTCACCAACTTATCAATCCTTATGAGGCACACCTTCCTCTTGAAGAGTGCTCATATATGTTTATCGAATACGTGTAATTTCTACTCTCTCATTCCGGGCTTTCTGCATACTGCATGGAAAGCTTGATTGTGCTTCGGTGCTGCGCTCTTCTTTCGCTTCATATGACAGTCATGAATTTGATAACTATCACAGTTAACTTCGATAAATCACTTGTAAAAACCACCTACCAATATGTAGCTACTCATAGTCGCCATATCCATTTTCGTGGTTCAAGTGCAAAAAATCATATAAAATGGAAATAGTGAAGATACATTAAATTCGTTTTGCAAAAGTTCTTGAAGGACCCTCTCCTCTTGAATTGAGATGAGATACTATATTCTCAATTTCAACATCGGATACATAAGCAGAAACCAATCTTCTTTTTGCCCCATCCTTAGGAAGATATAGCATGTCTCCTCTCCCAAGCAAATCTTCAGCTCCCGACTCATCCAGAATTACCTTAGAATCATAATGATTGGCAACAGCGAATGCAACTCTTACGGGTAAATTTGCTTTAATCACAGGCGATAACACTTGTTTGGAGGGGCGTTGTGTGGCTATGATCATATGAATACCAGCTGCACGTGCAAGTTGGGCAATTCGCTGAATACATTCCTCTACATCCGCTCCTGTTGTCATCATCAAATCCGCAAGTTCATCTATGACTAAAACGATATAAGGTAGGCGAGGAGCGTTAGGATCTACAGATTGTACCCTATCGTAATACGATTCAATATTACGCACACCGTAGTGGCTTAAAAGTTCATATCGCTTTTCCATCTCTACAACAAGTTTTTTCAATGCGATTCCTGCTCTTTTCACATCCGTTACGATCGGGCCAAACAAATGCGGGATGTTTTCGTAGACAGAGAGTTCGACCATTTTGGGATCAATGAACAAAAATTTAAGTTTTTCCGGACCCAGACTGTATAAAAGACTTATGATCATAGCGTTGATAAATACGGATTTGCCTGCTCCTGTAGCTCCTGCGATCAGTAGATGCGGCATGCTGGCTAAATCTGCATAAACCGGTTCCCCCGACATGTCCATGCCAATAGGGAAGTTTAGAGCAGTTCGTGTAGCTAAAAATTCTTTATTCTCAAGGAGTGGTCTTAAATGAACGGTATAGGGTAGTTTACTGGGTACTTCAATACCAATTACATTTGTGCCTGGGATAGGGAGATAAAGCGTAATTTTTTCAGCCTTGAGAGCCATTTTCAAATTCATCTTGAGTCGCTTAAAGTGGGATATATTTAGCCCTTCTGCTGGTACCAATTCATATCTCGTTACACGAGGTCCATAGGTGACACGAATAACTTTGGCAGGTAACTTCAAATTAGCTGTTTCTCTTTCAAGCTCAGCGAAAGCACTTTTTGAATCCTGGTTTGAAGGGGGTATGACTGTTGAAGATTTAAGTAAGGTGACAGGTAACTTCAACACATCGGTGCTTGGGTAATTCCAACACAGTTTGCCTGTCTGGTCAAACTGTAATATAGCATCAAAGACGGTATCGCTTTTATTTGATTCTTTGGACTTATGAACAAATCCCCGTATTAAACCACTCGATCCCGTTTCCAGAATACGTAGGATGGTTTCCTTTTCAATGACTTTACCTTTGATCGTTTTGCTAATTTTGAAATCACACCCCGTGTTCTCCCATCCGCTACAGCCATATAAAACTCCTTTATCGATGACAGGCTGGCCACATTTTTTGCAAGATCCCAAGTTTTGATCAGCGGTCACATTTCGTTTCGGCCGCCGATGTGCTTCAGTTATAGGTGGTGCCTTAGCTGGGCTACTGGAAATAGAAGAAGTAATCTGTTTTGAAGCATCTGAAGATTCAGTAGCATTCCCCCTAATTTCTATAACTTCATTATGCATGAAGAGCTTTTGGTGCTCTGGATCCCCCTTAATATGTGTAGTACCAGACTGCCCCAGCGACGATATGGATTGTACAGGTGAGCTAGTCACTGGAGGTTGTGAAATGGGATTGCCGTTATTAGTCATTGCTAAGTTCGGCTTAACTGCTTCGGGCATAACCATAGAATGAACAGAGCTCACGGCATCATTAACAAGCTTATTAGCCAATTTCTTGGCCTGATCAATAAAGCTAGTATGTGTAAATCTCCCCTGACCAATTTCACTTAATGTTTGTTCCCACTTGGCAGTTGTTTCGGCTGAGGATAAAGCAGATTGGCCGATAGCTTGAATAAGCGTTCGTCCTTTCACAGTGGGATACACCAAGTTTTTTTTGATTTCAATATAACTCTGATCCTTTAATCGGCTTATAATACTTGCTCTAGTCGCTTCTGTTCCAAGACCATGCGTTTTGCGCATGATGCTTTCTAGCTCTTTATTTCCTAACTGATTCCCGGCAGACTTCATCATTGAGATGAGGTTACCTTCTGTTAAACGCTTAGGAGCAGAAGTCCAGGCTTCTTTAGCAAAACAATCGGTGGTGTAACCAACTTGTCCCTCCACTACACTAGGAAGCAGATCTAGGCTTTTTTCGCTCTCGTCAGGGTCATCTGTATTCATAACGAGACGCCAGCCGTCTCGAATGATTCTCTTCCCTTTGGTTAGGAACGAAAATTGATCTCCCACATACGTGATGATCGTGGTATGTTCGAGAATAGCACTATCATAATGAGCTGCAATTACTGATTTGACAACCAAGTCATAGATCAGTCTTTCATTATGGCTTAATCTGCTTAAATCCGGAGCTGTATCGGTCGGTATGATCGCGTAGTGGTCTGATACTTTCGAAGCATCCACATATCTTTTATTATTCATAATAGAGGGAACCGGTTTAGGGATTAAAGGAGTATAAGGCCCTAGTTTACCTATGTTCTCAAGAATGCGGGGTAACTCCTTTGCTTCTTCCGTCGTAATCCGATTACTATCCGTACGTGGGTAGCTCTGATATCCCTTATCGTATAGCGTTTGACAGGCATCTAAGACATCTTTCGGACTTAGTTTGAAAAGTTTATTGGCAAGGGTTTGTAATGCGGAAAGACTAAACAGATAAGGGGGCAAAGTCTCTTTAGTCTCCACAGATATCTCATCGATATCTGCCGTTTTTCCTGAACACCAAGCGGCCAATTTCTCAGCTTTACCCTGATCCATAAGTCGGTCTTGATTGCCTGTAAACCATTTCCCCCTATACTCCATACTGCTAAAGCTGAAGTTTGCACTGACTTCCCAATAGGGCGTGGATACAAAACTCTCTATTTCCCTTTCGCGTTCAACAATAAGTGCTAGAACTGGTGTTTGAACACGCCCTGTTGAGAAGCTCTCTCCTTTTTCAACTTTGACTCCTTTCTCTCGAAGCAGTATGGAGTATGCTCTTGATGTATTTATCCCCACAAGCCAATCTGCACATGACCGAGCATATGCTTCATAAAACAAATTTTTCTTTTCTGATTCGGGTAGAAGATTCTGAAATGCTGCAAAAACCGCATCTTTCGTTAACGAAGATGTCCAAAGTCTTTTCACGGGTTTTTTACACCCACTAAGTTGATAAATCAGAGTAAAGATGGCTTCACCTTCGCGGCCTGGATCACAGGCATTTATAATCTCGTTAAAGCTCTTGTTTTGAATTAATTTCTTCAAGTGGGCGAACAATTTTTCTTTCCCTTTTGCAGGCTTCAGTTGAAAGGATCCTGGTAGTATGGGTAGATGCTCCATTCTCCACTTTTCAAACGTTGGATCATAATCCTCTGGTTCTTTTAAAGTAACTAAGTGTCCTGCTGCCCATGAGAAGTAAGCTCCCTTGGGGAATGTCAGACAGGGCAGTACCTCGATGTAGCCCCAACCTTCCCCTTTGGTTGGAAAAGGAGCCGCTAGTCGTTGGGCTTGGTCTTTTTTTTCAGCTATGATAAGTTTCATGTAAACCTCCTATAACGAGCAAAAAGCACGCTTCCCCATAGGGAGAAGCGTGCTTCGCTTTGTGAGTATTCAATTGATTTCATTATACCGTAATCTTACACCGAGGTCACCCTGTATGCTGTCCAGAAGCGTGCTAAATATGTTCTTATTCTGCGGTCTCTACTTACATGTGAACAAGCCATCTGGATCAGAACCCAACTGATTAACCTTTCCCACGGATAGTTAATCTACTACTTTATGAATGAACAATGTAGCCTTAATGAAAGAAAGGGCCCCTTACTCTTGGTCGCTCCCACGAAGTTCGGTGTATTTTTTGTTTGAGCCATATGCCTTCTCTACTGGATACTTCTCTGCATTCTTCTTCAGCTTTTCCAATAATGCCTTCTTCGGATCAATATTAAGATCGTTGCACATGAGTAACACATAATATAGAACATCAGCCAATTCATCTTGAAGTTTGTCTTTGCTTTTCGCAATGGCTTCTTCGTTACTTTTCCACTGAAATATTTCAAGCAACTCACTCGCTTCGAGATTCAAAGAAATGGCCAGATCCTTGGGATTATGAAATTGTCCCCAGTCCCGCTCATCTCTAAATGCAGTAATCTTTTGTATTAATTCCTCCACAATGAACCACCTCTATACAGTCATTCGACAAACAACGGCAAAGTCCTTGCTTACGTCCTCTTGATACACCGAAGCGAAAGCATCACATAGGAAGCAGGCGCAGTCAGCGTCAATGCTTTACTCGTTTTCAGACTCATCCTTGTAATTAGGTGTTATTGTGTGAAGAGGCTTAAAACTGCTCATAAACCGTCATTAGAGGCAAAAGAAAAAGCACCTTCTTCGAGGTGCTTTCAGTCATACCGGCAAGTTATCTAGATCTCTTGAAGAAATCGCTTATGTTCTTTTAAATGTTCTTCGTACTTCACATGATCCAGAAAAGTTATACATTGATCCATCAGTTCTTCAGGCGTGTGCTTCAACTTTTTGGCATAGATAAATGCTGATTTAGCCAGTTTTTGAATCACTGGTGTAACATCTGCTCCGTTTAGCTCAAGTTCCGGGGATTTACCCGTATACGCCAATAAAGATGTAGGCATAAAAGAAGCTGAAGTCGTAACTGAACATAGTGCCATATCATGAACATAATGATCATTCATATTAGCGATAAAATAAAACAGATATGGTTTGTTCTTCACTAGTTTTTGGATCCAAGATTTTAACTCGGGCACATTGTACATTCTTCTGGCTTCATGTTCATACCCGTCAAATAAGATGACCACAGAGCTGTGACCTTTTTGTTTTTTCTTTTCAACGTTCACTAGTACATTTAAGTACGTTTGAATATGTCCTTGTAAAACATGATCTTTAGTTACAACTAGACGTGTTACTTTCAGTTCTCTTTCTGTTTGCTCTTCTCCACTAAGCTTGAATGGAACGCCACTATCTTTAAACAGTTGTAGTGCGAAATTTAAAGATTGCACCCGTAATTCCTCCTGTTGAGATGACCCTACCAAAGCCCATCTGATTTAGATGCAGCTTTGAGTCTATTTAATATGCAATTCGTTCCGGCATTAACTGTTACGATCAGGAAACAAATTTAGTATAAAACGTGTATAGTGTTGTAACTGTCGTACGAAGTGTAGCGTAGTCTCGGCTTCACTTGCGATAGACTCTAACCCGTGACTCGTAATTTGATAAATATAGGTGCTACGCCGATCTGTCGTCCATTTTCCTGTTACATATCCTTGGTCTACTTCCATTTCTCGAAGTACCTCGTAATAATAGCCTTGTGCAGGCTGCCATTCGTATCTTTCTTTAAAAAGTAACCACACTTTCTTTCCACTTTCTTGGCGATGTTCGTCTTCAGTTAGAATCTTTAAAAATAAGTACCGGATTAAATGTCGCACGTTAATTAATCGGTTAAACATTTTTCGTTGCTGCGTATTCAGTTGAATGGGTTCGGATTTACCCGTACCCGAGATATGAAAATCAAAGTGATCGGCCATACTTTTTAAACTCTTCATGGAATCCATACATGATTCTTTAAAACTATCTATCTTCGCATAACCGTCTGCGGTAATAGCGTAGTATTTTTTATTGTTCTTGTTCTCCGTCCGAATCGATGTTATCCATCCGAAAGACTCCATCTGATTTACTACATTGTAGAAATAGGATCTCGCTCGGCCTCGTTGTATATTACTTAATTCCGCGCGGACCACCTCAAAGATATCTGAAGGAGATGCCGACTGATTGTGAAGTTCACGAAAGATGAGCAAGTACATGATATCTCTCTCACTGAGCCCTAAGCGTTCTGGACCGAGTTTAATCTCCTCTTTCACTGGCATTAGACTCCCTCACTTTCCGGATCCTTTAGTTTGATTACGAACGTGACAAAGATTGTTTATGACGTAGTGTCTTTGTGTCTTGACGAATGCCCATGTATTTCGAAAGGAACGTATATACCACGAAAAAGCTAATTCCATAGGTGAGGATCCACACCCCACCTATTGCAATCAGATGAGGAACTAAAAGAGTGCCGCACAATACTAGTGAAACTACAGCGCCTCTTACCATAGGTCCTGTCATCGTAGGTTTTTCAACTTCATCATGTGGTAGTTTACAATCCATAAGACCTTGCATCCGAGAGGATTCAGCTTTCCACACGTAATAAGAAATTATAATTTGAGATATTCCAATCGTACCAAAGATACGGTAAACACTTGGAGGTATCGGCCCTTGAATATGATTGGCCACAAAAAACATGCTAAGAATAAACGAACAAATTCCGATTTTTATGAGGAACTGCATGTGGACTTCTCCTCTGTATACTGAAATTAAAAATGCATATCGCAAGTTGAAAATGCATGTTCTATCATTTGGATCAAGACGGTGCTCTTACGTTTATAAACGCAATTAGAGGACTTCTTCATCTCCGACCGTTTTTGTGCCTGCTTTGTTACCCTTTAACCTTGTAAATTATTGTATGGAGCCAAGGTGTCGTTGTCCCTGAGTAGAAAGAACTGAATCTATTCGACTATCGTTACTGGACGGCCGAATTGTTTAAATGCTTGATCCTCACTATACAGATCCATCTTATACCCCGTTAATTTTGCTGCGAGACGTGCATTTAGCCCCTTCAAACCAATCGCAAGTGTGAGCTGGTTATTGGGCACAATCACACGTGCTGTCGGATCTTCTTCATCGTCAAAAATGTGGACCTCAAGCACTTTAGCAGGTGCTAAGGAATTTGCAACATACTCTTCCATCTGTTTGGACCATTTAATGATATCTAATTTCTCGCCGCCGAGTTCACTGGTAATGGATTGAATAGTCTGCCCTTTTACGCCTACACATACCGCAACTTCATCCACATCTGGATCTAGTGCAGTAACTGCAATCTTCGAACGGATCCCCGCTTCTCTGGAGATGGATTTGATGGCGACCTTTCCTTCTTGTATTTCTGGGATCTTTGTTTCAAACAACTTCTTCAGATGTCCTGGGTGTACACGCGACAGAATGACCAAAGTTCCCTTAGATGTTTGTTCAACGCGAGAGATATACGCTGATAGTGTATCCCCAAGCTTAAACTTTTCATTTGGCATCAAGTCACTGATAGGTAGGACAGCCTCGGTATGGTCTAGTAAAACATATAAGTTAGATGAGTCCATGCCCTGGACCTTTCCAGTGATGATCTCTTCTTCCTTACCAGCGTACGCATCAAACACGAGAGCTCGTTCAGCTTCTTTAATTCTCATCATAACCACCTGTTTGGCCGTTTGAGCAGCCAACCGTCCAAAGTCTTTCGGAGTAACTTCAATTTCAATAAACTCGTCAAGCTGGACCTCCGGGTTGATCTGCCGAGCTTGGTCGATCAATATCTCGACTCGTTCATCAATAATATCATCGACAACCATCTTCTTTGATAACACTTTCATTGCACCAGACGTACGATTTATATCGACACGTACATTCGTTGCTGTATTGAATTTCTTTTTGTAACTTGATACGAGCGCATCCTCAAGACCTTCTAGCAAAACTTCTTTTGAAATTCCTTTTTGCTTTTCAATCTCAGTTAATGCTACTAAAAAATCCTTATTCATTTTCATTCTCCTTTTGTTTTCTGATTTTTACTAACCAAGCTAAATCCGCCCTCTGTATGCGTATCGTTCTCCCTATCGTGCTATAGATACTTTCGACACAATCGTATTACTAGAAAAAGCTTCGATCTCGAGACAGAGATAAATTCTTTACCGCACAAGTACCTTTCGATGGAAACGCAAATCTAAGCGTATATGTATCTGTTTCTAAATAAAATGATGAACGTTTAGTAGATGCTAGGAGCAACGATCGTCAACACATATGGAGAGGGAGGTAGGGCAACAGACCATCAACTGTAAAACTCATCCATATATACATTATATCGTACTACTCGGTCACAGGAAAGTTCTTACTCATCTCGCATACGTTCTTACTTCTCGCCTTTTCCTTCCCCTTTATACGAGATCTTCAACCCTGAGACACATAAACACGGATCTATGATCTACTTTCAATTCTGAAACCTAGATACGTATCTATATCTTTTCTTTAAGGCTAGAGTGAGTGCGCGCCGCGCGCAAAGGGGGTTCCAGGTTCAATAAAAGTTGCAGATTTCTAGATACAAATCTAAACCCTCGTTAAAAGGGGGCAATACAACAGGCAGGCTAAATAGTCAAAAAAAAAATGAGCGGCGAGAACGCAGCAGGACTAGGATGTATTAAAAGAGGTTTAGTCCTATGAACGAGTTGTACGTTTATACGTATTTTATGGATTTATATAGACCTCCTTTGGTTTCTTTTGATGGACCTAAGTGTTAAAGGTGTCTTTAAGGTCACCTTTAGGTCACCCTATTCTCAGAGAGCTATAGCCTATCAACACAACAAAAAAAGGCACCTGCCCTTTCCGAATTCTACATGATCACCAAATAAAAGTGATACAGATCGCCCTTGAGGGACGTAGAATTGGAATGTGGCGTGTGCCTGTTCCTTAAAAACCCATGTTACTAATGTATGAGTAGAGTATATCACAAAGGGGATGGATATTTAAAGAGAAACGTGTTGATCACAGAAACAAGTCCAGTAACTCTTTGGATTGGTATGTATCATACTTCAGTATGACATGTAACACCCAATGTTGGTATCTGAATCCGTGCTATTCCAACATATAAAGAGATGAGAAATAATACTGAGAATACAAAAGGAGAATCCTATTAATCGCTCTGATTTTGTTTTACATATAACGAGCGGAACGAATAACTTTCTGCTCGTTTTTTATTGTGAGCCATAAGCTATATGAAGAGTCTTCTTGGATCAGCTCCGGATTGTTTTTCTTACATTACCTATATCTGAACTAACCCTATAAGCCCTTATTGCTTCAGATGGATAAGGCTTCAGTAACACTATTATAGAGTCTTTGTCTGAGTTTTTCTCAAGCCATTCTTCTTCGCTCTCCGGCTGTAGGATAACAGACATACGGTTATGAATGTTCGGACCGCCTGTGAGACTCGGTCCGCCGGATGACTAGTCGAACTGCTACCTGTTACCATATGATGTCAAAAGTGAGAAAGAGTGTTTAATCAAAAAAGAACCGACTCCAGGTCGGTTCTCTCAATGCTTCAATTCCTTTAATGCCGGTCTTCCTGTTTTTTTCGTGAGTGTTCTCAGCGGTTTTAAGCTCCGTGCTAGGTGTGAAACGACTGACAGGAACGTAGTACTCCAGCCGCTAGAGTGAGCCAAAAAAACAGCTACACATGGAGTAACCGTTTTTTAACCTGCCAGGATACGTTTTTCTTTTGAAGCAACCCTATGCTATGCTCCCCACCGTACTCATCATTGATGATCAGGTTGTCCAGTGTTATCCAATTGGGTCCATGAATCACCTAAATGAAAACAGGCTTCCACGAAAAGGCCCTCTTCGCAATGCTAAGATCGATGCGAAAGCAGCTGCGTGTCTTCGTCGACCAATACTGCATCATCGGCTTCTTTGACCGGTATTGCCCCTTTAGAAATCATGCGGCGGTAAAATGAAGGCACCATATCTACAATAAATAGCTCGTAACCGTTCACATGAGCTACATTACGGATTTCATTGATCAAACCAAAGCCATAACCCTTATTACGTTCAATATGAGGAATAAAAATATTAGATAGATACAGTTGCTTCTCAGACTGAGAAATACCCAGCCTGAGTATCAATGCCTTAGAAAGTTCATTCTCAGTTTCTTGAACATCCACTTCCAGCCATTCAATAGAATTCAGACCTTCATAAGAACCTACATCTTCAGAGTGCATTTTTTTCAAAAGTGGTGATAAGTAAGTAGATACTGATTTCTCAAGAAGTTGGATTATTGTCATAGATAAGCCTCTCTTTCGGGGAATATACAAAAATATTTGCGCCATCTGAATTACTCTACAAATAAAAGAACAACATTAAAGGCACGAAATACAAGGTTATAACTGTTGGAACTAATTCATTTGCAGATTTTGTTGCGGCAAATTCTGATAAGTAGGTCGCATTTCTTTCATAATTTCATTCGATTCCGAAGTAAGCTGCTTCGTATTTTCTTTTAAAGCAGTATCCTGTCGCTTTACCATAGAAGACATCGATTTCACTTCTGACTATCGTTTGAATTTGTTCAGGAGTAGGCGATTTTTCACGGAGGGACAGAATTTCCCCATTAATCCGCGCTTTTTCTGCTGAAACGTCAGTGAGTCCTTTCTTATTCGGATTCGTCATGCGCTCAAGAAGGGATTTCAACTTCAGTGAAGATTCCACCTGATTAAGGTAATCCAGCCTCTTCTCTAACATACCGATCCAATCCTGGTTCCATAGCGTTCATGCAGTTTACGTTCAGCACTCGAAAGCTCTCTGGAAAGCGATTATTTCTCTTGTTGAAGCTCTTTCTTAACTTTCTCCTGGGTTTGGGTCCAGTTCTTCAGGGCCTGATTTGCCCAGGGCTGCATAGATTCCCTTTGAAATTGCGTAAGACAGAGGTACACTTCTGCTTGAACCTGATACACTTCACTATTGTCATAAATGATCGTCCGGTCCGCTAAGCTCATCGCATTTGGCAAGTTCTCCATGGAGGTCTGGTAGCGCCTGCGGATGTCCTCTTCCGGGATATGATGACCACCCTGAGCGACACGCTGCGCCACCCGATCGATATGTAATTCTACTGAATTCAATCCAACATAGTACATGTTGATGCTAAAACCTGCAGCTTTGGCCATCTCCATTTGTCTGAGAACGTTCTGGCCACCAAGCGTGGTCTCAATAGAGAAGTCAACGCCTTGTTTGATGCAATAGCGTACCTGTTTCACCGCTTCCCGCCCGGCTGCAAAGTTAGCTTGATTCACAGGCAAATGTTTCATGGTCTTTGCGATCGCATCCGCATCGATAACTTTGACATTCGGGTTCTGATGTTGCAAAATGCTAGTCAACTGGGACTTTCCAGCCCCGTTGGTTCCAGCAAAAACAGTCATCGACGGACTACTTTCCAGCGTAATCCACTTCCTTAAATCCTCCATCATAGCTCACCTCAGTCATACGTCCATCCGCGTATTTCCGGATCACTTTACCTTCCTTTGAAAAAGAGACAAAGGAATTGGAATCTTTGGCTTTTTGAGCTGCGTTCTCCGCTGCTTGTTTGCCTATTTCCTCTAATTGTTTGATATCCAAAGGTTTCATCTCGTCAATTCCCTTCGCTTAGTGTCAACGGGTATTCTTACCTATAATTATAACACAAACCGGACATTCGTTCCCCTGTATTGACAGGAACTGCTCTCATCCGGCATGGTTGCGAACGTAAGGAGCAGCCACGACGGATGCGCACGTCCCCGGAAACATGGACTTTGTTTCCGAAGATGGTTCACATCAACGGACTTTTTCTGCTTCTTCTACCCGTAGCGGCCTTATTCAAGCAGCGGTGCGCACAGGCACTTAGGTGCGTTTTCGGCTGCCTTAGAGCCCGGTAGCATGGAGCCCTTTCTATTTTCAAGAAAAAAGGCATACCCGCGTAACAGGCATGCCCAAATGAATCCTATCAATATCATCAACCCTGTTCACTTATAAACCCTGCTTTCGAATGCTCATTCACGATATCCAGTACATAACATCTGACTTCCCCCATGGCCATTTCTATTTCGAGCTCACCGTCTGGATTATTCACAGTAAAGTCTGCATAAGCTTCCATGTCTTGATCTTGTTGCTCCAGTAACAAATATTGATTACCGATAATGTCTTCTGTTGCACGAACTCGTCTCCAAAGGGTGCTGAAATCAGTTACTCTCACGTAAATCACGATTACACGATCAGGAAACTGTTCTTTGAATTTTTTCGCTCCCTCTAGATCTAGGTCAATAACCGGAAACCATCCACGAGATAATTCTTCTTCGTACTGATGTATCGGGGCAGCTACACGTTCGCCATGTTTCAGAATACCTTCAGCAAACAAGCGCCCCTCTTTGATTTCACGCTCAAATCGTTCAGGTGAGATAAAATAGAATGGATTCCCCTCTGACTCCCCCATTCGCATCCGGCGTGTTGTAGATGATGGAATCTTGACCAAACTAGCAATACCAGTTGTAGGATGAGTCAATGATCTCTGTAACGTTCTCCTTCCTGCCCCTGGCGAACCGATTAACGCAAAAATTTTCCCTCTCATATTATCTCCCCCTTGTTAAGCGCACTTTTCTTATACAAAAAGTAGATCACTCACTTTATCAAAAGAGCTACAAGCTAATTATATCCTGCTCTATAACAATACTAATATTAACCGAAGAAATCTATATGTATACATTATGATTTATAGAAAACACGACATATTGTGTTCTAAACAAATATCTTTCTGCTTACTCAGAAACAGTTAAGAGGCTTCGAAGACCACGATGAAGTAGTGTATCAATGGATTAACCTCACATTTAAATTATACGTAATATACCAACACTCGATTCCATATCGCCCAAATGATAGAAAATAAATAGGGACAGCATTATAGTGGAAAAGGACTTTTGTAAATTGTTGTCGAATTTATGTGAGTTGGAAGCTAAGCTATACATAAAACTGAGGAGGAAAATGATATGACTGAACCATTGGGAATAAAAGAAAAATACAGCCGCGAAATTAATGATATCGGCTATATACTAAAAAACCTTGAGGAGGGTCGTTATTATGAAAATTCACGTGCAAAAATGGACGGATACCTTGCAACAAACATTCAACAACTTAGAAGCAAGATTGCAGAATTGATTTCTAAGATTGACACTCAAAGTCCATCGGCGACTGAGGAATTATTGGAAGCCCTAGGGAAAATAGATAGACCTTAACCTAGAAAGGGGAGCTGCGAAGCTTCCTTTTTGTGTTCAAAATGAGAATCATCATATAGGTCCTTGCCTCCCCTTTCACATTCCATAATATAGTTCTAAACTTAACCTGCCCGTTCCGTGATTTTAAGACAGCCGATTATCTAAGGAACCCTGGTAATACAAGGCTGAGCTTCACGAAAAAAGAAGAATCAGGGCCGGGCGATATAGCCCGGAGCGTTTTTCTCTTCTTCGAGTTTATTTCTAGGGAGCACGGTCTTGCATGTCATTATGCGTGAGGTGGTAAGGTCGGAACGTTTGAATACTTTTATTCAAGAGGAGCTGTGAAGCAGGTCGTTTCATGATATAAAATAAAAAAACGCTCCTGGAATTCAGGAACGTTCTTTTGTGGAGGGATTAGAGTAACCGAATTCTAAGAATAGAGTAAAACAGATCTGAATACGGAAGTCCTATATGTAATTCAGAGCTTATCTTCTAAAAAAATTCAATGGCAGCTTCTTGGTCTTCTCTTCGCCGTAATAACAAGACTTACACCGTTTTCTCCAAGCATTGCTGGCATTGAGCCATCTACGCTTTCCACAATCAGGACAAGTAATTCTTACTTTTTCCAGGATATACTGGCGTTTGGAGTGATCAAATGTGTATTTATTCTCTTCATCGGTAGGATCAGGAGTTGTTTCTAAAACCCGCTTAGCTATGCATACTTGGCAAAGCTGCTGATTATCAAATGACTCCAGGGATATCGTATCCCATGCCTTTAAGCTAAGATCAAACCCCTCAATCTTACCACAAGAATCGCACCGAGCTGCTGCAGCTTTTCGTTCACGTTCTTCATTCACTGCTAGGGTTTTATGCGGTTCATAGTTTGAATAATGTTTGACTTGAAATTCATGGCCACATGGACATTGAAAATCTATGTTAGGTCCAGAAGGTTCAGTGAAGTCAACGTACGTGATTCCCTTACGATCCGTTTCCCACGCGGAGCTACATACAATACTAAATACATGGACATTTCTGCATGCAGGGCATATGTCGTGCCTTCTTGAAGTGCTGCATTCTTTACAGTCACAAGGTTTATTGAAATCGTGGTTTGCCATTTTCCCATCTCCAAACTACAGAATTGATTAATGTTATCGGTTGGTATTTCTTAACCGAACAAAAAAAGCCGCTGTTTTAACAGCGACTCTTCCAGCCTTTATTGACCAAATACCGTTCTGAGATAAGTATCAAACAAATCGGCCAAGCCATGAACTTCTGGAAAACGAGCGCTTTTAAGAATCCCTTGTTGTTCTTGTACAGCAAGAAAATCTACCTGGTCGAATTCTGTAAATACTTCGATACCTTTTGATGTGCCTCTAAACTGAAGCGTTGTATTTCGAACTTTTACATATTTATTGTATGTGTCTACTGCTACTTCTTCGGTCACATCTAAAATATCTTTCCATTCAGATGCTAATCCCTCCAAAAACTGAACAACCGCCTCCATACCTTGGCCTACGATAAGTTCGGACTTATAATCTGAAGCCAATTTTTCTGTTAATTGCTGTCTAAATGACATCTTTTATTCCCCCTTTGGTTTCTGACTCAAGTACCTCTTTCGACAAAGTTAACATGATTCCTTTATTTTCCGACAGCATTATCGGTGCAAAGAACCTATCACAATCAAACTGACAAATAGATCCGGAATTTGGACTCCAATTTGTCCAGACGTTGAAAGAGACGTATCTTGTTAGATGCCTTGGGTAAGCCACCTGACATGCGCTACCCGGCTTCTGAGCTGGACCAACTCAATACCTTCCAACAATACATGAATCGCTTGTTTGTGAAAATCATTGACTTGATCCATTCTTTTGGCCAAGCATTTCTGCAGATTTAATAAGGGCGTATTGGGTATCAGGTTCAATTTGGATATCAGAGTGCCAAGATCAAGAGAATGAGCTTCAAGAATAATAGAGTCATTGTGTAACCGGACTAGTTCATTAATCAGGAACCTACTGGATTGTCCGGAATGAAGCCTTCGCTCACGATAAATAAGAATATTGCATTTAATTGAACAAAATGCAATTGCATGGTGGAAGGCTTAGCTGGCCGCCTTTCAACCCTCCGAATTTCAACATGTACTTTTTATCATCTGAGGTGTCCTTCTGTGTGGCATAACCTGGATCAGTTATTGTCTTATCCATTTTCCGAATCCATTTCTCAAATGCGTTCCATGTCTCCACATAATTTGGTATCGTCTTGTCAGCTTTACCTTGTTGTTCAATGTAATTCAAAAATTTCTCGAACATGATGATTTGTGCCCCCTTCTATTTCTCGGTATAGAGGGCGACGAGATTTTCCGCTCTTAGTAAACGGTAGAATGCACCTGCTCTACTTACATTAAAAACCATCTTGTCGCCCTTTGTTTAGAGAAGACGACGAGTGATGAAATGTACCCTCCTGGACAATTTTGAGATCAAGGAGGCTTTTTTTAATTCGCATTTTTGGGGAGTCACAAAATTAACGCCTTTCCCGGTATTTGATTTTATATTACGCAAAAGATTTTAAGAGAATTATGCAAAGTTGGCAGGTATGACACTATGCCTGATTGGAGCTTCAGAATTCACGCCTTTAGGAGTTGGTCCAAATACCCGGAGATTGATGATGTCGGACCAGGACAAGTTTCATGAAAAATGCTCTTTTACTTCAACATGACATTATGTTTGGTGAACAATGAGGTTTCGGTACTTTGTTGTTCATGATGTCTGCTTACTTAAAGCGGAAAAAGGTTCACGAAAGTAAGTGTTGGAGACTGTTTACACTTCTCCGGATCTTCTTCGAAGATAGTATTACCGAACGACTTATATCCAATTTAGGAAGGAGTTCTTGAAATATAAGAAAGAAGAAAAGACTTCCTAAAAGGAAGCCTTAGAAGATGGTCTTTTAATGTAATTGGGTTCTATCTACCGTTTGAAAGTAAGGAATAAAATTAATAGGTTCATTCCAATCCCCTATTTTAAATCCAATAGATAGTTTATTTTCGGTTGCAGTCTCGCGTTTTTCTGGTCTAAATGATAAGCCTACGACTTTAAACACATTAGGACCTTTATTTAAATAACGTTCGGGTTCTTTCATGAAAAAATTCCTTTCTGTTCATGATTTTATAATTGAGAAATCATTGTTATTATTACAGTTTCCCTAGAACTATATGAATCTTTCTTATATGTAATACAAATATATTTAACTCAGTGTCTCATGATAGACTCATTAATTGTGTGCTTATATATATTTGTATTTTATTCTAGGTATTCAGAAAAGACAACCCTATAAAAAGGGTTACCTTAGCTCTTTTGTCTAGGCCTTACTTTGTATTATTCACTACATACTGCAGTAAACAACTTTACTTCGTAAAGTTCCTAGACAAATAATAAACATTATCTCTGGATTTTTTTCTGTACTCAAATGCTTCATAATCTGAAGCTACTTTCTCAATGAAAATTTTCTAGGAACTCACGTTCCTTATGAAGACTCCATTCTATCAACTACTGACTGATTTTTAGAACTTCCTTTAAATACTTTTGCATATTGGGATTTGTTGCATATACGTAACAACCATTTATGCCACGTGACAGTAAGACATAATAGATTTTCTGGATATAGGATTTTAATTCTTCGTTATTTTCGTCAGTACCTTTGATTGGAAGACCATTTCGATCCTTATACTTTTCTGGATAGACTATAATTCTAACTTTTTCAAAATCATAGCTTCCATCTTCTTCACCCGTATAATTACAATCGATTTCCTCTCCAAAGATCACGCCTACATAATTTAGATCTGCACCTTGAGTTGTATGAATACAGCCGATTTCTTCAACACTATTTTCTTGATTAATCCAACCTATTGTTCTAGAGTTCCAGTTAAATGTGTCACCTGTGATAGGATCACTTATATCATATAAATTATTATCCTTTTGTGTTGCCCATTCCCAAGAATAGCCCGCAATCACTCGACATAGTTTATGGGTCTTATTTAGTTTCTTTATCCCCTTGTGTAATTCCGAAATGGAATCCATCACTCTAAAGTCATAACCTTTTAGTAATCCTTTTTCATACACAGGGACATCTGAAGCCATTTGCAGATATTTTCTCAACCATGCTAAATATTGATCCCCTGACTTCAACCGGAACTGTTTACGTAGTACATGTCTACGATAATCTGTTGTCTTTTCTTTAAAATGGTCGGAGTCTATATCAGCTGGACGAATAGTTTGATACTGATCATACACAATGGTTAGATGATGAGCGTAGTTTGATATCAGATCTAATTCGGTTGTAAACCCATCCGAAGTGATTAGATGTTTTAAATCTCTCGCTTGCTTCCCAAAATACTGTTTTAGCCGATGTGCTTCATCTACGAAAACATACTTATATTTTGTATCCCTACCTTTAGCCTTCTTAATAAAGTGTGAAGGGGATAACACTGTAATTCCATGTAAACCAACTTTTCGAACTAAATCTTTATATAAGCCTAATGAATGGTTCTGTGGAATGACGAGTGCGATGTCTTCCCGTTCTAATCCTTCACGGTCCTTACCCGTTGTTTGATCATATACGAGAGTATATAGAAGATTCGTTAAAACTACTGTTTTACCTGTACCTGGATCTCCAGCAATCAGATGTCTACTTTTAGATGTACTTAGCACTGTATCTAAGATGTCACGGCTAATATCAATTTGATTGGCTTTGAGTTTCTTAAAAGGTGAGTATTTATAGATAAACTTATTATGTATCTCCTTTAATGGTTCACTTGCTATTCCTTCATGAATAAGTTTTTCCCATATGGTTACGAACATATCGTTTACATCTTCAATCCCATTATACGAGTGAATATTCTGGCCTTTAATCTTATTCAGTAAGTTGAACTGGGCATCTGCTAGCAAGTAATCAATTAAGAGTGTTTCGATGTGTTTAATGGAGCTCTCATTAAAGAGAGCACTTTTAATAATCGTAATGTCAGTAAATGTTTTACTACAATCTTTTAAATGTGTAGAAAAACGACCATATACGTCTGTAGATTTTCCTACATAGAGATTTTTCTTGTCTCTTTGGATATACACAACTGGAACTGAGTCTATATCAAAGTCTTTAACATCAAAATGTTCAAATTCCTTTCGTGTTTTCTTAAGCATTTCAAATGAATACAGTTTCCCTGCGAGTATCATAACTAACACGTCACTTTCATTATTATATTCAAGACATTTATCTCTCCAACATTCAACTCGGTGCTTCTATAATCAGTAGTATATATCTCTCTTCTTTGCCTACTTCTCGATACCATACATTTGACATAGTTCATCTAAATTTATCTCAATACCAATAGCCTTTAATTTCTCATGTCGATCGTCAAATAGTTTTCTTAATATGTTCTCTTTATCTTCGTCTGTTCCATGATGGATCTGACGATGACACGTTGGACATAATGCTAGAAGTTGGGATGCTCGATCCAAACTAACATTAAAATTCCTTTGATATTTCATGGGTACAAGATGATGAACTTCCAGATATCTTTCTCCTGTAACCTTCGAAGTAAACGAAACATGTGTTTCATCGAAGGCACACTTGAATTTAGATAAACGAAGCGCCTTAGCGGCAACTTGAGCATCTCTTGGCCAGCGTTCTTTTTTGGTCTGATCAATAACAGGTTCTGGTTTTGGAAGTGGAGTATCCTCCGTCTCTATATCCTCCATACTATTCCTTTCGGCTTTCTTTACCTTTTCATCAAGTATCGATTGCACTCTATTTTGGAAGTCTTCTTCTTGTTGCTGCTCTTCTTCTAAAAATTGACCATCATCACTTAACAATAGGTAATCATTAAATTGCTCAAGCGTTCTTTCACCGATCATATATTCAATCTCTTTATATGTAATCAATAAATCCTTAAGGTCACTGATAAGTTCCTTTGAACTAGGTAAGTTATCGGCACTATAAAAACGTCCAAAAATATGACCCTTTTCATAGCCCTCTGCTAGCCACCCTTGTCCTCCTAACGTAATGGCTTCTGCAGTCATATGATCTGGAGTAAAGTTCAACTTCTTCTGAATTATATTTGCAGTCGTCCGGATTTTTTTTCGTCCCAGTTTGGTCTGATACTTTTCCTTAAAATATGTCCAGCCTTGGTTTAAGGAAATATACACACCGCTCATATCTGCTTTAAACAAATAAACAATGTAATAACCTTTTGTAGCTGTTGTGGTAATATCTCTATTAAAAATTGAAATCCACGGTATTTCGGCCCATCGTCCGTTTCCAACGGAGCCCTTGATATAGAGATGATCTTGATTTAAATTTGCTTCATCAATAATGATATCTTTAAATATACTGCGTACGTGGTTACCCATCTTATGGTTCTCAAACAATGACAATCTTGCTTCCTGGTAATGATCGAGTATGTATTGTATCGCCTCTCTAATGTGTAGCTCACCTGTTCTTTCGTTAGTGTTTTCTGTTTCTAATCGATTTTCAATAAGCTCTGACACATGAATCACCTCAGTCACGTTGTTATGATTATTATCATACCAGGTTGTTCCATAAAATTGAAACATGTGCTTTCCTAAATGAATAGATAGAAATTTGCTCGATATTGAAAACTCTTTACATGTAATTTCAATCAATTCAAATCTACTAAACTTCATGTATTACGATAAAACTGTTGAGTTGAAACGAAAAAGAGACTACCCAAGAGTAAAGAAAATTCAAGGGAAATCTCTAATCAGATCTTATTTATGAAGGGTTCAATATAAACTCTGTTGCCCTATTCATTGGCAGCTAAGTCCAAAGTATCAACTGCTTTTAATGTATAGGACATTACTCGGTTCTTGCCTGCCGCTTTTGCCTCATACATAGCTTCATCTGCCTGTTTAATTAAGAGGTCGGCTGGCACACTTGGGTCATACATTCGATAGCCGATGCTAGCTGTAGTGATTGTTTCCTTTTCGATACGGGATCTCATTCGTTCCGTGATCTCTTCCATATCAACGTCGAGACTTTGAATAAGTAAAACCATCTCCTCTCCACCATATCGTCCAGCCACACCTATGCCCTGAACCTCTTCCTTGAAAATAGTTGCCACTTGCTTAAGTACTTCATCTCCTACTTTATGTCCTTTGGTATCATTCAATCTTTTAAAATTATCGATATCACAGAATATAACATTCACTGGAATACTCCGATCCACACAGCCATTGATATACTTAGTAAAATACCTTCTATTAAATAGCCCAGTGAGTGAATCTGTAATTGCGGAAACGTACGAGCTTTGCATGATGATCAATGAATGTTCAATCAGGTTGACCAATAAAAGAGTGAACGAACTGACTTCAAAAATAATATTGAGCATGTAAAGAGATCCATGTAACGATGGCACGATACTTATAGCCATAGAGATCAGTAGAGAAGCTAGAAATAATCCAGAAGCCATATAAATGGATTTACCTCTTCCTAACTTATCCCCATATAAAATCATCATCGTTACGATCGATAAAATGGCTATGATATGTCCGAGTATAGGAGCAAACAAACCGGTGAGAATCACGACAATGGTTGGAACTATAAAAATGAGTTGAAGTTTAAAGTTTTCTTTGTTATGTATCCGGTAGAAACCATAAAGAAATATAATGAACGTACTTTTTACTATGATGTTAAAGAAAGAAGAAATTGCATATGATTCTGTTCCTATAGTGGTGGCAACTAAACTGAAGAGCAGAATTATTCCATTGAACGCAAGATAACCTAGCGTAATTTTAGATAAGAACATATATGATTTTCTTTTCCGCTTCTCAAGTAATTGCCTCGATAAAACCCAAGACAATATTAATATTGGAAAAAGCAGAAGTGATGCAATGAAGCTCCCTTGAATACCCACAAAAAAATCAAAAATACTCATAAGTCTTGCACATCCTTTTTATTGATAGAAATTATCAAACCAGTCACGATGTAATTTTGTTGGGTTTTTGAAATATTGAACCCACATATATAACCATTCGTTTTTGCCTTCTTTGCTTGATCTCCATTTCTGTCTCTGTGCTATTACAAATGGAATAAAAACGGGTGCCCATAGAATGCTTCCACTTAAAATAAAATACAACATTCCCTTTGGCGTATTTAAGATCGGATCCCAAGCATCATGCTGAGCATCTAGGCCTTTTGCTTTGGCCCAGCAGAAGAGGATGACATAAAGGACAAACCCACATACGACATAAAAAGCAGGTATTACAAATTGAAGATTAAATACGAACAAAAGCAGTATCACAGATAAAAGCAATAATACTTTGTTGTGCTTCCTCATAGTTCACCTCCTACATTGTTAAAGAAATAAAAAAACGCGAACTATCCCTAAGGACGTTCGCGTGCTTCGCGTTAGCATATTTAATTGTTCTCATTATACAACAACCTCTCTTGTTGCTCAATCATTCTCTGTTTATTCTTAGTGAAAGAGGTCGCCATTTATGCACTAATGATTTGGTATCTGGTTAAATCTCAACGTTGTCAGCAGGGTACATGATCCTTTTTCAAATAATTACATCCGATTATAAGCCATATTAACTAAAGCACACTGGACAATTACAGTAGAGTTCAATCAATTCACATCAAGTGCTTTTCGCAGAGCCATATCGGCTTTATCCAAACTATCGTTAGCATTTTCAATAGCATTTTTTATTTTGGCAAGGTTCAATATATCCTTCCAGTTACTTTTGATATCTTTGGTTACCTCTTTAAGAACATCTGTAGCATCGGTTTTCAGATTTGTTAACCCATCCACATCCGAAAAATTGCGTAGAGACATTCGATTTGCAAAAGACGAGATCTTCTCAGCCATTGCTCTATTTGATAGAGTTGAGGACAATTGGTCAATCACTTCCGATTCCTTTGCAGCTTCTTTTAGATGGAATAGATAATCTTTGATAGGTTGGTATGCATTATTCGTTTTTTCTATCAGTAGAATAGCATCCATATATGTGAGCTTTTCATTTGGACTGGAACGAAGCGCGTAAATGCCAAAATCATTTAGTGTTTTACCCTGCTCCATACTGTCTACATGCATTACACGTTTTAGTATGGATGCTACATCTACAGTTGTTACTGGCTCATCCGGATTGACTACTTCTTCCTTTAATACTAAACCTACATGTATTGAATATTGGAGAATCTCTTTAAACTGCTCATCCTGACTTAATTCATAGAATGACTTTGCCAGAAGCACGGCTTTAATTTCAGGGAAGAGAACAATCAGGAGGCTCTTTAACAGTTGCTCTTTGGTGATTAGCTGCTCTGGATGAAACTCTCCTTGGAAAATCCCTAATTCTTTGCTCTTGTTTTTAACGTAATTTTTCACGGGATCAATGGATAAATTAGAAGCTTCAGTTTGAACCCACATCCCTTTATGTTCTTCTTTAGCCTTAGATTCTAGTTGTTCAAATAGACCTTCCCAGCGTGTATTAGGTGCAATCGCCATAGACCGAGCAAATCCGTTGGAGACGAGAGCTGCATTGAAGAATATGCCATCTTCTAGGTATACATAAGCAAGTACTCTACCATAGGGATCATCTGTCTGGTCCCGAGATACATAAACTGTTTTACCTATCAGTTGATCTTTAGTGTATTTTGAAGCTTCTGGGCCATAAAATTGGATAGGCCCATTTAGGACCTCTGGGGTATCAACACCAATTAAACGAAACACAGCTTGCTTGCCGGCACTTGTCCCATCTGTATATTGCCCGACAAAAGTATCGCCATCTTTTACACGTGTGACCTTAATCTTTTCCAGTGGAGTAGAGTTGATGGTCACGGTTTGGTTTTTACTCAACCACCCGACCGTGGTACCCATACTCTCACTAATAAAACGAAGGGGCACATAGGTAACATTATCAATCATGACGGGGGCTTGACTCAGTTTTAATGATTCCCCATTGACTGTGGCCTCTTTCTTCCCAATGACCAGATATACGCTTCGTTCTCCCTTTGTAGCTTCAATAGAGTAATTATCTTTGTTCCATTCAATAGCTGCACCTAACCTCTCAAATATCGTCCTCATGGGAACTAATGTATTTCCATTTATCATTTTTGGATAAACATCAAAATGTAGTTTTTCTCCATCTACATACACTGATATTTCCTTCTCCACAGCTGCGGCGCTCATTTGTAATGGTGAGGATAACGAAGTTATCGCAACGATAGAACTAATCATTAGTTTTTTGAACATCTTTTTTCCTCCTAAGCAAAAAAAAGAACGCACAACTCCTAGGAGTTTGCGCGTTCTTCGTCGCTTCATATATTTGATTACGCTTATTATATACAAAATAATGTAAGCTGATCAAGCATATATCAGTTGTATAATAACCGTGCACAGCGTATCTCTCATGGTATGATTCTATATCATCACAAATACTTATTATCCAATAGTTCGATGAGATCGTCTCCGAAGATTCAATTAACTCAATTTTTGAATCAGTGTTGTCTGATCTAATTTTTCTATAATAGATTCCAGATCAATTGTTACATCTACCATATTTCTAAGATGAAATGCTGCTTTATTATGGCCTAATATGGCAAGTACTAGTGTTCCATTTTTCTTCGCTCGTTTAATAGCAGGTACGAAATCTGCATCTCCAGAAAAAACAACAACATAATCGTACTTATATACAGAGAATTGATAAAGATCCAAACAGATCAATACATCAACCCCTTTTTCAATATAGATATCCTTCTGGATATCACATGTACCGCGATACACATTAATCCCATCATGTTCTAGCGCTTGCAAGAACTTATGCCTTTTATTATATCTAATCTCATCCGCATGCTTAGGTGGTAAAGCTCCATAGAAATTAAAATCCGTTGACATCTTCAAACCGTAGTTAGCTTTCAAATATTCTTCAACTACTTCATAGAATTTTCGCCACGAACGTATGCCTTTGATACCTAATTCAAGTAACTGATAAATAGCATTGCTTTCATCAATGAGAATTGCACTTTTGAGACGTATCCCTACTGGTCTCATGATCTTCAACCTACGGACTTTCTATTCTTAGAGATTCTAAGAAGATCCATGAGTGGCAAACCTAGACACTCCGATATCTGAAGTAAATGCTCTTCTTTTGGAAATCGCACATCTCGTTCCCAGGCTGAAATTGTGGTTTTATCTACGCCCATTTTTAAGGCTAACTGTTGCTGAGAGTACCTTTTTGATAGCCTTTTAAGTTTAATGTCTGCTGCAATTGTTGTGATTGGTTTAATTTTCTGTACGTTCATAACATTCACCTCTGGTTCATTTGTTTAGCTGGAGAATTTGTTGGGTTAGAAACCTAACCATCTCAAACTCTTGCTCCTTCATATAATCGTTGAGTTGCGCCCGCATAAAGTACAGTTCACACAAAAAAGCACCGCTAGACGTCTTCAATCGACGTAGCGGTGCTTCCACTTATTTAATATTTGATTACCGTAAGTATATCATAGCCGTTTGGATAATATAAGGATTAATTAACAAATGAATAACTGGAAGTATCGATAAAAAGCTCTCTAGTATATTTCCTGCTCCTTGTCTGAGCAAGATAGGTATATAAGTGCCTTTCTCAATGAGGGGCTTACTAGCTTGCCTCAATTTAAATTGAAAGCTACATATATGTTACCTGTATGTCGGGGTCAAGATATTGATGTTTTAAGTTTATGTTCTGATCTGGAAGGTAGTTTCATATCTTTTAGGTGATGGAGTTATTTTAAAACATATTAAAACCATTTCAAAACACCATCAATTAATACCTTATATTAATGCATTTATTTAACACCATAGATTAAAACCTTTAGTTAATACCTTTTTATAGGCCAAAAAAAACGAATGAAACCCTTGATATATAAGGCTTCTAACATAAGCTTCATTTTCGAAAGAATAGACTAAAAGCTGAATACACTCTGCTGTAAGCTATGTCCACGAACCAACAAAACTTATCAACGTTTAGCCTAAAGTAATCCCTACTCTAATAAACGATATACCATTTGAAGAATTCATAATCAACATCGAGTATCACTTTATCAAAGATGATAAACACGTTATCCACAGGTATTTTATATAGTTAGTATTTAATTAGATGAAATATTTAGGATTGAATACTCTCTCGAAAGAAAACTCCGTAATGATTGTAAGTATTATTCATTTTATCTCATGACAAATAGCAGTCACTCTACGGTTTGTAGAAGTCACTGCATCAAAATTTAGATGGATTAGGATTCAAAACAACTTAAAGAAGCCTAACTTTGATTACAAATTAGACCAATTAGACTATATTATTTTTTTGTTTTGAAATAAATTTTTCGATCTCAAGTTTGATCTCTAGAATAGGTGCGGGTAAGGTTTTTATCTGGTAATAACGTTGAGCGAACCATTCAGGGTTCTGTCTAAAGCGACTAAGCCAGCAGTTATGTAGCAGACGTAGCTTATCCCAAATCTCGCGTTGTTGTTCCTCTGCTGTGACAATCAGATCTTGATTCAACGCTGAGAGTGCATCATTAACAAAAAGCTGAGTTTCTGCCATGTGTTTCTTCTGGTGTACTACTTCAAGGTCCATGGATAGCTGTACTGCATACTTCAGCTCGGCTGATTCCATCACAGACCGAAAGTAGGCACTGATCTCATCTAATTCATTCTTATCATCATTAACAATATACTCAGAGTCTTCTCGATATATCATATTGAAGAAGGTTTGAGAGCGCATCTTATTTAGCTGAATATTAAACAGAGCTGTGTCAAAGATCTCAGTGGCATATTCATAGCCAAATTTAGCATAGTAGTCTTCCATGACTTTTGCGATCTGCCACACTGCTTTGCGTGATAGAAAGTCACAACAAAAACGATGCTTTTTAAGCTGTTTAAAGACCCACAGCTCAGCACCCTCAGAATAGACTTCCCCCATATCGATCCATTTTTGATGAACATGGAGTACTTGATAGTTTTCTGTATGTATTTTAATTTTCAGATACTTGGAAGCTTGGATAAGAATGTTTTTCGCTTCCTTAGGCGTTCGAATATTAAGAAGCCCAGTTGGACCATAAAGATCATTAATATAACCCCAGCGAAAGTTTCCTGGGATGTAGATCAATTCTTTACCGACATAATGGAGAACAAACCGTTGAACATTGCGATCTTCAGATAGGAACTCATCGCAATTGAAAAATGCAAAGTTCTTCGCATAGAGGTTTTCTTGGGAAGGCTCTGCTTGATCTCTAACAAAGACGTATCGATTAAAGAACAGGTTTCCAGAATCATTGTAGTGAACAATGCCCTCAAACTCTAACTTATTAAGAAGGATTCGGATACGGTATGTGGAGGTGCCCATACGTTTTGCAAGTGCTGTTATGGGAAGCGGAACTTCCCCACCATATGCACAAATTGTACCGAGCAGCAATTTAAGTTTGAATAACAAACGAGTATCATTGTGGAGTGTCCGTGCATCAAATAGATCAGGATGGTGTTTCATAGTGTGCCGCTCCTTAAATCCAACCGGAAAATGGTATGGGAAATAAGAGGTTTTGGCTTTTTTTTCTGAAAAAGACATGCTATAATTGAGGCATATCCATTTAAGAAGCAAGACCAAGACCCGATTTCTCGAATTCTATCTAAATGCCAGGTCGCCAAACTTAGCCATTTAGTAGAACTTTGTGGTTGGGTTCTTTTTTTTATGCTGATTTTTATTTCGACAGTTAATTTCGAGTAATTCGTTTATGTATTAATAGATCTTCTAAGCTTTAAGCAATTATAGCACCGAAAAAATTGATGGTAAATAGAGGTAAGTTGAGCGGAGATTTGGGGGATTTATGGAATATCCCTTGAAGTATAAGGTCTATCAATAGAGCGGAGATTTGGAGAATTATTTCTGAACCCCTACTCAAACAGTGTTTTTTGGGCAAAATAGTTCAAAAAATTTATTTTCTTATATGTACAGCGGAAATTTGGAGAAGTTTATCTTACTATTTAACACCATTAGCGATTTATATATTGAATTATCAAAGTTAAGCGGAGATTTGGGGAATTATTCACTGTTTTACACTTCAAAAACTAGTTTTTTTCCCCCAACTGTCTTTAAAATAAAGATAGAAATGCGAACTTCGCTTATATTGAGCGGAGATTTAGGTAAGAAACCTTTTTCCAGCGGAGATATGGGGATTTTTTTAGGATCGAGCGGAGATTTGGAGTAATTTTTGTACCATTTTAAAAAATTCCCCCAAGTTTTGAGCGGAGATTTGGGGGAAATAAAAATAGAGTTAGTTATCTAACTCTATTGAGTGAATATTAGAAGGGTAAGGTCAGTTGCTCTGGCTCATTCATAAAATGATTGATTTGTTGATTCCCTAGCAAATCCTCAGCTTCGTAAGGTTTGACCGGGAGAAAAGTAATGTGAAAAACATCTTTCTTTCGTACATATGACTCAACGGTGACTCCATGGTTAACAAAGTCATTTAAACACTCTTCAATAAATGAGAGATTGATATCTTTCCTTTTACTGCGAAATTGTATTTTGTGGATAAAGTATGTGTAATCGAATTCAGCAGTATATCCTTGCTGGCGTAAGTAACAAAGAAATCTTTCCTTCTGCAAAGGGAAGATTAAATGCTCAGACATCCGATTTTCAAAATGAATTAACTTATCACTGTACGCACGAACGACCTGGCCCATCATGTAATTTTGGTGAATATCCTCTGCAATAGTGATCTCTGCCATTTCCCCGTCACCGAATTCAGTAATATGCAGTCGATCGAAAATACCAAATACGAGTGTTTCATTGTCCGAGATGACATTAAATTTAACGTTAGCGAGTTTAGTCAAACGGCTTTTTACGGAAAGATAGTTACTTTTATTATCAGAACCATGAGTTCTTCTCACTAAATCCCCGATCGTTACGTATATTTTGCGCTCTTCGAAAAATAGTTTACGATCTCGCATCGAGAGTACGGCTCTAAACAATTTTGAATCCGTTTCATCGATGGCACGCAAAATTTGGTCTTCATTAATGATTTCTTGATTCACAAGTGTCAGTAATGAATAATTCTCATCAGGTTGATATTCACTGATATAATGTAACTTGTTATCGATGATTACACTTTTCTTGGTTAATTTCATACGTGACCATCCTGGATTTACAGCGGCATGATCCGTATATACCAGAGGTTGATCAATGATTATTTTGTTGATGTTCCCGTCGAAATTTTTTATAAGTATGTCTGCGATGATTACAATCGTATCTGATTTAATTGCCTTTTTTATTTGTAAAGGCGTTTTGTCTTTAATATATAGGTAATCAATGAGTCTTGACGTTTTGTCATTTGCCCATGTTTTGACTTCTTGGACTCGTTTTGCATTTAACTCCTCTAGCGTATTAACTTCATAAATTTTTATGAATTGCTCCATGCCATACATCTCAATGAGTTCATTGGCAAGGTCAAGTTCCTTGACGACTTCAACACGCTTGTTTTTTACTTTAGATATATTTGAAAGCTCTTGAAGAGACTTGAGCCATCGTTTCTTTGTTTTTTGAAGTTCTTTAAATGTATTCCTTCTTACCTCATGTATGTTGGCAGGTGTGAGCTCAGAAGAAATGATGTCATGCAGGAAATCCCTGATGTTTCCTTCATTAAGTTTATTATAGAGCTCTTCACATCTAAGGCCTAACTCATCAACAACTTGATTGATAAAATATTGCGGTATATGCTCTTCCATCAAAGCTACTCACCTCCAGCACTATCATAACATAGAAACTCTTGGATTATATATTGGAATAAAAATCAATATAGGTCCCAGTTTTTTGGTTCCAAAATACGATTCGACGTAGTCAAAGAGCCTCACAGACACTCAAAGTGTGAATATAATAGCTATTCACACTTTGGGTCCTTTCAGAAAATTAGTTTGTTTGAACTTACCGCTGTAACTGTCACTAATTTTCATCATATCGATCCATAAAAAATCAATATAAATCCTAAGGGAACCAAAGCTGAAAGACACCTTCTATTGTAGTTGCGAGAAGAGATTGGAGTTATGGAAGTACTAATCAAAAAGTAAAAGAAAACGGTATAACGTCTTATTTCTAATTGATTGCTCCACTTATATTTGTACAATCACTTTCAATTTTTTATGTTACTAATAATATATAATCTTAGATGAATTAACCCATATAGAAACTCTTTTTAGGAGAACAAATAAATCATACTGACATGGCTATAGGAAGAGAATATATTGGACACTTCATATATGTCTTGCACGTTTTATTGCCTTTAGTCCAGATAACTGAGAGTTTAGAAATAAGAGGCGACCAACAAATTGGTCGCCCCTCCTACAAATTTTGCTATGTAACCGCATGTAAATCCTCTTTAGTGCGACTTCAAATGGTATTGCATTATGGTGTGTGAATCGTATATCAAACTCAAATACCTTAACCTGGTTTTGTTTTCTGAGTAGTGAACACTCCTAACAAAACAATCTACTTCATTCTTAGAATAGTTGCATCTACTAGGGTATTGGATGTCTCCAAAGCAACGTTACTTATTAACCATCATTAGCCTCAATATTCTTGAAAACTTCTTCAATCTCAGCCTTCCGAACAATACTACTTGTTGTTTGGTACTCTTCATAGAGTTCAGTATAGTGATTTAATCGTTCTAGCTGAGCCTTCTCTATTTCAGACAACGACTCTTCGTTATATTGCTGATATTGTGTTTCCAACTCAGTATACTTCAATTGCAATTCTTCTTTTTCAACAATACTATCCGTTAGATAATATAGTCGAAGTATCTTTGCCATTAGTGTTTTTGTTTCAATTAGTTTGTTAACAGATGAGCTATTTTCCATGTGAATCCCTCCTATATTAATATCATATCACAGACTAATTTCTCCCACAAAAACAAAAAAAGCCTAAGCAAATTTGCTTAGGCTTCTTCTCAATTAGTAAACGGTCCTACCTTCAGTAATGCTCGATAGACGCATGGTTTCTGACTCGATGTCTTTTTTTTCTTTCGTGCAATATAGTGTACTGCCATAACTAAATGCTCAAGTTCACTTTTATGTATAAACAATTTTTGCAATCGTTCTTCACATTCAGCCTTAATGACTATATTCGTAGAATTTATATATAGATAGTATGTTCTGTATATTAATTCTTTAAGTTCATCTATTTCTCTCGTAATTGATTTAGTTTCATTCATTATATGCACACCTCGGAAAAGTTATTGGTGAGACGTATTGGGCGTATGTACCTTAATGCACACACGCCATAAAGAAACCATTCACTTCTTCTCATCTTTGCCACCAACAAGTTTTTGGTATTCCTCATCAATGGCTTTTAAGTCAGTATCTGTTGCTTTGCTTAGAGCATTTTTTGCCAAATACGTTAAACCGTTAAACCCTGCAAGCACAGAGGTACCGACAATTTTAGCATAACCAACTGGTTCAAAGAAGGAGAATGCTGCAAGTGCTGCTGCTCCACCGATGAAAAAATCAACTAGCAGGCCAGGAACAAAAAAACGTTTTTTACCCACCTTTTTAACGTAGGGTAGTAAAGTACCTCCTTCCATTTTAGACGCAACAGCCAGATTCGTCATACCTCCGACGAGAAAAGCAATTAATAATTCCATTAGAATCTCTCCTTTATAATTGGATAAATAAAAAAACCACCAAAATGTAGTGTGATTTACACTCATCCTGGTGGGATACATTTAAAAATCTCAACAAAAAAAGGCCAGAACAACAACCGATTCTAAAATTAAGACACAAGTAAAAAACTCGAGTCAATAGATCCAATAGATCTTTAGAATGCGGATAGTCGCCTGACCTTCCGAAAGTTTAAGATATAAGTAAATGATATACCTCTATTATACTTCATATGATAAATAATTTCTACATAAAAATAACGTGTTATTAAACTTTAGACCTTGTCCCAACTGCTATGATTGTCAACAACTTTTAATCAGGTTAGTATCTTCATTAGTAATAAAATAATAGAAAAATTTAGTAAGGGTTACTTGATTATAGGTCGTGATCTAGTATTCTTTAGACAGATCCTAATATTTCATACTTATACTAACCGTCTAAAAATCTTTTATAAATACTCAACTGCAAAAAAGCCGCCAATATTGACGACTTAATTGCTATACTAAGGTGTTCTTACTCGTTTTCATCAGATTCCCTAATTAGTATAGGTTCAATGGACTCCCATTCACAGGCCAATGACATATACATGAATCTCCAGTGAATGAGCATCAGCACAAGAGTTGATTTGTATGAGAGCATAGATCTTGTTCTCTAAGTGAGTGTACACTTGTTCAACCTTTGCAAACGAAATGGTCAACACATAGATTTTGTATCAATTATTCTGTTTGACAAAAGGCTTAAAAGTGAGACTCCCCCAGCAACATGTGGTTAACTGCAGAGTGACTTTTGCATACAGTCTTGTGGAGGCAAAGTAATCAAAAAGATTAAGAAATTCATTGTACTCTTCCGTTATTGTATAACAATAACACCTTAAGGATGAATTGCTACATTTAAGCTCTATCCCATCACGTAATGAAGGTCAAAAACTAGAATAGAGGTCAGGAATAACCTGTTCAAGGTTATTCATAATCATCCCAGAAAAATGGTCTCTGATCTCCTACTTTTACAACGACTCTAGTGTCATCGGGATTACTGGTGACGTCATCCATCCATAAACCCACGTTAGGATTTCCATTCTTCCATTCTTGAAGTAACTCAGGATCAATTACATTCTTTACGCTCTCGTGATTAAGATCGATATCAGAGTCCTCTGTCTGAAAAAACAACTTGAAGCGTAGCTTCAATTCAGGTGCAGGATACAACATTTCTGATGAGAGAATAATAGAAGTTGTGGTGACGATCGAAACATATTTCAAAATTTTCAAAGTTTCTATGACTATCTTTTCAATTACTGGATCTACATCATGACGAAGTAATTCTTTTGGTAACTCAACGACTAGTAACATTTGTTGAGGATCATCCATTTGACAGGTCATGCTCCAGAAAGACCAAGCAGCAGTTAGAAAGGATAGTGCCTGTTCATAAACACTCCCCGTAGCTTCAATGTAATATCTTTTTCCGTGATCCTTCAATTGAACCCAAGGGATCTTTCCGATCTTTAACTGGTGATCCATAAGCAATTCTTTATAGATCACATCATCGCTAAGAGACTCAATAGCTCTCTTGTAACCTTGTAGTGGTCCCTCAATATGCGGTTTAAAACTAATGGGTGGCAATAGTTGGCTTCGTGGGACATCTAGTATCTTTGCCAACAGGTTGAAATAAGAGTTCGAAAAAAAGTGTCTGGTTTCAATAAATACACTTCGATCCTCGAAGAATTCAGGTGGATCGGGATAGCCTTCCACCCATGGAATAGACTCAATTGTACATGCCTCGCCAAGCTGAGGAGCCTCTGTTGAAATCATAAAAACTGCCTGAGGATCTCGCTTGCTAATTTCATTCGTGATATGGGAAACAAGCTGCCTACGTGGTGAGAGTGTTTTATCGCCTATAATTGCTAGTTCAGCTTGATTATATTGCCACCATGCCCAAGCCATTTCTCCATCTCCATAGTAGTAATTTCCCATGACTAAAGGTTTTTGAATGCTTTTATTCATAAATGCCTCCTACAATAAAAAAACACCGCCAATCCATAAGGGTATCCTTAGGATGACGGTGCTTCCGTTTAATTGTGTATTTGATTAACTTCATTATAAATGATACAAAACTGTTTCACAATGCAGACAGATCTTCTAATGTGTACCGTTAGGAGTATAGTCATCATATGAGCTCTTACTCGCGTCGTAGTACATTACATCTCCATCCTCTAGAAGGAATTGAACTCCATACGGATCAGTGATCTTGTGGTCACGCGAACCATCTGTACCGTCATAACCCTCCATGTCCCACCATTGGTTGTTCAATGGACCATGAATATATTGAAGATATGGATTATTCAAATCTGCATTTCGAATGGTCTCAATGTTGAAGTTGACCGTGATATAACCGTTTTTTAAGAAGATAGGTGACTTTTCATCCAATCGATTCTTTTTACCATACGTTGCTAAATCGGTTCCAGCCGGTACAACATATACAGCAGCAGGTAAACTATATTCACCATACCATTGTTGAACCGATGCATTTACTCGCGCTGGTGTGGCGTTTGCATTGTTTGGGCGGTCAAATGTATTAATGAAGGTCCGAAGTGGCGAAGGCAGGACCTGAACATCATATCCTCCAACATACGTGGCTTCTTTAGCACGTTTTAGATATGAATTCAAATACTGATTTCGCGTCACTGACCAGCCTGTATTCAGATCATAAACGGATCCGGCAGAATTCACGATATCTGCATAAGGTACATTTCGAAGTCTAGTGTTAAGTGTAATGTTCCTACGCTCTACATCTGCACTCGATCCGATCTTAACAAATTTCTGTTTGTCTGAATGATAATACAGATCAACAGGTATCCGTTTAGCGGTTGTACTCGCATTATTATCCTGGAAGTAGAATGTTGGTGTGATTCGGATAGCATCCTTATCTCCATACATATTTCCCTTCGTCTTCAGATCAAACTTGAAATGGTAACCGGTCTTTACCGCAACGCTTTTAAAGTTCGCTAATGGATGACTTCCTCTCCGAATAGGCAATTGATAAGGAGAGAATGAACCGTTCGATCCCCCATCAATCCCTTTAATGCCGACCCAATAGGATGTCCCTTTTGAAGTACTGCTGCCTTTTGCTGTCCGGAATACAGTTTCCCAATTCGGGTCCGCAATATCAGTTACTCTGAAATCATACACACGTCCAATAACCTGTACAGGAACTGTATTTACAGCAACATGATTCACAAGGTTAAGGTTAGCCTTGTCCTCCCATGTAAATCCGGTGGCTGGTGAATTTTCAGCAAAGGATCTATAGGACACAGTATAATTTCCTTCTTCTACCCATAAGGGTAAATAGAATGCTTTCTCGATCTGACTTACAGGGACATCAATCCATGTGTTCGCAGGATAGAATGTAGATTTGTCAGCTGTATACACATCGAATTCAAAGAGAACCTGCTTGAGTTTGATGTACTTTGCGTAATCCCTGTTGCCATAACCAAGTATGTTTCGGTGCTGCCCACTTGTAGGAAGACTTACAGTGAATGGACGATCTAAAATAAATGCACGACGTGACGCATCGGGCTTTGTCCGCTGATTGTGCTCTTTGTCGTCTGATGCATTGGAATAGATAACTGTTGGAGTATGTACTGTAACAGTGTTGATTCCATTGATCGGTAACACTTTGTTTGCACCACCGTTGATGTTGCCAGGCAACAAGTCGTAGTAGATGTCCCCGGAACTAGTGGTATTTAGATCATTAAGCAATGTTTTACTAATCATGTTATTTGGCTTATACAGAACATCTCGTCCAATGGTTGTTGGATTAGGGATGTTTGATGGAGTTGGACCATCTTTAGTAGCTTCAGCATCGTCCATAACCTTAGCATTGTTAAACCTTACTAGGTCATTGTTTACTTTACTTTGTGGCGTGTTTGTTTCAGCCATACCTTTTAAACGTCCAGTGTCATCAGGTACATCTGGTGGAGAATTCAATCCCCCTGTTAATTTTGGTGGTGTATACGAAATTGCAGCTGTTGGTGCTGGTCGTACATGACTTTCCACTGCTTCATCATTTTTAGATTCTAACATTGGTGGTGTGTAGCCAGCAGGTGTCATGGTTACCTTTTTACCTGGAAGAGCGTAATTCTCCATGGTTGCTTTAGCAATTTTGTATACTTCAAGATTGTTGATCTTCCAGTAAGAATAGTCTCTTGTAATCTGGAAGTTGTAAGGTTTAGGTACTGTATCCCCTGTTTTCACCGGAGGTCCTGGTGAACAAGCTCCTCTAGGTGGACAAACTTCTGGACCAGGTATAGTCCATTCTCTTACATAGGATATCGTTACGTTACAATCATACGTTGTTTTACCACTCATTTTTGCCCAAGCTTGTTTGAACAGATAGTTGTCTGCGAATGCATTAGTGTAAAGTGATTCAGATGTCGGGATCCCTTTTAGCACATCGAATTTCTCAGCGTCCCTATTGTCTGCTTTAATTACTCCATTCGCATTTGGATCCAGATCACTCATGTTCATCGTAGTTCCCTGGGAAGGTGGTCCGATGTTTGGGGTGCAGGATCCTCCTCCGCCCCCAGTGTCATCATCTCCTCCACCACCGGGTTCTTCTTCTACTCCGACATTTGTTGTGGTTGTTAACTGAAAGTCATCCTTCTCCCACAATACTGTTATAGTTGTTGTTCCTTTAGCTACAGCTGTCACGAGTCCAGAAGACCCTACAGTCGCAACCGAAGGGTTGGAAGAGGTCCACGTTGTTGTACCATTACCGCTGTTCACATTAGTCCCAGCACCAAAGCTTCCATCTCCGGTTTTGGTTTTTACGGTTGCATTTAACTGTTTTCGATCATTGATCTGGAGCTGACCACCGTTGGTTAGATTAATTTCTTTAGTGATCTCGGCAAATGCTTTCCAGTATAGATCAGTGTTAAAAATGTAATCAGCAGACCATTTAGGAGGATTATATGGCCTCGCTTCTATTGGGTGGATAACGCCACCTATTTTCATATCAAAAACAGTGTTTAAGCCATCAAAAGATATAACCTTAACAAGTTTAGGCATGTTTTGGTCAACATCATAGTATTGCGTATCATCCATATAGTGCGGCTTGTTTGAAACGTCAATTAAATCAGATCGTGAATAAGGATTATTTTGTAGGTCTAGATATTTTGTGGGTCTATATACGTCTTTGTCTAGATTCAGGTTAATACACACTAATGAAGAAGCTGGGAGATTCTTGGCTGGATCGTTAGTTAAAACAGTATTGTTGCACTCACCATCAACACTCCAATCCAAATTATCTAGCTGATAAATATATATACCAATATTTGTTTTTTTAACTCCTTCAACTGGAATAACTTTTTTCTGTGACTTTGCAGGCGTATTGGGTTCCATATGGAATGTTTTTAATACTGGTTTAGTATCACCAGGTCCGCCACCAGCTTTAACAAAAGAGTACGGTGTTAATACTGCACTAAAGGTTAAAATAATTAATAGGACTTTGTAAGAGAATGACTTAAGCCGCAATCTCGATACCTCCTAAGTTATGGCGTATAACTGACACTAAAAGTTGGTCCTTCCTTTGTTTCAAGTGTTACCGCTCTCGCTGTAGATTCCTTAAAATGCAAAAGGCCTTCTGCCCAATAAGTAGGATTTTTGATTACAAAAACTCTATCTTTAATGTAGTCTCCTGTTTTTGGAGCACCATATAATGAAAATGCTTTTGATCGTGGCGATAACAATGGATTAAATGTTGCAGAATTAAGTAGCCCTCCTGCTTGAAGTTGACTCATTGAGTTTGATTTAATATTCAGATTAAATTCAACGAAAGAAAAATACTTCCCACTTTGAAGCTTAACCCCTTCATCGACAAAAACAGGATAGTAGATACTCTGATCTTTTTCAGCAACATTCGTATCTATAATGATCCAATTTAATACCTTCAAATCTGCATAACTTGTATCGGTGATAATCTCTTTGTTTCTAACCTTAGAGAAATCATCTGTTACTACCTCATCGTATTTTCTATTACCAGATAGGAGGATTTTACCTTCAGGTGTTTTTTTGAAATAGCTTGTAATTAGATTTAGATTTGTTCCTTTCAAACCAACTTGGCGAAGTTCATTCAAACCCTTGTAGTTGGAAGGTTTAGTTTTTGCCACAGTACCATAACGCGCAATCAATACAGCAACCTCAGCTCGAGTGGTCGTCCGATCTGCTCCAAACATTTTGTCATTATAGACACTCATTAACCCGGTTCCCATGGCTACAGCTACAGCATTTTTTTGAGATGTAGCAAGATTACCAGTAAAGTATTCTTTAGCAGGTATAACCGTGTTTTTTACGTCAGATAGGGCTTGTTTGTAGTCTAAATCTACTGTAGCTAAACCTTGAGTCAACCAAATTGCCATTTCACCACGTTTGAGAGAGGCTTTTGCATCCAGTTTTCCTTGGTAGCTTGTAGGGTTGATAAAGCCTTTTTGTATAGCAGCGGAAACCCCACCTTTTGCCCACTCAGGAACATCCGTGAAATTATTAATTCCTGGGCTAGAAGCATTGGGCTGATATGAGAGTCTACCAAGGATGCTAGCCATTTCAGCCTTAGTTACAGGTGAGCTTGGTTTGAACGTCCCGTCTGTGTACCCTTTAAAATAGCCTTGTTCCACAGCTGAGTTGATAGCTCCAGCGGCCCAGTGTGTAGAAGGAACGTCTTTGAATTTCAGGGTAGCTTGAGCTGCCTCTACCGAGCTCCCTACACCTCCTACACCTACAACGCCCCCGGTCAACAAAGCTAAAGCAGTAACTCCTGAAATAATCATCTTCTTCATTAATTTTTTCCTCCATCATTAAATTATTTTCAACTGAGTGATATATGAACTCAGCTCCTGTTCCTTCAATCATATTAGAAGTCAAAAAGGAACGCGAATATTGAACAATATAATTTTATATCGGAAGAAATGGATATCTTTATTATATTTTAGAATATTTACAACACTACTCACCCCTTTCAAATCCAAACAAAAAAAGCACACAAAATGCCTGATGGCATTAAGCGTGCTTCGCTTTTGTGACCTTTGATAAAAGATCATATTTGATTTAATTATACTTAATATAAAGGGTAATGGTGTATATTGTCAACCACATAGACTGAGACCTCTGCAAGAGCCTGATATTGTGTGAATTGTGCTATGGTTTCAATTCACGCACTCATATAAAGTACGACAAGGAACAAATCCGTTGTACTATGTTGTTCAAAATGTTTCAATCCACGCACTCATATAGAGTGCGACGAATTGAGGGAGATGGAAATCATGGCGGTGGCTGTTTCAATCCACGCACTCATATAGAGTGCGACGAGGATAAGAAGTTGTTCCGCGAAATGGCTGAGGAGTTTCAATCCACGCACTCATATAGAGTGCGACTGCTAAAAATGACGTAATACAAGCATATTACAAGAAATTAATAACGTGCTTCTGTGTTATTGTAATGAGAATAATCATATATTATTACCAAAAGGCAACAAATAACATTGTTTCGACAAAATTCGAGGTGCGAGTCTTCCAGGAAAATCATGTGTACTTGGCATTCGCACCTCAAATTTAGTTTCGACAGTAAAACCTGATCTCCTTTATTGGTAATAAATCATCTTATATACACCCATGGCATAGATCCACTGTTGAAAAATATAACTACGAGTTATCAATCAGGGATCTAAGTGAGAGGCTGAAATTTATATATGTAGTATATCTTCCATATTTAAATGAAATTCTTTCATCAAATCTACTACTTACCTTCTCCACTTTGTCTGGACCGATCTTATTTCCTACTAATAACTTATTTGCTCCCTCGCGAACCTTTTAATATTATAATGACAAATCCTAATAGAAGCTAATCAAAAAGCATACCTAATGGACAAACACATTAAGTATGCCTCACTATGACTAATTTCTATTACCAACAGTACAGTCAAGTGGAATATACCCATTACTTGCAGCATCCTTTTCTGAAGAGAAAACCTCTTCCGTAGTGAATGAGGAAGTACATGAATTCCTGGAATAATAATACTTACGGCCATTAGCTATAATCCCATTATAAATAGGCTTTTTCACAACACGGCTTCCACCCAAAGCGTAATTATTATAGTATTTTTCGCCCATTGGCATGCCTTGAACAAAAGAGAGTACTCCGACATCATTAATGGTATTGTTCCATTCTTCTTGACTGATGAGGGGCAATGTAAAGGTGTAGGCTACACCGTTGCGTTTCGCAAAGTTATTGTACATATTAATATAGTGTTCCAAATCTTTCTGAATCGGATTGACAATAGATGCCCTTCTAACTTGATCAAACGTACTTGCGTCATTTAATAGTGGTATAGATGCAGTACCTGCAATCTCTCCGCGGAATCCTTCGAACCATTGTTGGTCCGTATTACGATTTACCGTGACAAAATCATCAAGTGTAAACCCAAACGTGTTTCCGTTCTGATCAGAGTGAGCATAGGGTTTCTTAGGGCTCCAAACATGCTTAAGTTCTTTTTCCCCAGTAGCATTCGTAAATTCGTCCATATAGTAAACGTAGTAACCGTCATAACCAACAATAAGGATAACAGGTACGTAGCTATTGATTACACCTTGACCGGCCGAATTATCAAAAACATCAAAGTTCAAGTAGAGTGAGTTGAAGAACGTTTGCACTGCCTCTTCTTTATTGATTCTAAGTCGTTTTTGAAACTCATACTGAGATTCAGCGCCTTGTGAACCATTGATAATAAGGGCTTTGGCTGCGTCCTGGGTTGCAGTATCCATGGCATGGTTATAACGCGTCTCAAGAATTACATTCTGCCGATTATGCGTTACATTGATATTATTAATAATGAAATAAGGAAGTAAAATGAGAACGAACACTAGCGTGAGATTAGTTGTAATCTTCATTGAGGACCATTCCTCCATAAGGGATGACAATCTTTTCATTCGGAGTATTGATGGTCCCAGTAAGGACATCGTTAATGAGGGTTCCTGATGTACGGTTCGTGTTCTTAACCACTACGGAGAAAAAATCTCCCGTCGCTAACTTATAAACACGAGTCGGACTTTCAGTATTCTCGGTCGAGTTCCTTGGAAAAAGCTTGTCATTAATCTGAGCATTATAAAAGGATTCGTAATTGACATTAAATCCACCCAAATAAACCCCTGCATCATTATATATTGGGTCGTAACGCTTATGGCGATGTTCCATTTGGATGTCGTATGTATTTGTGGTTAGTGCCATTTGATCAACAAATTCATTATACATCGTTGGAGTAATGTAACCTTTATCTCTAACAGAATCTACAAACTGAGTCACAGAATTCAAGACCACAATTTCAGAGATGTCATCCTGCTTATTTAACCCAGATGAAATCGGCCATAAAAAGATAAGTACGAGGGCCACTACAACCATAAAGACTTTTAAAAAGGGATTACCCATCCTCTACATCCTTTCTCTAATTAAATCTTAATAATATCAGGTCGCCCTTTGTATCTCGAACGTATGTAGGAGTATAGTTTTTATTTACATTAATTCCTGAAACATTAACCTCCGTTGGATCCAATGTTTTGTAGTAAGTAACACCATCTACTATGATATCAACGCCGATGTCTTTAATTTTAAATATGGATTGTCTAACTTCGGCACCAGAAACCTTATAAGAGGTAGGTATTTTCAAAGTTGAAGTAATACTTTTGTCAGACTGGGACGTCATTTTGTAAGTCATATCATTCGTATCGGAAACAGTTTTAAAGAAAAACAGAAATATTGTTAGAGCAGTAATGAACATAAGTGCTGCAACGCTCATATACAAAGCAGATCTTGTATTCTCACCTAATCCCATAATAATCACCCTTAATTACTTGAAAGGGGACGACTTGAGTAAGTCTATCCCCAGTCAGTGATTTAATTAGTTTTGTGTAAAAATGATACCGCGAATAACGTTACTGTTGTCTTTGATCAGTTGAGCTTTGAATTTTCCGGATGGATTAACGTAATCATTGTTTGCTTCATCCATAGCTTTAGCAAGAGTTCCTGCTGGCGTACCTGTACCAATCGAACCGTAACCCTGACCACCTACTGGCACAGTTGTGTTCACTGTTTTGAAGTACCAAGAGCCAGTTGGATTTTTACCAGTGATTACTTGGATACCGAATTCACCTTTGTCTTGGAACTTTCTAAGTGCATTGATTGCTTGGCTACCAGAAACCGTGGTCCCATCATAGACAGTGTATGCTGTTTGAGAAAGCTCTGTTTGGATATCTGCGAAACTTGTTTGTGCAGTTTTGGTGGCGTCTTGAGCAGAAATAAACAAAATTACAGCTGTAGTGATCAGTGCGATTGCCAGGAAAAGTCCCGCAGCCATTTTTAAAGCGCTTTGTGCATTACCCATTTTTAATAATCCCCTTTAAATTATAATTTTTGCATAAGTTCGTAATACGTAGACATCTGTGTAAAAGCCATAAAGACAAATGGAAACACGAGATACAAAAAGATGATCATGTACATTGGAGTGAAACCGATCATGCGACCCCAGCCTGCTTTTGCATTGATCATTTCCTCGTAATCCTGTTTTCTTTGTTCGAAATAGTAATTACGTTCAGTTTCAAGATCATCAAAAGCTTGTTTGACTGGAATTTTTTCTACAGCTAACTGAAGTTTTTCAATGGTTCTCACGAGTGGAGCAAATGGCGCATCGATCATCAGTTGCTCAAGAGCAAGTTCAGCACCACTCTCATAGTTCATAAGGCACTTATGTAGTGGGGCCTTGAAAATTGAAGCGAATCTTTCCATCCATTCAAGAATGACCTCAACCGATACTCGATCGATTTCACTGAGCATCGCAATGATGGTATGAAATTGGTCCACTTCATTTTGCATATCCATTGCTCTCATTCTCTTCTGGAAGAGAAGTACCCAATAGGGTAATTGATAACCCACCCAACCCATTAATAAACATATAAGGATTTCCCACCACTTCATGTATTCGGAATTAATCCGATCCATTTTTGCTAGGATCCTTTCTGTTGAAGCATTGAGTAGAGTATCGTTTGTTGCAACTTCGGGGTCTTGCTTAATCATCTGAACTACACGATCCTGCAGATTATTGTCTTTCACCTCCTTCATATGTTTAATGATAGTACTATCAAAATCAGTGATGGATTTTGCCTCACGCAACTCCTCTTCGGACATTCGACCAAACATAGAATTGTTTTGCGTGGGTGACTCCAGCACATCTTTGATTGCGATGTGATGCATTAATACGAATGAGAACACCAGGCCAATAGAAAGAATGATCGTCAGAACAAAACGATGAAGGTAATGCCACTCCATGGGATAACCCGCATTAGCATCCTTAATTAACTTACTTATTTTGAAATGCTGTGCTGTTCTTTTGGCTGGTTCAAGACGGTCTACTATCCATGAAACAATTTTTGATTTCAAAAGAAGTTTTTCCCAAGAACGTTTTTTTGTTTTCGCTACATAGGTCCCTTCTTGTTGATCCTGCATTTTTTTTAAGAGGATATATGATAACAAAACAGATGCAAATACAACTATTTTCGTTATGAATCCTAACTTGCTAGAATAGAAAGCCTCCATCGCAGGAAATTGCTGACTTGCCCAAAGTTCTATTGGTTTTGTGAAGATAATAGGTGTAACTGCAATGACGGTAAGACCTTTGAACAAGTAATTCAATCGAGTTCTCTTTAGAATTTCAAGGTTAACCTCACTGGCTAACTTATTGAGATTACTGAGATATAGAGATCCATCCTTGATTGTTTTATCACCGAATTCTTTTATTAGAAAGGACATGCCTGCAAATGCCTTCAAGAAACGGTTTGGAGCTTGCTCATAGTATACGGTTAGGCTCTCTTCTGGATTTACAGAGACTAAGACCTCATGAATTTTTTTAGCGTGTAGTGCAGCTTCATACGATGAAGATTCTGATGCTTGACGAAGAGCCTCTTCTACACTGCCATGCTGATGATAGTGATGTCGTACATCTTTGAAGAGTTGATCTCGTAATTGAATTAACAATCGATCATCCACTTTATGTACAAAGGTATCGATTAACATGCCATTCACTACGATAGCTGCAAGGAACAGCATGAATATGAATGTGAAATCATGATTCATTAATAACAAAACTAGTACGACAGCAGCAATTGTTCCAAGTGTGTAAAAAACAATTCTCATGGTTTCTCTTCGCATCGTGAATTCATCATACGAATGGATGGCTTGCAATCTCTTTCGAATCTTTTGGATATAGTTTCGCAAGAATGGTACTTTATTGTACGCGATGTACGAATCTTGCATAAATCGATGAATCATCTGTTTACGATTTGATTTCTTATTCCCGGTGAGCATCTCATAGCTCTTATAATGTTCCTGGGAACCATCGCGCTCGGATCTTCTTGAAATGATCTTCATTACGATATAGAGTACGATGCTTAGGACCACTGAGGTTAAAAGAATACTGACTGCAATAGCCTTCAAATCCATCCTTCTTACCCCCAGTTTTCCTGCATAAATTGTTTAAAGCCTGCTTGATCAACTTCCGTAAGATTTTCCAGCATTTCTTTGACATTGTGATCGGAGATTGGATGAACTGCAACATAACCACCATCACGATATTCAATAATATTTCGTTCATCGAATACTTTCCGATTTGTAGATCTCTTCATATACTTAATGAATGTTTCCATGAATGTAATTTTTCTCTCTTCCGAATCACTCATAGTCCGGATATCGAATGGAATATCTTCATCATCATGAAGTGGTGTACATTCTGTGATTCTCTCAATAAATCGATGTCCGTTACGCTTACGAACTAAATGAATATCGAAATTTAGGACATTCACAACTTGTTCTTCAGCTATTTTCTCATCACTGAAAACATTCATTTTGAGCAATGAATTTCGGAGGTAATGAACGAGCTTTTTAAATGTTCTCGCATGGTGTGTAAAAAACATATCTGCTTGCTGCGCCATTTGAATCATATAAGGTACTGCAGCATCTGTTGCTACTTCTCCCAAAATAAATGCTGTTCCGTCTGTTTTCTTTTGAATATCCAAACCTTGTTGTCCTGTAATAGAGTCGGTTTCTCTAAAAGTGAGGATATTTCGATTGCCGAAAATCTTCCTCAAATGCAGCTCAAATGCCATCTCGTGGACACGAATTGCATGAGTTTTATACATTTCAAGAACCATAGCCATAAGTAACGTTGTTTTACCAGAACCTTGTGACCCGGTTACAGCTGTTACACGCCCTCCCCTAACTAGATACCTGATGAGAAGAATAACTAACATCCGATTTTTTTCTTCTTGGCTGATGAGTTGCTCGAGTGATGCTTTTTGTGTATCAAACTTACGATTGAAAAATGCCCAAGACTCAGAGAAACCAGGACGGACAACAACGATCCGTGAACCGTCTTTCATTTCATTTACTTTGTAACCATTCGATTCTGAGAGTTGTCCTGGATTATTGTAACGATAGATATTTTGGCAGACACGTTTAAGTTCAGCTTCAGATCCGAAACTCAAAAACGACATATGGATCGGTTTACCTTTATACAAAATCCAAACACTGTCATGACTATAGGGTGTGGGTTTCTTATTAACACGATCCGCAAAGAAAGCCATATCATCGAAAGGTTCAATCTGATCAATGGGTACACCAGAAACCCCACCCGACACTCCATCAATCTTCATGTCTCTTATTTCATCAATTACTGAGAAACCTTTATATTGCTGATAGATTCTTTGGACAATAATCATGAGCTTATCCTCAAAAGAAAGTCCCTTGGATTCCTTACGATAAACCTCTTCAATTTCTTGAGGTGTAATAACGTAATATTCGTCTTCTACTTCTTCTTCAGGATTCTTCAGCTCATCTAACTTGTATCTATCAATGATCTGACCTAAAGCATTTACCCCATGTTTTTGTTTGTTTTGAAACAACATAATTTCAAACTTATCTTGTAGGGAGAGAGTTTTCTTATTATCAAACGGAATAATACGATTGATATTTTCATCATTTAAGTCATATGTTTTCAAGAGAAGATCAAAAATCGTATTTTTGACATAGTTTTTATCACGAATATCTCCATCTGTGCATCCCTTTAATGATTTTTGCAACATCAAACGCTGATTCATCCGTCGATCAAATTCTTCTTCAGTTAACCCCAAATGCTCCATGTTACTTGTTGTCAGATCATTAATGGCTGTTTTTACATATTCGGTAATTCCAGCTAAAGTGTACTTCTGATCTATCTCACGAGGGTCGCGTTTGGGTTGACGTTTTTCAGTCATTTTAAAATAGACGTAAACACCAACAAGAAATAGCATTACTAGAATTAATCCAAGATTCACAAGATGACTAATACTCATACCTTAAGCCCCCTGCTCACTATATATCTTTGTATCAACTCCAGCGGCTTCAAATATCCCTTTAGCCAGTTTTCGAACTTCACTCAGAAAGAAGTGATTTTCATGTTGGATTCCGATATTTTTATTTCGAAAGAAAAATTGAACTACTGACTTATCATTGAGAGCATCCATGTAACCTGTGCAGTGAGGAACGGTATATATAGGTGCTTTTGGTTTATACATTCGTTTAATGTTGGAAACAGAATATTTGGAATGACGATCATATTGACCAAGAACAATTACAACTTTTTTCTCTTTGAGGAACTCTGGTTCATCAGTGAAGAACTCATCTAAGACCGCTTTATTTTGGTTGAGATTAACTACGATTACATCTGAGGTCGTCAGGACCGAATTCGTTAACTTGTTTCGCATCCCACTACTCACATCAATCAGAGTGAGATTATAGTAATTCTTTGCCGCATCGAAAATACTTCCGATTACTTCATGAATCATGGAGAACATTTCTTCATTAGGTTTCACTGTTCCACGCAGTAGTTCTAATCGATCCCGCAGAACGGTGTCGGTGTAGTCTTTTACGATCTTTGGAGCCAAGCGATTACTGCGAGCTAGTCTCTCTAAGGCGTCGATGCCTAGGCTCGAATACTCTGAACTATCAAGATCCTTTTCGTTCAGAAAAGTAGATTCCAAAGACGACATACTCCAATGTGTGTGACTCACAAGCGTTTTCGTTAAATACTCCATCCCAATGAGTGTGGCCACAGCAATCAAATTGGATGAGTTTCCAGACTGACCATGACGGTTACTCCAAAATGCTACTTGCCCCATGCAAAGGACCTCCTCGTAAGTTCTTTCATAGAACTTTTTATTAAATTCGTTTCAAGTTCCGAAATTTCCGCCGTTAATTTCTTAATAATCCCTTTATAGTTCTTTGAGAGACGTCGAATGTTTATTTTTCCTTGGTGTTGGTTATTTATTTTTGTTACATAATCAATTTCATCATGTAGTAATTCAAATGGCTCTTCAGACCAACTGATAGGGAGGTCTGTCAGAATTGTCTCGAGGTAATCCTCGGCAATATTGCCTTCTACATGATTAACCGAGATTTTAGTAACATCTGTTTTTGGACTTTTACCGTCAGAATGTTCTTTTCCGAATAAAACCTTTACTAAATCAACTGTTTTATCTATGCTCATTTTTTCTGGCGTAGCGGCAATATATTTGGTATGAAACGAATTGAACTCCTCTTTGTTCAAAAATGAAATATCACTGCAGTGAACAATGAGTTGCTCATAATCATTTTTTGCAACTAAGGTTTCGATTTCATCAAAAGTTTCGTAGCCAACTGCTACGTCAAACCCATCAAACTCTACTACTTTCATTTGCGATGTCGTCATTGGTGTTGGTGTGTTGTTCTGTATGTACTTTTCTGTTGTGCCATCAACTAAAAGTACTTTCCTCCCAGAAATTGAAATGACTTTACCTACATATTGAAGCAAATCACTTATATCTGCTGATCCAAGAAATAATGATCTTTTCATGCTGCCCCTCCGTTCTATTTCACTAATGGCTGCCCAAAAACGTCTTTCTGTTTTTCTTCGCTTGTAGAAGTATCCAGTCCGGACTCTATCGGCTGAACAATTTCCTCTTTACTTGCTTCCGTAGATTGAGTTGTTGGAGATGAATCTATTGAACTACCTGGTGTTGTACTCAGTTCTGCACTTGTATCGGGTATAGGAGCCCCCAGTGTTCCGGTTACTGCTTCGTTATTTTGCTGATTCGTAATTTGGTTGTTAGCAACCTCTTGTTGTAAGATCACACTTCCATTTTGGATTTTCATTTTGTCTGCTTCATCCATTTGAGAGAGATTGTTTTCTAGTACTTGTCTTACATTTCTTTTTAATTGCTCTTTTGCGAATGTCAGAACATTCGGATCGGATTGAATAAGGTCAATTACTTTCAGGTTAGCTGGATAGTTTGGAATTGCTTTTTCTTGCATATATGGATCAGAATAAGTAACGGCATAAAGTTTGGCACCGTTAAGGTATGCATCAACGATCGCACTAGTCATTACTAACAATTCAGCTTCATTAATTTTGTACCAAACAGTTGTGCCGGAAAGATCTTCAACTTTTTTCTTTGATAGAACGATAAAATCTTCACCTGTCGGGAAGGTTAACCGTACGTCTACAAATTGGCCTTTTTTCAGTTTAGTTGGAAGTAACATCACATTGTATTCTTGTATCCGTTGATCACGAGGGGTTGGACCGTTATCAAACACCATTGAATTGATTACGGGTGTATTCTCACCTACATCAATTTTAACGATTTTTCCGTATAGATCATCGGGTGTCTGTACCATGTTAGTGGGAGCATCTGTTTCAGGAATTTGAATGACTTTCAAATTTTCCTTTTTAAGTTTCTCCCCTTCTTTTAGTGGTTTGGATGCTACTACGACTGTTTTCATAGTTGATTGTTGGTGCTGAAGTAATGCCTCTGCTTCAACGAGTTGAGATTCATAATGCATCCTCAACGCTTTCTGGTCTTTAGCTTGTTGCTTAATGAGATAGATGGCGCCACCAGTTGATAAAACTCCCATAGATAGAGCCCCTACAATACCAGCGATAATCAAATTTTTTGTACGCTGCCTTACTTTGGACAATTACATACACCCCTTATCTTGAAATAAAGAAAAATAACAAAAACATAAGTATAATTGTTGCTAGTATAAGAATGGATCTCTTTATCATTTTCTTCTTCTTTGTAAATCCTTGATCAAACACTAGATCAAACTGTTCATTCGTATCATCCTGAGAATCAAAAGGATCAGAGTGAAAAGGAATATCTAATGCATGAATTCCCTCATTATCTTTTTCGATATCGACAATGCTCTGTTTACTGACAAGAGGAACCATAAAGATGCATCTTTCGAGATCAACGTGATTGGATAACAAAAATCTTTTGATGTTGTGCTGTTTCCACTCACTACCTGATGCAACTACAACTTGGGTACTTGCCCGGTGAAATTCAGATATGTGTTCAGTGGTTTCATAAGTACCCATATCTAGAACAATATGTGTATGTTCTGAATTCAGATGGTCAGCCATTTCAAAATCATCTGCTGATTTTACGTAAGTTACGCCTTCAATTATGAATTCATCATTAAGACGGGTGTCTACGTTTTTACCTTCGTAGGCTTTCTCGATATAAACAAGTTCGTTATTTCCGCTCAGTTCTAGTAACTTAACTGAATACCCATGACTTGCCAGATAATTTGCTATCAATATAGAAGAGTGGGTTGTTCCTACGCCTTTTTCGATACCGACTACTGAGATGACTGATTTACCGACAATTCGATCTCTGACTACGATCTTCTGCTTCAGATCAGGTAGCGTCCAAAAATCTGATTCTTCTAATTCTTCTTCCATGATGTCGGGTAAGATTGTTTTATTTGTTTGCTTGTTACTCTTCACCAGATGTTCTTCATCTTCAACCATTTCTTTAGAAGAAGAATTTATTTCATTTGATGTATTGGTACTAACCTCACCTTCCTTCACATTTTGTTTATCTTGTCGTCTGTGGGCCTTATCTTTGTTATGTCCCTCAATATTAATGGTTATAGATTGAGCACCATTTACAAATCTTCTCCACGGTATTCCTTGATCATAATTCCGATACTTTTTAACTTCACTATAAGGTAAAGGGTGGTCTATGCATTTAATTAACTGTTTAATATTCAAGGGTTCAGATTTTTGTGATTTCAAAAATATATTGTAAATCCCCATGGATACTAGTTCAGCAAGTAAAGGATGACCTTGTTTTTCATCCGATAAAAAAATTATCGAGCTTTTACTGAAATCTTCTCGAATTCTATCAATTACATCTGCGAGGAACTCGTGCCTTTTATCAGATTGCTTTACAGCGAGAGAGCTTGAGATAATGACTGCATCTAAAGTGGTTGAAGGGTCTTCTTTGATTAGATGAAGCCTCTCCACAAGATGATCAACTACAACGCACACTTCTAATACATGAATGTTTTCATTTTCAAAATGTTTTTTTAAAGCCTCTGCAAAAGCAGGATTAGGAATGGCAATAATAATTTTTTTCTTATTGAGTTGCTCAAAATCAGGTGCCATTCATTGCATCTCCCCTTTGTTGACTCCAAATAATAGTTCCAAGAACCTTCTCTATCTTCTTTATCTCGTCAGGTGTGGGTGGCTTAAGTCCATTTTCCAATCTACTGACTCTCACTTGAAATGATCCTATGCAGTTTGCAAGATCTTTTTGAGTCATATCTTGTCTTGTTCTATGGATACGCATCAGTTCCCCAGGTGTATAATCCAATCACTGTCACCCCTTTCCTTCAGGGTAAGAAAACAAAAAAAAGCACGCTTAATGCCTAAGGCATCGAGCGTGCTTCGCTTTTTTTGAGGACCCGTCCGGATCATATTTGGTTTATTTATACACAATATAGATTATTAACTGGTTTGTGTCAACAACTTTGATTTCAATTTTTTCACTGTACCCTCTTTACTCAAGTAAATCGTAGTACTAGTTAAGTTGTATAATCTGCATGTTGTGTAATATTTGTATAGTTAAAAATATATTATGTAATATAAAACTGAATACTATATTGTTCATTTAACACTTAAGTATTCAGTTTTGTGTGTATTACACTTGACTCTTTCTCCACTATCCACCAAAATAGAGTATAAGTATATTTATACCGAACTGGAGGATATCATGGGTATCACAGTATCTATAGGAGTACAAAAAGGCGGAGTGGGTAAAAGCTCTACTACATGCATTACGAGTTATCTTTTAGCTGAAAGAGGATTTAAAGTTTTAACTGTTGATTTTGATTCGCAGGGTAACACTACACAAATATTATCAGGAAAAGACATTTACTCTTTTGAAGATAATACAGTACTAAACGCAATTATTGATTTAGATCCTGCTAAGTACATTGTTAAAGTGAATGAGAACCTGGATTTATTGCCGGCCGACGACATCCTATCGACATTAGGCAGAGCTTTAGGAAATGTAAACAGAGTTGTTCCTACCTCTCTAAAAGAAACATTGGATATCATAAAAGACCAGTATGATTTTATCCTTATTGACCAGCCACCTAACTTAGGCGATCTTTCAGTATCTGCATTATCTGCTAGCGACTATGTGGTAGTTATGCTACAATCGGAACCTTTATGTTTTAAAGCTATCCCAAGGTACCTTCAATTGGTGGAACTTATTAAAGAAAGAATTACGCCTACATTAAAGTTAGCTGGCATTCTACCAAGTATGTCGGATTCCAGAACTCGAATTGACTCTTCAATTATTGATCAAGCTAGGGAAGATTATGAGGACTGGGTATTTGACACTGTAATTAAAAGACGTAATCGAATTAAAGAGTATTCTATTCTTGGTATCCAAAACACAACAAAAGAGGACCGAGATGCTCTTGAGCAATATCAACAATTTTTAGAGGAGTTGCTAAACCGTGTCCAAAAAGGATCAGTTTAAAAAATTGTTGGGTGACAGTGGTACTACCGGATCAGATCAAAAAAATCGTATATTGAATGATACTCTTATAAGCGGTAATAATTCTTTGCGACCTGTTTCTGATGAGAATAAACATTCAAGTGTTGATTCGGATATATCTACAATTAATCCAGCAGAGGAACAACCAAAACAAGAACAAGTAACACAACAAGAACCACTACCAGTAGCACAACCTTTAGTAGAGCAATACCAACAACCAGTACAACAAGATCCTGCTAAAGAGTTAATTCAACAAGAAATTCAAGAGACGAAACAGAGCAATGAGCAAGCACCTGTTAGTTCTCATCCACAAGTTTCAGCTGTTAACGGGATATCAAGTATTATTTCATCTTTATCAAACACAGTTGATTTAAAAGTAGAAGAAACACATACGCGTAAAACGTATCTAATCGAAAATGAATTGTTGGCTGAATTAGATAAGTTATGTGTAGGTAAGAAAAAAGGCTACAAAACGAAAATGATTAACTCAGGTCTAAGAATTGTGCTAGAGTTAGTGAATGAAAATAAGGAATTCAAATTATAAACTTACTGAATTTCAAAATAAGAAAGAGGTACAAAGAGCAAATAAGCTCTTCGTACCTCTTTCTTATTTTATGCTACAAACAACTTAAACCGTTTAGTGATTTGAGTGAGAACCTATTTACGGTTTTGAATTTTATTCCATACATTTGTAGGTTTAGTATCATCCGAGTTGCTTCCAAATCTGTTATTAGGCTCTGAAATTTCTTCAGTAGTTGAAGCAACTTCTTCTTCAATTTGATTTTCTTGCTTTCGATTGAATACAGATCCCCCAAAGCCTCCAGAAGCGCCACCACCAAATTTGTTGGCTCCTCGTTTTTGATATGGATTAAAAGTGGATTGTTTTACAGATTCCATTACACCTGAGATATTCAGTTCGATATCTTTGTTTTTTACCTGTTTTTGTTTTTCTAACATTTCATCATATTCTATAGTCATTTCAACGACTCGGCTTGGTAAAGTCATCCCACTAAAAATAGTATAGACAACCGCGTATTCATCAAACCAGATAGGATCTCCATATTTTCCTTGAGCTGTATCATTAAACTCTGATATTACTTGTTTAATAGTCTGTTCTGTTTTGACATCTTTGAATATTGATGCACTTGATGGTCTAAGTACAAAACCACCATACATTGTTGCAGTTTCATAATCATGACCACAAGAGAAGTAGCCCAGCTGAATACTATTTCTCATTTTACTATTCAAAGTATTACTTTCGTAAGGGGCTTCAATGCTAGCTTTGTGAATACTCAAGAAACCACCTGACAGTTGTACGATTTTAATAAAGTCCGAGGGATCATAAGTACTATTGTCTGATCCAAAGTTAGCAGGAATCAAGTTAGCCTCATGGATAGTACTTATAATCGCATCGTTCCCTTCATCTTTCCAAGAAATCAAAGTACTACTGTTCAGTCTATTCTCTTTTTTGGTTGTAAAGTCGTTAAATAGTTTCTTGTTATCAGTAAGAATTACACTACCAAGTGGTTTTTCTTGACCTGGACTAAATAGCTCATTTTGAAGTTCAATGAATTCTTTGATTTCTGCGAGGAGAAGAATTGCATTAGACATTTCAGTGAAATCATCAAATGGACTTGAGAGCAAAAGAGTTATAGGGACCGGAAAAAACTGTTCTTTTATTAAACTTAACACTAGTGAAATAAAGCCTGTACCAAAGCCCCCACCAGCTCCAGCGCAAATAAACAAATGATCAACATCCATGAATTTTCTTTCCATTGCTTCAATCAATTGATTACGCATCTTGTCTGCATTTGGGTTCAATTGTGGATCGAAATTCTCAACAACAAGAGAAGGTGTTCGGGCAGCACCTCTAAAATCTTCAAAATGTATGCGATCTTCGAGCGGAATGTTCTTAAGATGAAGCATGTCATTTTTAGAAAAATTCACGGCAAGGCTAGGATATATTTGTTTTCCATTTGCATATGTATAACCTGCAAAAATATCTGCATCTTTGTTACCTTTCTGCCCTGCTCCAATTACACCAAATCTTAGAGAGACGTCATTGATTAGTGCATTTTCGTTCATGAATGTAAGTACTTTACTATTAGATAGACCCATTAGAATTTTCCTCCTCATATTGTTTTGCTACATATTCTGTGAATGCTTTACCGTCATCAGAAAGAAAGAACTTATGTTGCCTTTTGCTGTACTCGAATGATATTAAACCAGCGAACAAAAGAGCATCTATTGCTGCAACAACTGGATTTTTAGAATAATCCTCACTCATCATCGAGATGATGTCTTTTTTAGGGATGAGATTGTTGTCTGTAATAATGCTCAATACCGATATGTGAGCCTCACTTAATTTATCAAGAAATGCTCGATAATGCACCTCTGTATAAAGTTTTTCTGACATGCTCAGTCTTCACCTCCCTTTGATTATAAGGTCACCTTAAGGTCACCTCTAGGTTACCTTGAGTATATCTCTTTAATATTAATTTAGCAAATATATCTAAATCTTATTTTAAGAATGCTATCTTATCTAATCTTATCTAATATGAATTCTGTAATACTCTATCTGTTATAACGATTTCTCGTGTGAGACATTTTTATTAAAGCTGTTAATTTAGAGTGACCCTAGGGTGACTCTATTTTACTTAAATATAGTCATATTATCTTTATTTACATTAGGTGAGAGTATAAACGCTTTTCTACTCTTCTTAATGGTCTGTTGGAGAGTATCCACAATAGTAGTGTGATTTCTCTCATTTATTTTTATAATATTTCGTTTCTAAAAAATAATACACTCAAACAATATTATGACGATTTTAATGACTACACCAATGATTGATTCAGTGATAACTTTGGTGACTGAGTCACTATTATTATCACTGAACTTATCACGATGTCTGTCATTGCGTATATCGACCACAAAAGGTCGACAAATTCGTTGTCACATAAGGTTTTTTTCTGTTAATCTCGACATACTGCTTTAAGTGACAAGAACTTAGGGTTCATAAAGGTTAGTAAATATGTATCAAATTCAAGCAAATTTATAAAGGAGTTGTCATCAAATTGGATGTTCGAACAATACATAAACTTTCTCCAACCAAGTGTAAGATAATTGAACGTCTCTTTATTTATAGAAGTCTTACCCCGTATCAAGTATTTTTTCTTTTGGATCCGGATAATATTCCTTTAACCTATCCTCATTTCTCATGGGAACTACTTAACTTATCAAAAATGAGAAGCACATGGAATCAGTTGGCTCAAATGCAGAAGACCGGTATTATTCAGGTGGCAGCTAAGCATAGTAATGATACGAAGGTTTTAACTTTATCAGAAGAAGGATTATCTATAGCTTACAGCCTTTTAGATATCCCTGAGATTGAAGGTTACCGAAATACAGGTTGGAATAATCAACACGGTTATTTTCCATATGAACTTTATCGCGCTCCAAAAGAGAGACTGCAAAAACATCATAATTTGGGTATTGATTTCAATGTTTTAATGGAACTCTTATCTTTAAAACATAATTTCACATATGATTTTATTGATAATAGATACGCCTCAGTAGAGTTCTCCTCTGTGGATGAGAATACTAAAATCGAAACTAAGAAAATTTTCAGGCCCGATGGAGAGTTTATTATTCGACCTAATGGTACTGATAAGGAATTTCACTGTTGGGTTGAGTTTGATATGGGAACGGAGAAAGGCAAACTTTTATATGAGAAGTTTTCTAAGTACAATCAATATCTGTCCTATATAAGCCAAGGGGTTGAGCGAGATTCTTTAGCCACTTCTATACCTAGTACTATTTTTTTTGTAACGACTGCACGTCAAAGTATTTGGTCTCGATGGCAGAATATTCAGCGGAATTATTTGAACACCATTGAAAACTGGAGCACATTTATAAATTTGTATGTAGGGAATATTGAATCACTTGAAAGTTTAGTGCTGTCCTTTATAAATGAAGGAGACTTGTTTAAAAATAAACTGAATTTAAACTTAAGACCGCTCCTTAATGATCAAGCTTATATTGGACAACCAAAGCCCTCCAAAAATCTCACGAATGCCTCCTCCCTTTCAAGTTTTTGTTATCTATATGGTAACGAAATGAAGATATTAGGTTGGGAGCCGTATTTTACAGTAACTCGCCTTAAAAGCAATGAACATCAGGTTTTTCTTTATGTTAAGTTCGACGAATATGAAACTGGTGGTATTTGTAAGGCAATAGATTTCGCTTCAAAATTCGAAACTATTGAATCCATGAAAAGGATTAATGCAATTGAGGTTATCCCTGTGTTACTTTACTCGGATAAAAAGCCACATTCTCTTGATTTTATTGGTTGTGATCAGAAGGTTAAATTCGATTCTATCTTTATGAAGTATCTTTGGCATAATGTTTCTGAGAATAAGTGGTTCGATAAAAACGGGAATCATATTCAAACCCACCCCTTAAATTTATTTCTTGTTGATTAAGTTTTTGTGTATTAAAGATAAATATAGTCCAGCTGCGTCATGATTAAATCTTCAAGTTCATATACCGAACATATTTCAAAGTATACCCATCCTTTAAGTACAGTGCTGATTTACCTTAAGTACTTTTATGATGTTTCACTTACGAACCATTCAAAAATGATCTAGTTTATGTCAATCAAACAATTTTTAAAACATAATACTTTAATGAATATATTACGTAATATAAATATTTAATTTTAAATCTTCAGTATTCTGAATATATTATGTAATAGTTAATTTAGTATTGTCATAAGATCGCTACTAGTCATTTAATGGATACCCAAGCTTTTAGTGCCTTTGAAAACCCCACAATTTAATCCATCATAAACTGTGGGGCTTGCCATATAATCAGTAATTTCAAGTAACAGTAAACTGAATACTTATATTAAGTTAGAACTCAGCATGTTTATCACAAATACGTTATAGGTACCATTGAGCTAGTAATAATATAAATTTCTGCCTCAAGTATCTTAAGTATATTCAGATGTAGGAATCTGAATATAAAACTGAATATATTTATATTATTTAAGTTGGATTTTATCCGTATCCTGCTTTTTTGTGATAGAAGACTCGGTGTAGTGTCGTAAGTATATATTGCAACGTATGAGTACTCATTGATGATATATAATCATCTAATGAATTGTAGTGTTTCATTTCAAATGTAATACTAACTGAATACTTAAATATTGCGTAATATACAAGGTAATAGATGATGTAATTTATAATTTTAAAGAAATGCTGATCTTTACTGATACAATGATTCTTCACAGTAAATATTTAATACATTACTGAATATATTATGTAATATAATTGTATTCTTATAAGACTCCTAAAAATCCGACTAAAGGATATATACTCTCGGTGGCTGTTCGAATTCTCTTATACAATTTTATCGTATACTAAAAATACATGTTCTGCCGTAACTAAACCCCCATGGTTTAATCTACCATAGGCGGTGAGGATGACTATATAATCAATAACACTGAATTAAGTCGTATATAGTAAGGAAGACTGCAGATTGTATGTTACTACTATGCTATTTATCCCCGCAGAGAAGTTAATCGGGTAAATTTCTGCTTTAAGTATATGGTTAATATTCATATGTGGTTTCCTAAATATAAAACTGAATATATTCATATTATTTGAACATCAAATACATATCCCTCTTTAACGTATGGTAATCAAGACTTATTTGGTTTTCCGCATTCAGTACTTAATGATTTGTTGTAAAAGTATTAAGTAAACTCAATATTCACATGAATATATTCAAGTTCAGTAATCTGATTATCAGTATATACGACCAGCATAAATACTTATAGATGACTTATAATCATCCCTTGAATTGTAGTGCTACATTTTCAATGTTGTGTAATCTAAATACTTAACTGTTAAATCATATACAACGTAATATATGATTTAACTTCAAAGAGTCTTTAATCTATCTTACACAATGACTTCTCATATGATTTTATAATACTTAACTTAATATATTATGTAATATTAACAGTAAGTGGCCAAATTATACCTATAGGCCACAAAAAAAGAAATGTATACTTACTACTTGGCATTTTGAATTCACTTGTACTGCATAACGGTAAACTTAACATACATAGAGTATGGCGACTAAAACTCCTTTGGCTTCATTCACATAAACGATGAGGTTGACGGTATAATCATTCCAAGTAACATGAAACCGAATACGTTTGTAACAAGCAAGAGATTAGTTGATTCATACAATTATGCAGTTTTTACCCGCAGAGAGTTAATTGAGCTAACATATATGTCTATACAGAATAAGTTCAAGTTTAGAAACCTGAATATATAACTGAATATATTCATATTATTTGAACATCAAATACATATTCTTTAACGCATGGAAATCAAGACTTATTTGGTTTTAGGCTTTCAGTACTTAATGATTTGTTGTAAAAGTATTGAGTAAACTGCAGTATATACGAGCCAATATAAATACTTATGGATGACTAATAATCATTCATTGCATTGTAGTGCTAGATTTCCAATGTAACAAAACTGAATACTTAAATATTACGTTATATATTACGTAATAGATGATGTAACTTCAAAGAGTCACTAATCTATCTGATACAATGTCTCTTCTTAGTGACTGTTTAATATGTAACTGAATATATTATGTAATATTAATAGTAAGTATTTAACACAAATTAGAAGTATGCACTTCTATGGCCATTAGAATCCTCCTGTGCAGCGTAATGAAGCACTTAACATACATAAAGTGTGGTAACTAAAACGTTACTGTTTATGCATAAACTCAGGAATGACGAGATAATCATCAGTTCCTAATAAAAGTAAACTGATTACGTTTGTGATAAGCAAAAGAGTAGCTGCTTCATACAATTATACTGTTGCCACCCACAGAGAGTTATTCGTATTAACTTTTATCTCTATTACGATGTATATTCACGTTTAGAAGCCTGAATATATAACTGAATATATTCATATTAATTGAATATCAAATACATTTCTTCTTTAACGTGTAGAAATCGAGACATAATTACTTTCAATACTTAATGAATTGTTGTAAAAGTATTCAGTAAACTCAATATTCACATGAATATATTCAAGTTCAGTAATCTGATTATGCAGTAAATACGAGTCAGCTTAAATCTTATTGATGACTTTTAATCATACATTGCATTGTAGTGCTAGATTTCAATGTAGCAAAACTGAATACTTAACTATTACGTAATATACAACGTAATAAATGATGTAACTTTAATGAGTTACTAATCAAACTAATACAACGACTCTTCATAGTAACTGTTTAATACTAAACTGAATATATTATGTAACACTAATAGTAAATATTTAAATAAGACTTACAAGCCACGAAATAGAAGTATTCACTACTATGGCCATTAGAATTCTCCTGTACAGCATAACGAAACACTTAACATACATAAAGTGTGGTAACTAAAACCTTACTGTTTAAGCATAAACTCAGGAATGACGAGATAATCATCAGTTCCAAATAAAAGTAAACTGATTACGTTTGTGATAAGTAAGAGATTAGTAGATTCATATAATTATGGAGTTTGTACCCGCAGAGAATTAATTGAGTTAACAAATATGTCTATACAGTATAAGTTCAAGTTTAGAAACCTGAATATATAACTGAATATATTCATATTATTTGAACATCAAATACATATTCTTCTTTAACGTATGGAAGACAGGACTCATTTGGTTTTAGGCTTTCAGTATTTAATGATTTGTTGTAAATTATTCACCAAACTTAATATTCACATGAATATATTCAAGTTCAGTAATCTGAATATGCAGTATATACGACCAGCATAAATACTTTTAGATGACTTATAATCATCCCTTGAATTGTAGTGCTACATTTTCAATGTTATGTAATCTAAATACTTAACTTTTAAGTAATATAAAACGTAATATATGATTTAACTTCAAAGAGTCTCTAATTTATCTTACACAATGACTTTTCATAGTGATTGTTTAATACTTAACTTAATATATTATGTAATATTAACAGTAAGTGGCCAAATTATACCTACACACCACAAAAAAAGAAATATGTACTTGCTACTAGGCATTTTGAATTCACCTGTACTGCATAACGGTAAACTTAACATACATAGAGTATGGTGACTAAAACTCCATTGGCTTCATTCACATAAACGAAGAGGTTGACGGTATAATCATTCCAAGTAACATAAAATCGAATACGTTTGTAACAAGCAAGAGATTAGTTGATTCATACAATTATGCAGTTTTTACCCGCAGAGAGTTAATTGAGCAAACATATATGTCTATTCAGTTATATATTCAAGTTTAGAAACCTGAATATATAACTGAATATATTCATATTAATTGAAGATCAAATATATATTCTTTTTTTACGTATGGAAATCAGGACTTATTTGGTTTTAGGCATTCAGTACTTAATGATTTGTTGTAAAAGTATTAGTAAACTCAATATTCACATGAATATATTCATGTTCAGTAATTTGATTATGCAGTATATACGAGCCAGTACAAATATTTATGGATATCGTATAGTTCTACATTTCCAATGTAGCGTCAGCTGAATAAGTATCTATTCCATCATATACAATGTAATGTAACTGAATATATTATGTAATATTAATAGTAAGTATTTAACACAAAATAGAAGTATGCACTTCTATGGCCATTAGAATTCTCATGTGAAGCGTAACGAAGCACTTAACATACATAAAGTGTGGTAACTAAAACCTTTCTGTTTAAGCATAAACTCAGGGATGACGAGATAATCATCAGTTCCAAGTAACAGTAAACTGAATACGTTTGTGATAAGCAAAAGAGTAGCTGCTTCATACAATTATGCTGTTGCCACCCACAGAGAGTTATTCCTGTTAACGTTTATCTCTATTACGATGTATATTCACGTTTAGAATCCTGAATATATAACTGAATATATTCAGATTAATTGAATCTCAAATACACATCTTCTTTAACCTATAGAAATCAAGACATAATTACTTTCAGTACTTAATGATTTGTTTTAAAAGTATTCAGTAAACTCAATATTCACATGAATATATTCAAGTTCAGTAATCAGATTATGCAGTAAATACGAGTCAACATAAATCTTAAGGATGACTTTTAATCATTCATTGCATTTTAGTGATAGATTTCCAATGCAGCAAAACTGAATATTTAACTATTACGTAATATACAACGTAATAAATGATGTAACTTTAATGAGCTACTTCTCAAACTGATACTACGACTCTTCATAGTAATACTAAACTGAATATATTATGTAACACTAATAATAAATATTCAAATAAGACCTACATGCCACGAAATAGAACTATGCACTTCTATAGCCATTAGAATTCTCATGTACAGCGTAACGGAAACACTTAACATATATAAAGTGTGGTATCTAAAATCTTACTGTTTAAGCATAAACTCAGGAATGGAATGCCGAGATAATCATCAGTTCCAAATAAAAGTAAACTGATTACGTTTGTGATAAGCAAAAGAGTAACTGCTACATACAATTATGCTGTTGCCACCCACAGAGAGTTATCGTGTTAACGTTTATCTCTATTACGATGTATATTCACGTTTAGAAGCCTGAATATATAACTGAATATATTCAGATTAATTGAATATCAAATAGATAACTTCTTTAACGTATAGAAATCAAGTCATAATTACTTTTAGTACTTAATGATTTGTTGTAAAAGTATTCAGTAAACTCAATATTCTCATGAATATATTCAAGTTCAGTAATCTGATTATGCAGTATATACGAGCCAGCACGTATAGATGACTTATAGTCATTCATTGTATTGTAGTGTTAGATTTCTAGTGTGAGAAACTGAATACTTATGTATTACGTAATAGACAACGTAACAGTTTGTGTAATTTCAATGAGAATGAAACCTTATAGATTAAATGATTCTTCATTATTGATTGTTCAATACGTTACTGAATATATTATGTTGTTAAACTATCATTTTGTATTCTCCTGAGATGACTTCATGCCATCCATTGGATATGTATTCTCTCGGTAGTCTATTAAATACGCCTGTTGTAAACTGAACACGCATAAAGTGTGGTATAAAACTGCTCAGCTTAGTTCACCATTAACTGAGGGGCTGACTGTATAATCAATAGTTCGAAGTAATATTAAACTGAATACGTTTATATCAAGTAAGAATGTAACTTGTTCACACAGTTAAGTTGTTGAGACCAACAGAATAGTTAAACGAGTTAACACTACTTCTAGGATATGTATGTATTGACGGGTGAAAATCAGACACATGTTACATTAATACAGCGTATTACTTAATTCACTAAATATTATGTCTGAGTTTCAGAGATGTTCAGTAAACTAAACACTTTATTGAACTATATTATGTTCAGTTCATATGAGGTTTATACTTCGAACTAAAAGCTCCCTACTAATAGTATTAGCACATTAAGGATTTGCTATACACGATCTTTTGTATTTCATAAAATTATTCAGTTGTTTCAGTAGTATTAAAGTATTAGAACTCAAATTTTCGAGAAATATGAACATTTACCCGTTACAATTGAGTTGAAGATTAAGAGTAGGAATTAAACAAATAACCGAATCGATAATGTAATTCGGGTGCACTTAAATCTACTACCTACGAGTTTGGGAAATCTCAAGGTGAGATTATGAATCCTATACAATAACTACGAAAAACTCAGTAGTATCAAGGGTTTAGCTTGTCCATTTTTTGAAAAGGGGAAGAATAAACTATAAGAATGGTATAGATTTAAACATGAATGAATGTTATAAAATACGATAACGTATCAATTCTTCACTTAATAATTATCAGTTAATAATAAACTCTTTATTCCGAGTTTCGATCGTTAGTAAATCCAGTGCTATCAAGGATTTGAGAGCTACTTCAGATCAAGAAGGGAAAGAATAAAACAGAAAAATCGGTAAATAATTATATGATAGGATCTCCAGATATACGATAACGTATCATTTCGTTATGTATGACAGTTCATTATCTGTTTATTCTATGTATCACGTAAGTAGCATATTCAGAGTATAAATGATCAATGAAATGAAATATCTGTTACCACCTTAAATATACATAGCTATTCATCATAAAAGTATCGATACATTGAAGAAAATGCTTTTAGTCTTCAGGGAAATTTAAACAGTTTGAACTCCGATTACTTATACAACGGTCAAAAATGGAGAAGGCGCTGGGAAGCGGTACCGATCGAATGAATTTCTCGTAGCCATCAGTTAAGAGTTTAGGCTCGTACTAACATCCTCAATCTTCATGAAATGAATTTATGCACACCTCTATATGAATGTCTAAAGTATTTCTGTATCTATTTCCACAGAATGAACAAATTTCGCTTGTTGGACCCATTGCCCCAATTAAACAAGTTGTTTCCCATACCATTTTATTTTCTCAACAGTCATCACGAGTAGACCTCTCTTATGTATGATTTTTAACCAGCATTATGATATTTAGTGTCTCTATCTATTCTTATACGTTTTTATTGCTCTGTCTTGAAGGTGGTGCAATTTCGTCGGCAGAATGCCGTGTGATGTTTTTTGCTGATTGGTTGAAGTATTATTGATAATTTTCCGTACTTTCCTATTTGAGTTCAGTAAGTTTGCATTGTGTAACAAATTTCTCCTTACTAAATTCCTTACTTTTCTCTTGTACATGAACAACAGTCAAAATCAATAAGAGCTGGACATTTCTTAGTTGTGCGATTAATAGAAGTATTAAGTTTAAATAATATGTTAATATTACTGAACAATAATACTTACTATTTTAAGCTGTAGACGATATTCTATAGAGCAAAGTGATTTAAGTATTAAGTTTTATGTTCAGTAATATATTATTATTCATTAACCATAAGATGAATTTATTCTTGCTCCGGGAAAATAATAATGCATTTAAATGTTTAGCATTCGCTTCCTTATCTCATAAAGATAATTTAATGAACCCGATTAATATACGGGAATTTGAACTCGATAAAATAGTACATAATTGAACAATTAAATATTACATAATATATTCAGTAATATAAGTATTCTATTTAACCTTTGATAAGCAGAATAAGCAGAACCCATTTTTGGGGGAAGGGTGTTGGGAGTAAGATTCTGTTCATCTCTTCACTTAGAAATGAATAGTTATATCTATTAATTATTTGACCTTCCTGATTCAAGACCTTTTCCAACATCCAGTGTTGAGAAACACATTAAATAATGTTATCTTTATGAGAATCAAATAATCCATATGCGAAGTACGCATCTACCCAATCTTGGGCAAGGTGCGTTTTTTTGTGTTTAACCATTCACTAGTTTCTAACTCAGTTTAGGGCTTAAGGAGTTGAATTCATGGACCCGATATTACGAGGCCCACAAGAGGTTCGAGATCAAGCAGAGCAAGACATCGAATCCATCTCTAGTCAGTCAATAATAGCAATACAAGATACGATGTATTATTTACGTGCAGAAAAGCTTATCCCAGGTATTCATATATCCATTAGGATTAAAATAGACTCTTATGATTTAGGATTTTGGAACCGAATGATTTTAGATCGAGTGAATTGTGCTAAAGAATGGTTGAGGTCTACTGATAATTACGATAGCCAAGAGTCTGATTTAAGCATATTCTCAACTATTTATAAGGAATTAACAATTCACAAAACTAATAGTACCTCTAATGATCTGTATCTTAGTATGTCACTCTATATAATCCATTCAGTTATCGCTGCGTTAGAAATAGAATCTCATGTGATGATGTACGATGGAAACAAAAAGGGGCATCAAACTGCTCAGAAATATTCTCAATTAATTGCTGAAGCTGTAGAACCTTATCAGTTGGTAATGAATAAAATTGATCAGGTTTTGTATGGGAAAATTCAAGAGAGGTAATAACATCTGAAGGAAAAAACGGAGGAAATAAATGAATCTTACTAATGTATGGGGGAGAGAAGAAAATACTCTTCACATGCCATGGAGATCATAGAAGAAATCCATGTTCTAATGGGTTAGAAATGTTAAGTACAAGAGGTATTGGCGAAGAAGGAAATATAGGGAGTTGAGGCCTGGTTCTGCTTGACTTGAGAGTCTACTTCATTTCTTAAGAATATCTATTTTGTACAATTGAGAAACACCATTCAGGTCTCTCAATTGTACTGAGTTATGTGACGGCTATTTCTATAGTTATATATGGACATGCAGAATCACAGATGTAAGTCACTTTAGCAGAGTTTCAAGTAATGTCAGATAATCGGTTTATTTAGCTGGATATTAACGTTCTTAATTTGGAAAGGGATTTATAACAATTCAGTTATTGACTGAGGTAGTTTATAGCCTCCTGTAAGTTTCTTACCCCTACCAGTTTAATATTTTCTAAATTGTAGCTAGTTTTTGCTTTGGCAACCTCTTGTTCTTGATATTTAGGATAGATAAAAATATCTACTTTTTCATTCTTTGCAGTCAGCAATTTGAGATCCAGGTTACTTATTGACTGAATATCACCACCCCTAGTTATGCCTCCTGTGCCAGCAATCTTTCTTCCTCTAGCCAAATCGACATTCGGATCGAGTTGCTGTATTAAACCCAATGCCAACATGAAACCCCCTGACTCGCCTGAATAGTTGTTGTCCAAATGGATAACGTCATCAACAGATAACCCTTTAAAGACAAATTTGTTTTTTAAATAAACTCCTAACGTTGCTTTTCCTTGGCGATCCAGTTCCTTTATAGTCACTGGAATCTCTACGTTGCTAGTATCACGATGAACGATTACGTTTACGGTATCTCCGATTTTAAAACTCTCCAGATAAAAATTAATATCTTCTGGCGAGTCAACTTCTATATCATCTATGAACAGAACTTCATCTCCAATCTTAAGATCTTGACCTGTTTTAAACTTCTCTGGATGAAAAACGACAACTGGCTTAGATATCTCTTCTGGTAAATCAATCTTTTCATGTACCATTGCAGCCTTTACGATAGTATGTTTCATATAGGGTAAAAGTTCTTTATCTAAAATAGATAAATCTCTCTCGGTAAAGTCACTATTGCTTTCAGAAGCTGAGGAATAGGACCTTGTAACAGAAGTTCTTGTATAACCCTCAGACCCGAGGAATATTTTCTCCCATACAGAATTAATTTGTGTTTTTTTTACGTAAGTCATGTAAAGATTAGTGGGATGTGCTCTAGCGCTTTCGCGAATTGCTTTTGCATCGATAATAGGGTCAACTGAAAGAATACTCCCAGGTGCTGTCCAAACCTCTGGCACCATTAAAGGCTTAAGCAGCAACAAACCCAAAAATATGATAACAACAATCAAGGGAGCTATATAAAGAATAATCACCTTGTAATCTTTTATGTCCAAGAGAATCACCTCAGTATTGTAAACTAGCAATGGAACTAATATAACAAAATAACTATTTGATATAGAAGGAATGAGAAGAACCCGATTCTTCATGTCATTAATGATTAACTACATAATACTATAGATGATTTACGATATGCTTTATTAGATGAGTTTTTAACACGGTTAAGGAACAGTAAAAGAAGCAAATCATTTAACGGCTTCATTTCTTGTTGGTGCGTTTTCGAATATAATATATGCAATAGTGAACCGTAGAGATGGGGGAGATATATGCATATAATGGATGATTATGAACAACGCTTAAAAGATCTTCGAGCTACACTTGGAACCCTTATAGATAATTATGATATACTCCCGGATGCCTCCTATCAGATATTTAGTATCGAAGGAGAGATTAGAAGCTTTGAGCAGAGAAAAGAAAGACTAAACCTCAGATTTTCTCGGATAGACTGCCATTTATGCAAGCAACCTATTTGGAACGAAGATGAACCAGCTAAACTTGGGGACAAAGGAAGCCTCCTAATATGTCCAAGGTGTTTATGTACGATTAAGCAGGTGAAAGGTACTACTGAAATGGAACGAGATCTTGACATCAACAGCCCAGGGACTGTAAAACAAGATTGTGAAGGTCCCCTTAAAATGCTGCAATCGCAGTTTCTAATCCGAAAATCTGAAAAATTCTGGCTTATACACGAGGTAGTAGGTGAGATCTACTATCGAGCTGGCCGGCGTAAAACAAACCTACTACATTCTTGGATTGATGAATTGATTAATCGCTTAGATCAACTCCAAGAACAAAAAAAATTTATGGAAGGGATGCGAACCTTAATCCCAGATTTGCATACTCAAATCTTTAGCTTACAAGCACAAATTCAAGATTTACAAAGTAAAGTAGATCGAATCAAAGGTGGAAGATTACCCTTTCGTTGCTCTCAATGTAATGTCTGGTTGAAAGAGAATGGTATTCCAACGTTTTTTGGAAACTACACAATTTGTAATCAGTGCAAAAAGATAATATCAGAAGTAATGACTACATCTGAAGCAGAGAAGAAACATGGTCTACCTAAGGGAACCATACGCCGGGATAACTCAAGAGGATCCCTAGAGAGATATAAGAAATTAGGATTACTAAGACAATCAGGAAGCTTATGGTTGCTTCACGACATAGTTATTTTGGACAAATATAAAAGAATCGAAACAAAAGAGGAAGTGTTACCAGTTCACTCTTCTACAACAATGAGTGAAGAAGGAATACCTTCAGATCTTCTTAGAAGATCTGCTTCGATTTACAAACAACTTATGGAACGAAAACAATTGGAGAAATGAGATATACTGAATAATGAAGTTTAATTGAATACAACTCAAAGTTGATCGAGAATTAAAACGTTGTTCTATATTTTGTGAAGGTTCAGTTGATAGACTGTATGAAGGATGATACAGTAAAAGATAACATAATAAAATATATGCGAAGCACGCATCTGCCCATATTGGGTAGGTGCGTTTTCTTATTTCTAAAGAAAGGTAGAATCATATGAGTTATCTGTTAATGAATTTGCTTTATATCTCTTATCGGTTGATTAAGGTTTTATCGAGAGTTACCTTGTACGTACTTGGGTATGGATTCGTCTTCGCAGTGGTATTATTTTTAGTCATAAGTATTGCCAATGCAATGTAAGGCCCGATTGTTACAGAAATAGAACAATAGGAGATCCGATGAGTATCCTTGAAAAAGAATAATCGTATAATAACTCGTGGAGCCATTCATGTGTATGATGTCATAACTGCTGCTAAGTATTTTAAATGATGTAGAGTTTCAGTAGTTTCAACTATAATCACGGATATTAGTACCCAAGCATTACAAAAATATTATTGATTTTCTAAGAAAAAATGGACTCAGGTAGCTCTACAAAGCAATCTCATTTCAGAGATTTGTTAATAATCGTGTATCAGGCTGGTTGAATAAGCACTGAGATGAAGTGTTAATACAATTTCAGTTCATAAAAAACAACATGGGTTTAAGACAATATATTTACAGCAGTATGACCATGGCTTATAATACAAATAACTTAATAGTAGAAACGGGGAAGCACCTCGATATTGGTTAACCACCAATATTGAGGTGCTTTTTTTGTTTTTACAGTTAGAAGGGTAGGGAGATCTATTGAAGAAGAGAAGGAAAGTTAGGGAGGCAGCACAAAAAGCTACTAAAGTGGTATTAGCTTTAGCTTTACTTGCACCCCCATTAGTGGCAACCGGCGTATTTACACCCGCTGCATATGCAGCAGTAGATACTATTTCTGTTGTTTCCAACACGACATCATTAAAAGCTGTTCAATCTTCCGTAGTAAAAGTGGAAATGAACGATCAGGGTAATTACCGAATTATTTTATTACCAAACACCAACGTATTTTATGGCAGCAATGCCGGTAACGTTTCAACGTTCCTGGACTATAACGGGGAAAGAATCAATTTTAACTCGCTACCTTTAAATTACTTTAGAATTAATGACAATATCATTGAAATGTCACGTCAGAAAGATAATGTTGAATTCATCCTTCGGGTGTCGATTGTTAATGCAACATCACAAGGTGGGTATATGAAGGTTGAGTTAGAGGCAGTCAATCGAGGTAGTGGTAATCAAAATCTAGGTGGAACCTTTTACTGGGATACTATGGTGAACGGTAATGATGCTTCACCGTTTGAAGTTATTCAAAATGGCTGGAGAAATTATAGTGGTGGGGTACAGATCACTGCTTTTTATGCAAACACATATAACGTAGTAAACGCAGATCGAATTTTTATGGGAGCTTATCAGAGCCCAGGGAACGCCAGCTTGACAGGCGGAAGTCCTCCTTCCTCTTTTTACGTGGGACAACAGATTACTGCAGGGGACACAGCTGCACAGTTTTGGTGGGATAAACAAACCGTTTCGAGCGGCGGATCGAGGAAAGTTTCAACCATTGTGGGAATTGGCCCACAGAATACACCGCCCTCATTTGCTTTAAGTTCTCCAGCTGCTAACCAATCCTACTACAAAGGTCAAACACTTCAGATTGCCGGTACTACCAAAGATACGGATATCGGTGATCTTCTGACTGTGAAGTGGTCTATAGATGGGGGGGCCGAAAATGTTCTTTCTACATTGACGGCCAATGGATCTAATCAACAATTTAGCAGTAATTATACACTGCCTTCAACCCTATCGGATGGCGCTCACTCCTTACAGGTGTGGGTTATGGATGATAAAGGTGGCGTTTCTACAGCAAACACAGTCAATTTTACTATAAGAAGTTTTGTTGTTCCGGGTCAGCCCGTAATCAGTTCAACTTCTACCAATGGTCTTACGGTCACCTGGGACAAAAAAGAGAACGAGTCAGCTGTGACCTATGAGTTACTCAATGTCACGACGAACCAAACGATTAATGCAGGTTCTGCTAATACAGCAACGGTTACTGGATTATCACCTAATACCAATTATGTCTTTAAAGTTAGAGCTAAAAATTCTAGTGGTTCTTACACGGATTATTCTACTCAAACTAGTAGTTATACCTATGCTAATACTCCAACTTCAGCAACTGTCACGCAGACAGGAAACTCACCAACCGTAAAATGGTCAGCGAATGGAAACCCAACTGGGACTACATACAAATATGAATTACGTGATGCAGATAGCAAAGTTGTAAAATCTGGGACAACGACAGCGACAACGCTGAATATTCCATTGGACGGAGTTGCAGATGGGAAATATAACGTGTTTGTCAGTGCGGTAAATGGAGGGGGAATTGCAACAGCATATACTGCGGCGGGCCAAATCATTAAGGATACCAAGGCACCGACTGCACCTGAAGTATCGGTTGCTCCTTCAAGTTGGACTAATACATCTGCAATAGTGACCGTAAAAAACGGAACAGATGACTTAAGTGGTGTACAGAAAAGTCAATACAAAGTCGGATCAACCGGTGAATGGGTGGATTATAAAGAGCCATTTGAAGTTTCTAAAGAAGGTCTTCAGGATATCTATGCTAGAACAATAGACAACTTTGGAAATACAAGCATTGTTTCCTCTTCAACAGCTCGTATAGACAAAACTGCTCCGGAAGCACCTATTTTCTCATTGGATCCTTCTAGCTGGACCAATAAAGATGTAAATGTGACGTTATCTCCTGGTACGGATAATCTCAGTGGTGTTCAAAAAATCCAGTATAAAATCGGTCCCGGGGGTGAATGGAAAGACTATACAAAAGGCTTTTCCATTACTACGGAAGGACGAAGTGAAATTTACGGACGTTCCATCGATAATGCTTCAAATATAAGTGTTGAAGCAGTGGTTGAAGCTAAAATCGATAAAACTGGTCCAACAGCACCGAAGTTAACATTGAGTGATTTGGAGTGGACCAACAAAAACGTGACATTCACTATTACCGATGGGGTAGATGAGGGTAGCGGAGCTGCTAAGACGCAATATCGGTTTGGAGCTACAGGAGCCTGGGTTGATTATGTAGCCGAAGAAACCATTTCAGCAGAAGGTGAAACTGAAATATTTGCAAGAACGGTGGACAACGTAGGTAATGTTGGAGCATTGTCATCAGCTCTGGCAAAGATTGATAAGACGGCTCCGTCAACTCCTCAAGTCTTATTGAGTGAATCATCCTGGACACAGGATTCGGTTACGTTCTCTATTAATGGAAGTACAGATCATAATCCAATCCATTACGAATATAAAATCAATGATACCGAGTTCGTGAAAGGAAGTACTGGAACAATTCATGATAACGGTATTACTACTTTAACGGTAAGAGCACGTGATGCAGTCGGCAATGTAGGAGAAGAAGTTGTCAAAAAAGTATTTATTGATAACCTTGACCCGTCAATTTCAATTACTCCGAATACTACAGATTGGACGGATAAAAACATTGACGTTTCTATTACTTACTCTGATGTACACTCAGGAGTGGATCCAAATCAACGATATTTTAAAATCACTAACAGTGCAGAAGCACCCGTAAGTTGGGATTCTGCTGATGAAAATGAAAAAATAGTTACTATTGATTCTGAAGGGACATGGTACGTGCATGCCAAAGTACAAGATAATGCAGGGAATTCAGTCACTACCGTGACTTCCCCGCTCAGGCTACAAAGGCTGCCCGATGTACCTGAACATTTAAAGGTAACTAATGTCTCTGAAGGGACCGCGAAAGTTTCTTTTGATCTACCTGAAGATGTACTCACAGATGGGTATCAATTTGAAATTGAAAACACAACAACAGGTCAGACTTGGAGTCTAGACTACCCTTCAAATGAGATTTTAGATGAAGCTCTATCAGGTGGAAACAGGTATGAATACAGAGTACGTGCAATGAATCATGTTGGACACAGTGACTTCTCAAGTACTGTTTCTACGCTCACACTACCACTTGCTCCAGAAAATGTTGTAATTCAAAAGGTTGGGACTGATTATAGTCAGGCGAGTGTTTCCTTTGATCCCGTGACGAGCGCTTCTTCCTATAGAATCATAGCGAGAGATAGGAACAATCAAATTGTTTCTGATCAAATCGTACATGGTACAAGTGCACAGTTAATAAGTGGACTTTCTGCAGGGACGGTCTATTCCGTAAGTGTAATTGCCATAAATGAATCCGGAGAAGGCTCTAGTCGAAATGCTGGTTTCTTATCTTTACCATCTGCTCCTGGTCATTTTGCAAGTGTACAAATAGAGGAAACGAAAATAACACTCGGTTGGGATACGGTCACTTCAGCAACCTATTACTCATTGAATAGAGATGGTGAATCGCTATTTGAAGGACCTGAACTGACCTTTACAGACTCTGGTCTTGAATCAGGGACGTTATATCAATATGGACTAAGTGCTTCCAATGAAACAGGAACGGGCGAGACAGTTACTTTAAATGGACTGATGACACTACCTGGTAAAATACAAGGTTTACAAATCGTGAATCCGACTCAGCATTCGTTGGGCTTAACATGGCAGGCAGTTCAAGGAGCTGACCACTATGTGATTGTTCAAGAAGGCAGAGAGTATTTAACCGTCCCTAGTGAACAAACCACAGCTGTTGTCCAAGATCTTGCTCCGGGAACATCGTATTCCTTTGAAGTTTTTGCAGTGAATGAGAGTGGACAAGGTTCATCTGTTTCGGCAAGCTCTATCACCGTCCCTGATCAAGTACAAGAATTAAAGTTAGATTCAATAACTGAAACAAGTGCTACCGTTTCATGGCTTCCCGTACCTGGGGCAGATAGATATCGACTTAAGATTGGAGACCGTTCATTTGAAGTTGCGGGGACTCATCTAGAACTTACGGGGCTTTCAGGTAGTAATGTGTACAACTACACAGTGGAAGCAGGCAACAACTCTGGTTATAGTGATTCTGTAGGAGGCGAATTCTTAACCAATCCTCACTCGCCTAATCAAGTTGAAGTGACTGAGACGACTGAGACGACTATAAGCCTTCGCTGGGAAACAGTAGCAACCGCTAATTCGTACATTGTCTCTATGGATGGACAAATTGTCGCAACTCCGACTTCAGCAGAATTCGAAGTCAATGATCTTATTCCAGGTTCAAAGCATACATTTACTGTTCAGGCTGTAAATCAAACAGGTGAAAGTCAGAAGACAGCTTATGTATGGATGACTAAACCTTCATTCGTTACAAATGTTCAGTCATCCCCAGCAACGTATAAAGCAGAAGTGAATTGGGAACCCGTAACCGGAGCTATTGAATATATTATTGAACACGACGACAACGTATTGTATCAAGGGACGGAGACTTCTCTCGAAATAACCGGACTTTCGGATGGAACGAATTATGATTATGTGATTCATGCTGTCAATGAGTTTGGTGTCAGTTCCCAGAATTCAAAATTTGGATTTAAGACGCTGCCACGAAAACCCGTTAACGTGAATACGGTAGACATCGAGAAAGAGTCACTAACGCTTGATCTCTCTGATACACAAGTAACAGGAGCTGACACATATGTGATTAAACGCAATGGGGTACTTATTGCGAAGATTCCTTCATCAGATATCAGATACACAGATAAAGGACTTCTTCCAGGTACTAAATACAGTTATTCGATTCACGGGGAGAACACTAGTGGAGCAGGAGAAGTTAGGACGGTTCAAGTTACGACAAAGACAGAAGTCGTAAATGAGAATTCTATTGTAGTTCATCCTGAAACGAATCAAATTAACGTGACATGGTCTCCAGTCAAGGGAGCTGTTTCTTATCAAATTTTAAATAATGAAACGGGCGATAAATATTCAACTTCGAATTTGGAGAGTATCATTCCTAGCTTAAGTGCGGGTTCGATTTATTCGTTTACCATCACTTCTTTTAATGTAGAAGGTATTGAATCCGAGCCTCTTACATTTACAAGCTTAACAAAACCGACAGCACCATCTACAGCCACTATTAGTGGTATAACGGATACCTCCCTAACTATCGATTTATCCATGAGTGCTGTTCGCGGAGCTGAAGAGTATATCATTGAACGTGACGGTAAGGAAGTTGGACGAATCCCGTTGAATGAAACTTCATTTAAAGAAGATGGACTAGAAGCTGGAGAAGAATACACTTATGTTATTAAAACTTCAAATAAGTCAGGTGAGAGTGTAACAGGCTTTGCACTAACAGCAAGAACCGTTCCAGCTACTTCTTCAAAACTAGCTGAAGTTCTGTCTGTATCAGATAATAGCGTATCGATCTCGTGGGATAAAATTCAGGGGGCAGAGGGGTACAAAGTTTATTTTGACTCAGAATTAATTACTATTACGACCGAATTTAGTGCATCAGTGGACAATTTAATCAGTGCACAAACGTACAATAATATTCGTGTTGTTCCATTTAACAATGCAGGCGACGCCATAGCATTCTCGGTAAAAGAATTTACGACGCTCCCAGTAATTAAAGGGTTGATCGTGAATTCAAAACCTAAAACAACGGAAGCGGAGCTTTCATGGACTCTTCCATTGAAGAATGAAATTATGGTCATTGAGTATCAGGGCGAGGAAGTTTACCGAGGACAGGAAACGAACTTCACATTAACTGAATTAAGAGCGGGAACAAACGAAGAGGTTACATTTATCACGGAGAACAGCCAAGGAGATCGATCAGAAGAATTTACTCATTCTCTACTTACATTACCTGCAGCACCTCCAACTGTGAGTTACACATCTACATCGAACGGAGTATCTCTAGATTTTGCTTTAAGTCAGGTAAAAGGGGCTACAGCTTACATTGTTCAACGAGGTGGAGAGGAAATCGGCCAAGTCACAGTGACGGAGTCTGTATATAATGATGAAAACCTTGAGCCAGGAAAGACATATAAATACTTCATTAGAACCTTAAATGACACGGGTATAAGTGAGGAAGGTTTTGCATTAGATGCAACAACACTACCCGCTGATATGACCATCTCTCCATCTATTGATAAAAGAGATGTCGATGGAGTAGAGATTTCTTGGGAGCCTGTTATAGGTGCAACAGGATACAACCTATATGATGATGATACAATCATTACATCCACGGAGAACACATCATTCTCATTGACTGGACTTCGCAGCTCTACGAAATACGGAACATACCGAATAGTTCCATTTAATGAAGTTGGTGAAGCTAAGGGGATCGATGTGCCGATCTTTGAGACGCTACCAAGTGGAGATTTCGAGGTAAAAGCTGTAGGTAAAACCACGAATGAAGTTGATTTCACCTGGACGCTCCCATCCGCCAACGAAATTTTCGTTCTTGCTCATCATGGGACAGAAGTATATAGAGGAAAGGATCAGCACTTTACGCTGAAAAATCTTAGTGGGGGAACAGTGTATTTGATGGAAGCTTGGACAGAGAACGAGAATTCTGACCGGAGTGAAGTTAAAGAGATCACTGCTCGGACTTTGGGCTTCCTCGCACCTTCAGGAGGAAATTTCAGCGGGCAACCTGTATCAAAACCTACAGAATCAATTAAAGATGTACCTGCTGATCTTGAGGTAGTACCAACTCCGCCTGTAAAACAAGTGTTCTTTGAAGACATAGACAGTACTTTTAATAAGGAACAGATCATATTCTTGGCGCAACAAGGAGTAATCTCAGGGATTAGCGAAACTAAATTCGAGCCGCAACGTGCGATCACAAGAGCGGAATTCACTGCATTAATCGTCCGTTTAATGGGAATTGAGTCGGCAGAATACAAAGGGACTTTTAAGGATGTAAGCCCAGAAGACTGGTTTGCAGAATATATTGCAGCCGGCATTAAAAATAAGGTTATAGCCGGTATGGGAAACCAAGTGTTCGCACCACATGAACTTATAACAAGAGAACAAGCATCGGTGATCTTAGCTAATGTGTTGAGAGGAATGAACGCTTCAGGAACTAGTGAACAGCAGAGATTTGTGGATGAGACCAAAATTTCAGGATGGGCAGCTGATAAAGTAAACTACCTATCTGAATTAGGATTAGTCAACGGGTATCAAGATGGTTCGTTTCGTCCGTTGAAAGATCTCACTCGGTCTGAGGCAGCAGCACTAATTTTCAGATTGATGGAAGTGGTCCACAAGGATTTGGAGAATAATAACAAGAAGTCACAATAGGAAGGTTAACATTTCCTAATGCACCAAAAGTATGAAAATGGTAAAATGAAAATTCATTAGGTTACGACAAGGAGCACCTTGAAATGGTTTTTTCAATTTCTGGGTGCTCCACCTATTGAATTAGGAGGTAATCACTTGACCCTACATAAAGTTCCATCAAACCATAAGGAAGAACTTAGCGAAATTGAGTTTCTCCAATTAGTACTTAGTCTTCTAGAATCAGAATTGAGCTATTTTGCCTCATACTACTCAGATGATCGTATCTCATGCAATCAGAGAGAAGATGAAGAACAGTTGAACTTAGAAATACAAAATATCCAATGTAGAATTCAAACGTTAATCGATGATCAACCTATGATTAATATAAAAGTAAGGAAATAAATATTTCCGAGATTAATGTTTGACTATCTCGAGTGATATCGTTTGATACAATAGGGTCTATGAAAATAATAAATCGAAAGCAATTACAACCTAAGAAACATTCATACCTGTACCAAACTTCATAATTCCACGTTCCTCCAATTTATTTATGAGGTTTTCCCATAGAATCATCCTTGGTTCCTCAAGTGGTGCCTTTGAAGACTATTTTGATCAGAGAGAACTTCTAAAATATGAGCATAAGTGGATGACAGTTACAGAAAAAACGATAAGCGCTATAATGATAAAATAGTGATCTGTTTGTTGGAGGATGAATTAAATGCTGGAAAGAGAGAGAGCTCTTGATCCCGAATCAGTAGGGAGAAAAATCCGTGAAATTAGGAAAATAAAAGAATATACACTTATCGATCTCGCCAATAAACTAGGTTATGCTACAGGTAAACTGAGCAACATCGAAAAGGGTAAACGAGCTAAATTTCCCTTTGAGGAATTAGTTGACATTGCTGGTGCATTAGAAGAACCGGTTGAGTTATTTATTATAGATGAATCGGATCAATATATAACGGAACAAGAAAATATTAGACAGCAAATAAGCTTAGCGAAACATCGTCTCAGCGTAGGTTTATTGGACGGGTTGAAAGCTTCTCTTCATGAACTGCAAGAAAATATAGAAATACTATCATTTAAGAAAATGATAATACACATTAACTTTCTTTGGGGAGAATACTATAGAGAGCTGTTGGATTATGACATGGCCTCGGAGTATTATAATGAAGTAATTAATGCTGAAGTCTATGATAAAGATAGCGTTGAAGTAAAGATACGCACCTATAATGCTCTTGCGTCGCTTCAGTTACAGGAGCGTCATATTAAAGATGCGATCACAACACTTAAAATAGCTTTAAACTTCGTTGAAAAAGATGACAGGGTTCTTAGTTTAGATATTTCGAATGTACATTATAACTTAACTCTTATCTATATACACATCGGTTATATGGATCTTGCCGAATATCACATACAAACTTGTATTGAAACAATTGAAGGAAGAAGCGAACAGGCTTATTATCATGCACTCTACCTATTATCCATAACCTATTGGCTCAAAGAAGAATATGAGAATGCTAGAAACTTGTTATTTCGTTCGATGAACTGGTTTCAAAGACAACGCGACTTAGCAAGTCTATTTAATTCACTAGAGTTCATTTTTGTAATGTATCGTTTTAAACCACATCTTATTATTGAAGATATGTTTCAATATTTAAGAGAGGTTACTGCTGTTACAGTTCCCGAAAACATTGTGTCCCAGAAAGTAAGATGTCTTTTCATGTTAGTAGAGCTGGAAATAGAAAAAAAAGAATATCTCGTAGCGGAGAGTATACTTGCCACATGTAAGGAATACATTAAGGAATATTCGTTCTCTGAAGGATACCGAGCATATGTACTAGAAGCGTTGCTTATTAGAGAAGTTAGCAAAGATGCGATAAAGGAGCGCTGTGCTCTTGAGAAGGCACTCAGCTTTTTTCAAGGGTCTGATCGCTCACCTCAAAAAGCACATATTTTATATCAACTCGGGAAGTTAAACAGTTCTGACAATAGGGGTACGATGTATGAAGAGGCTCTTAGCATTTTTAATGATAATCTTCATGAACAGGCGTATTTTAGTCAGAATAGTTTTGCGATTCTCCCTCACTTACGGTATTAAGGAAATCCATTGGACTTAGAGAATGACTCAAGATCTCGTTTTTGAATGTTGGTGTACTCACTAACCAACCTAGCGACAAAAAATAGAAGCATCTTGGTGAGATAACCCCTAAGGTGCTTCTACTGTCAATTATCATTCGTTTGATCGCCAAACTTGTGTACGTGATTTAGCACGACTTTTTTGCTTCTGTTTGTCTTCTTTAAGTTTTTGGCCAAGATAGGTAACTAATTGATTTTTCTCTTGTAGTGTAATTTGTAAATCATTGAATAGCAATTCTTCAAGTTGTTCCCAAGCTTGTTGTAGTGCTTTAACTTCAACTTCTTTCTTCTCATCCAAGCTAGCTATGTATTCAGCATCTACATTTGGATTTAGAGCAGGATTGATTTCACTATAATCCATAGGCTCACGTGCTTTTAAAATTTCAGTTAATTCGTTCAGTATTACAATTTTCCTGGAGTTATTGTTATCCATGTTACGTTCAGACATTACTGGACCGCCTTTCTAAATACGTTCCTAATGTATAAACTAACCCATTCTCTATTCAATTGTCAAAACATTGAGTAACATACTCTTGTCTATCATTTAGCAAGGGGCTATAATGAAACTAGAAATTGAATATTCGGAAACTGGAAGCACCAGTTATAGCGAGCCTTCGCTATAGCTGGTGCTTCTTTTTTTGTTTTAACAGGTTTTCAAGGTTTCAATTTCATAATCAGAATAAGAGGTAGAAGGAGGATGCCAATGGAAAAGGTTGCTAACAACAATACAGATGAAAGAATGCCTCCCCAATTAAGATCGTTCATAAGGAAGTGGTGGATCGACAACCGAGAGCGAATGGATGAGTGGTATCGTATTTATTTTCATACGATTATAGTCACAATGATGATAGTCATCAATATGTGGCTCGGATTTTCATCATTTCTTATTTTTTTTGCACAATGGTTTAATGTGGATTCCGGGACTATGGGTTTTTTAAGCGTTTTCTTTGAAGAACCTCCTACACTGTTAATCATGTTACTTGATTTCATTTATGTTCCACTTCATCATTATGAAACGTTGTGGATACTGATCGTGTTAAATTTTCCTATCTTAACTTGGATCTATTCCACGGTAACCCAACCCATTATGCGGGGGTATAAGACTTTAATTAGCTGGACTTCCAAAAAAGGAAGAATAGCTGCAGCAATTCTGTCTGGAATACCTTTCTTATGCTCATTCACAGCTGTTTTTTCTTGGTATGTGCGAAACTACCTCTTCGACTTCTTTGTGACTGTTCAATCGGACAAAGACTATTTAGTCGTTAGGTCCATGGAGAGCTTTGGGTTTGTTCTTATGTGTATTCCTGTTTTCATCTCCCTCTTTGCAGTGTACATAGTTGCAAAAGAATTCTATCGAAATGAAGATCTCCAGTTACTGTTTTACAACTGGGAGTTTTCTTTACTTGCAAGCCAGTCCTTCACGCTGCGTGGTAAATCATCTGACGTGATTGTCGGATGGGAGAAGGATACCAACAAACCTATCGTTTTGACTGAAGGTTCTCGATATTTACACGAGTTGATTGTTGGTGCTACCGGTACTGGTAAAACCTCTACATCTATTCTAATACGTATCGTTCAAGACTTAATTCGAATCGCAAGAGGTAGGAAGTTAGGTGTTGTTGTTCTCGAACCCAAAGGTGATTTGATCCGAGATGTGCAAAAGCTTTGCAGAGAACTAGGGATACCTGACCATAAAATTAAAATTGTCGATCCAACCGATTTGGTAAGATCTATTAAGTTTAACCCTTTTGTTGGACCACTAGAGTCAGCTGCTGAAACGTTTAGAGGCGTATTAGATGCGCTGGCAGGTGACCAAGATGAATTCTTTAAAGGTCAGCAAAGTGAAACTGCAAGCTTGTATACGATGTTAGGAAAAATCCGTTATGGAGATTTATTTTCCATTGTACAAATGCAGCAGATGTACACGGATCCTCGGTACCTTGCGAATATCACGGAGGAAGTTCGTAAAGCAATCGATAGCGAACAAGCTGATCCAGAACTGGATCCAAACAAGAAATCTGTTCTCCAGCGCTACGACAGGATCGTATCATACTTTGAAAGTGAGGTCCTGGATTATAAAACGTTCCGAGACAAAGAACAAAACGTTCATCCGGTGACTTATCCATCAGGGCACAAATACGAAGGTAAACAAATCATTGAAAACAAAAAAGACAAGTACGTTGCCGGTGGTAAAAAGTATCTAAACGATATCGTCATGAATGAAATGTTATCCCAACTCATGGTGGCTAATGAAGGGGAAGAGGCATTAAATATAGATCAATTCCTTCAAGATGGAGGCGTGCTTCTGGTTAATACCGCACTTGGTGAATTAGAAGAACTAAGTCTATCTTTTGGACAGTTCTTTATTCGTCAATTTCAATCCTCTGTATTTCGACGTCCACCAGAAGAAAATGGGTATAAACGCTGTCCTGTTTTCCTCAATATCGATGAATTCCCACTATACATTAACGAAGCTTTTGTGCGTTTGTTAACACTTGGTCGTTCATTTAAAGTCGGAACGCTTATTGCAATTCAGTCACTGGGTCAGCTGAAAGCTGTTGTGCAGGGATATGACAACACTGTGCTGAATTCTGCGCGGAATAAGACCGTATTTGGGGGAGGGGAATATGAGGATAATGAGCGCTTCTCTAATAACTTTGGTGAAGAAGTGCAGGTCGAAGAATCTTCCAATGAGTCAATGACACCGGTCAGTATGCCTAACCAGTCCTGGGGGATGCGGCATAATATGCAAAGAACCCTTGCAGCGAGATTCACTCCAACGGATATAAAGGAGCAAGAATTCAAACACTTCATTGTTGATTTCGTTGATGCAGATGGTAGTGTGAAAGCCCCTACCCGTGCGTACGGTAAGTTTATTACCGAAACTAAATACCTTTCGAAGTTTATGAATATCGGTAAAATTGAATTCGAGACGAAAGACCACAAACCTTTAGCTATTGCAGCTCACAAACTGGCTCACATCCACTTATTAAAGCCGTTGTTCAACGATAAAGCAGCAGACGATACGGGTGAACGTGAATCTGCGGACATCTCAGAGCAGCCAGTGCAACAGAAAGAAGAAGATCTGGTGGAACTGTTACCGACTTCCCCATCCACGATGACACGTGAATACAATGAAACGGAGCAGTCCGCAGCTATGCTTGATTCATCAGTAGCTAACGTGGTAGCCATGGATGATTTCTTAAGGGATCGGGGTCAAACTACAACCAATCCTTTAGAAGAAAAAGAGTCAGAACCTGCATTGATTCCAGTGGATGAAGAGGAGACGTTCAACCTAACGAGTTCAATTACTACACCTCCGAAATCAATCAATTTATTACTGGAGGATGAAGAGGATTATCGTTTTTATTCAGAAACATTACAGGATATTAGTATGAAGCCCATGACAGATAAGGTTGTTTCAGAAAACACTGATTCGAAAGATGATCAACAGTCCGCAGACCTGAGCCTTTCACTGCCTTCAGGTGTTGAAAGTTCATTGAATGACTTATTCATAAAACTAGGTCACAAGAACATGGATCCGCAAGATCTAGGTAGCGAACCAGAACTAACAGATTCAGATGAGGGTTGGGGGATTCAGGATATCGAAATAGATCAAGTGACTGAACAGAACTCAACTGATCAAACAAAAGAATACATTGAACATCAGTTACCCACTAGGACAGGTCAAGCGGATCAACTTTCTAACACCTTTATTGATCCGGAACTTAGCGACTTAGTTGCTACGGGGAGGGGTGCCCGAACTAAGCAAAAAGAAATAGCTCAGTCCCGAATAACCAAATTGGACAGCACTGTTATAGACGATGATTGATAGTTGACAATATGGAAGATTGTCATTACTATTATAAGTAATTGAATAAGTTCGGATCGGGGAAGCACCTCGCACACATATCATCGACATGTGTACGAGGTGCTTCTTTTTTTGTTTTCCGGGCGAACATGTATATTCTCAAATAGATTAGGAAAGCTGAGGGGTAACTATGCGCCAAATTGAACAACGCTTTGATAATGTTGGGGATGAAAAACTAGGATGGGCTGATATTAAAGAATCGCAGCGTGTGAAACAAGTTCTTTATGCTGAAGCTATCGGATTAGAAACATTGAGTTTGGGTGACAAAAAGGAAGAAATGTTAAAACTCAACTACAAAGGAGTTTTTGGTTATCTTCCTAAGTCCCGGATTGATAATTACGAATTCAAAGGACTTCATCATTTTCTGGGAAAAGAATTCGAATTTGTTGTAGAGACGGTGGATATCGAGGGCCATTGGTTTTTAGCTGATCGGATTCAAGCACTTGAGGTTTCTGCAAGGCGTTTTTGGAAGTCTGCTAAAGTAGGACAAGTTATGGTCGGATTTATTCGTGGTATTGATATGTCTCGCCTGTATCTACTCGTTGAAGGTGTTCCAGTCGTGATGAACAGGGAGGAAGTTAGTTACTCTTATATTGAAGATATGCGAAGCGAATTCGAGATCGGTGATACTCTCGATATTAAAATTACGAAACTCGAAGCTCCTACAGAGGAAAACCCAAGTGGGCTTCTTGAAGTCAACGCGAAAGTTCTATCGAGAGATCCATGGGGACAAATTGGCGACTACAAAGAAGGCGGATCATACACAGCGGTTATTACTAAAATTCACCCAGAGCATGGTGTGTTTTTGGAGCTTGTTGGTGTATCTGGTTTAACTGTTCGCACGAACTTCCCACCAAACGCGAATCCGGATGTGTTGAAGAAAGGGAAAAAAGTAACCGTTAAAATTCTCGAGATTAATCACCGGGATAGACGAATTAAGGCCATCACTATCCTTCCTCAGAGATCCATCAATGCTGGAAATAGACGCGGCGTTCGTGTGATACACTAATGGTTACAAATTCAAGAGTTCTTCAATTTGAACAATCTGGATCCGATTTGCAGGCGAAGCAACATCCTGCCTCATTATTCCAGACAGTACCTCCAGAAATGAATCCTTATGGCCAGGATTCCCCAGGAGACATTGGAGAAATGTTACTGCCAGACGGATCTGAGTTTGGATTATTTAGCGATCCGTATGCACAGCAAATCTTCATTAAAGCAAATGAAGGAATTCGAAATGGTCAGTACTGGTTAGAAACGAGGTTATCAGATGGCCATTTCACTGAAAAAGAAGTTAAACTACTTGATCTGCTTTCTACTATTAGAATAGCAACAAGAAGTCAGATACACAGATCCTTAAATCCAGGTCAAGAAGATGATCGGAGTACGGTTGATTTCATTAAAAAGTGCAGGAAGAATGGAGTTATATGTGCCTTTTCATGGGTTTCACCTTTAACTGGTGCTCAGCAGCGTAAAAAGCCTCAAGTATATGCTTTAACTAAAGCAAGCGCACAAGCAGCTGAACTTATTTTCCAAAAGAGACTTCCAGACAAGTTCTGGCTCCAACCGATCGTTTTCCCACCTGGGCGATCTCCATCTATGGATATTTTCTTTCTGGATTTAGCGGCAAATGAATTGTATAGCGAATTGGTGCGGATTGACCGCTTGGTTGAATGGACCAGACGTCCGCCTATCAAAATCCCCAATGCCCAGTCTAATCATTATCCTTATGCCTCCTTTAGAGTCATTAAAGATATAAATGATTTTAAATTGTTCTGGATAGAGGTATTTCGTCCATCTCGAGACTGGATCAACAAAGTCATTACGAGATTTCAGCGTATGGAACTCGCGTTCACTTTCTTACCCGAACATCAAAGACCAACTCGGGTTATTATGATTGTGGATGGAGATAGCCGGGTTAAGTTTCTTTCTGAATTGCAACGAAAGTATATGCCAAGTGTCGAGGTTCGCTACACTACGGATGAACGTTTACTTTCTGGCATTGGACCAGAAACGTTTATCAATTACCATATGGAAAAGGATTCTTTGATCGGTGTTTCCATACCGTATTTGAAAGCAGGATACAAGGGGATGACGGCTTCGGAGTATTATTCAAATTTGCAACCAGATATTGAAGATGATGACGATATTTAATATAGGCGAGATAGGGTGTCTTCAAAGACAAATCATTGCTTTTTCATAACCTGATGGTTTTAGTTGACAACTTATATTCATTTATTTAGAGTGTGAATATAATTGTTATGATTTGATAATTATTACTTTTAATAATGTAGATACAAGCTGAACTATATAAATAAATTAGAACGGGGACTGAAGAAGATGAGTGGTAATTTTGAGAACTTTCCGGTTGATTTAATTATTATTAGCGATAAATTGGATACTAGAACGAAGCTTAAGTATCTGAAGATGTTTTATATTGAGGAACAAGGTTACGTGGCAGCAAGCACAAGTGATACATCATATAACCTTTTTAAAGTAGTCGAAACCGAAGGTGCATCGTCTGAGCTACATGACATTGTGGATGATTTGGAATGGAAACGAGCGAATGACCATCTTCTTACATATTATAAAGATGTATTGAATTAATAGAAGTGTCCCCACTTTCCTGGCATTCAGCCAGGTTTTTTCATAATCACAATGTTTTGTGCCATGAATCTTGGGTAAATCTTGCGAATTATGTAATTTGGTAGACAGCACCAAGGTTGTAGGGTTTTAACCTATTAAAGATTCGGATAATAGACTTAATGCTGCCGAGCTATTACAATACAAAGGAGAATTCTGCGGAATGAAGGTGAGTAAAGATATGTCTAAATTTAAAGACCTAATATCCAATGAGATTTCTTCCCTTGCTCAAAAAACGGTTGCCATGCAAAAAGTTGGAATAGATTCCGAGAAAATTGAGAGTCTTACTCAGAGCGACTTGCAGATTATCTCAAAAGGGTTTATGAATAGTAATCTGCACGAGTTGAAACCCCTATTGGAGAAATATAGAGATAAAGAGAGGGAGCTATTAAAGAGGTACTTAACGATACAAAGCTCCGGTCAAAAAATTACAGAAGCAGATCGCTTAGAACAGGTGCATCATGATTTGATTATCAAAGCGATTGAACTGGCAATTCAAATGAAACGGGAATATAGAAAACAATATAACTCGCATTCTCATATCTTAGAGAAAAATTTAATTAAAGGCGGACTCTTTCTTAGTGGAACACCTCACGGGATGAACAAACTTACAGGAGGGGATATCCTGGAGTTAGAACGACGTGGTTTCCGTCCTATGATATACAAGAATGATAATGGGGCTTTATTAAATACTTATGATACAAGAGTGTTAATAGGGCTGTTTAAATTGTGGTTGAATCAAGGCAAGAATAAACAAATCAAGTTCGAATTTAAGGACCTTGCCGAGGCTATGATTACGAAACCTTCTGGGGGAGAGTACAAACTAATCCATAAGAGTTTAAAAAATATCGCGGCGACGTGGATTGAGTATAAGGAATACTTTGATCCTGCGATCTCTGAATACTACTCTGCTACGATTCAACATAGACCGATTAAGAGTTTAGCCTGGATTGCACGGACTCAAGAAGAGGAAGGAAAGGAACGAGCTGCAGTAATAACTTTCCATGAAGTACTACATGATTCATTACTGGCTGGCAATTATCTTTTCATTAATATGGTGATTTACAATGAGTTGCCCACCTCCTATGCAAGAATGATTTATTTAAATATTTTAGATGCTATTGAGAATGGGACTACGTCATTCTCGTTGGATCAGCTCATGGATCATATTATTCTGAAAGATGGAAATGATGCGAATTTTAATCGTGCAAGGACCATTCGGACGATCGAAACATCTTTTGCGCACCTGTTGGATGCAGATATCATCTCTGATTTCAAAATGTGCAAAAGCAAACGTAAGTTTACCCATATTGAGTTTACACCAAGTGAGTGGCTTCAGGGTCACCGAGGCAAGACGGGAGCAATTGAACTTGACTCGTCCCAAAAAATGCTTTGAGAGCTGTTGGTACAGGCTCTCTAAGTACAATTTTTGTTTACTATTTATTTCTGGTCCAATATTCAACATACATTCTACTCCGTAAAATAACATACATTTTACTCCCTAACAAACCATACATTTTACTCCGTCATGGTTTATTTCTTGTTCTTGTTTTTTTACCCTCCAGAATGAAACGCACAAATAGCGAGATGGAAGTTTAAAAACTGTGGATTATTCGGTCGAATATAAAATATATTTCGCGAAAATCACGGAGTAGAATGTATGTTAATGAACGGAGTGGAATGTATGTTGGTGGGAGTAAAAGGTATATTGTAGGGAGTAGAATGTATACTTAAGGGAGTGGAATGTATTATTGAAGGAAGTATACATTCTACTCCGTCATTGATCATACATTTTACTCCGATTGACCAACAAAGATGGTTAATGATAATGTCGAATTAGGTAAAAAGGTAAATCATTCCTTAGACTTGTGGATAAAATTAGAATCTCCATTTTAAGGGGTTCTGCTTGAGGAAAATCATTGTCTTACTGCGTCAAGTTTCATGGTTAACTAGACCAAAGAAATGTCTTTAAAAGCTGTTTTAGTTTTTATATTGCGAATTTTAGCGATGGATCAATCCCATTCTACCACTTACATCATTGGAGTCCATTTATATAGAGAAAGGAGGCCCAACGTGACTGAGATTGTATTTGAAATCACCCAACCTAAAGATAAAGAATCCGGATCAAAGGATATTGCGCTAACCGATGGTTTTATTGATGCGCTTTTTTCAATCTCCGAAAAGATACACACCAGTGAAAAGTTTAGAACACGTTCTAATGGAGTTGGCCGGTTAGTGTGGCATGTGACAGAAGCAGACATCATGCTCATGGTTACACTACACGTGTGTTTTAATTCAGAAGGTAAGCTTGAAAATGTATCAAGACACCAAATCTATAAAAAGCTTTATGATCTCTATGAAGATCCGTGTTGCGATGATCAATTTTACATAGCATTTGAGAAATTTGTACGTTTGGGCCTCATTCAAGAAAAGCTATCTGGCGTCACAAGTGAGTTTTCTCTTACAAACTTTATTAATCCGGATACGAATAAGATTAGTCGTCTGGTTGTCGTAAACCCATTTGTCTTTTCTAAGGGCTTTACGGATCTTCCTATTTCTGCGCAAAAGTTAGTTTTTGATCTGCTTCGTAAACAAGGTAACGAGAAAGAGAAAGAGGTCTTTTACTGGCTCAATAAAGATAAGGGGATATTAAAACAGCTCCATAAGAAGCATGTGTACGAGTTGAAAAATATACTCCATCTTCTTTCAACGACAACCATACAACATCAGAAGCCACTCATAACATCTTGGAACATCGAGGCTAGAAGAGGGACCACCTCACCAAAATTGACGGTAATCGTCAATGAAGCTTATACAAGCAAATATGTTCCTGGAACCCAATATAGAGATGTCTTGCAAGGCAAAAAGACATATAGAAGGGTTATTAGACATCTCAAGAATCTCCTCTCTAAAAATTTGATTGGAGAGTTTGAGTATCTTAATGATGGAAGTGACTTCTATCAATTAGTTCGCTTGCTGCGTGGGAAAAGTTATAAGTATATGGTTTATGTGATCGAGAAAATCAGGGAATTATATGAAAAGAATCGGATGTTCCCGATTAATATTATGGAATTCATAAGAGATGAGATGCGTCACAAAGGTATGGTGACTTATCTGGAAATCGCGAAGCAAACGGGGGTATATAAGTTTATATGCCCTCGTAAATTAGATGAGAATAGATTATACGAATTTGCAGCTGCAGCAAGTATGTTCAGCCAACGTGAATTTACTAAACTTTGTTTGGCTTCCGTCAGATCCTTAGAAGGTAGTTATACAAGGCCACCGGCATTTAGCCTATATGATTATACTCAATCTAATGAGTTACAGTATTATCTTGATGCGGTAACGATGAGGAATCACGCTTTCTCACTAAGGAAATGTCCTGACAAATATAAAGAACTTGAGATTCAAGCACTTATTCGCTTAGAGAATGAATATGAAACACGAGCAGTGCGAGAGTGGATGATCAACAAAATAGAGATGTTGCCAGCTTGGACTACAATTCCAGATGTTCCTCTCGACTTCAAACTTGAACATCATATTCTAACTAAAGAGCATACCGCCTAGCCTTCTTTGATCAGTAAAAAAAGAGGGCTATTCGTTTTGATGAAATAGTTATGTCTGTGAATTCTTACGACACAGACTATATTGTAATTGTTAAGGGAGAGAAGAGGGTAAACAACGGATCACTACGAACCGTTGTTTTTTTTGACATTGTTCATATAAATACAGAATAAAAATTGAAATCTTATCAGAAAGAATTAATTTTCCTCGTACAAATACAGAAAGATACTGTAGATAGTTTGATAAGATGTATCATCATCATATAGTTTTCATATAAATACAGAGTCACTTAGTAGATTAAATTCTGTATTGTGGACAATTGCCAAGTGTCATAAGTCAGTATATTCAAAAGTATTTTCCTCTCCAATATTTTCTGTAATCATATGACTGATTTTTAGTTATTCCTGTATTTATCAGATTCGTATTACCATAGTTCTGTATTTATCTGTTGATAAGTCTTTACACGTATATGGGACGAGTATGTACCCGGTTCTATATCGATCTTTTATTAAGTAGATCATTTAGAAATAGTTTCTCCTACAGTCTTCACATCATTTTATTTGCTTTCTCAAAAGGATTAGCTATGGTAAAATACAGATATACCAACAGCTGTTAATGCCTATAAGTCCTAGCTTGCGCAAAAGGACAATTCTATTTCAATGCACTTCTCTTTCGAATGACCAACTATCTCATGCTGAGATACCTATTCCTTTTTAGGATGTATTGGTCATTGGAAAGAGTTAGTGTATTTTTTTGTCGTTTTAAGAATTTAGGAAAGAGGAGAAACTGTGATGGCTAAATTTATAAGTGAAGAAACGATTGATGAAGTCAAAAATGTTACAGCGTATGAATTGGCTGTACAAATGGGTTACAGCGTAAAAAGTTCAGGCACTTCTTGGGTCACGTATTGTCCCAACCCGAATCACTGCTCAGAAAAAAGACTTAAAACATATATCTCCAAATATAAAGGTATTTTTAAGTGCTTTGATGGAGGAGGTTGTGGTTGTAAAGGTGCAGATGCGATAACCTTTTATTGTTGGAGTCAATTCGGAGAATGGGACAGAAAACACTTTTTTAATTGTATCTTAGGAATCGCAGAGATCATGGGAATTAATGTTGCGTATGAAGATGGTCAATCTAAGCGTTCTGATGAAGATAAAACTCCCAAATATCAGGTGCGACCTTTCATTGAAGAGGTTAAACCGCAATCGGATGAAATATGTGATCGAGTGTACCGCAGATTCCTTTCCTTGTGCCCGATATATGAAGAACATGTCCATGAATGGAGATCTAAAAGAAAATACTCTGATCAAGAAATTGTAGCGATAGGGCTCCGGTCAGTGCCTAAGAGTTACAAAGAATTGAACATAATTATTCGTACATTATTAAGTGAAGGCTTCTCTTTAGAGCGCGTTCCAGGATTTACAAAGAGGCTTCGGAAAGGCGGAAATCCCATTCATGAGGGAGATTGGTTCTGGACTATCTCTGCATCGGGGAAATACTTTATTCCTTTGCGAAATGCAAGAGGGCAAATGATCAGATTGCGTGTATCAACCGGAAGAGATGATAAAAAGTACATGTGGTTTTCTTCTGCTCCTAACATTGAGTATGTTGATGATGTAAATGAAATGAGAAAAGCAGGTGCATCCTCTGGAGCACCATTAAACATCATTGCGCCTTCTTCAATACTTCAAGCTTGGGAGATAGGAGTAGAAGTCACTAAATATCTTGCGTCAGATGTTGTTGTTTGTAGCGAAGGCGAACATAAATCCTATATATCTAGCAACATACTTCAAAAACTATTAATTGGTGTACCTGGCGTAGGTATTTACAAGGATGTGATCCCCCTCCTTCGTCAGTGGAGAACCCAAAAGCTAGTAATTGCTATGGATATGGATGCTCTCCTAGACGAAACGAAAGAAGCAGGAAAGAATAAGTACGTATTTGAACATCTGACAGAGTTTGCAAAGCAAGCCTTAGATGAGGAGGGCATTGAAGTTGTCATTTGGTGCTGGGATCCACAATTGGGGAAGGGACTCGATGATATCTTATTGCAGTCTATTTTACCCATTGAAATAGACTTACGTACCAAAGCAAGACGTCTAGTTACTTTATGAGTGAGCGTTGTTAAACCTATTCTTTAGTATATGAGAAGGTAAACGCTCGTTGCGACGTTTAAAGTTATTAGACGCAACCGACGATTGGTGTTATTCCCCAAAGTGTAGATGCGCCTCATATGGCTGATGATAAGAGATATTACAAACGATACAACTTTAGATCGGCTCCTATGGAAGATTATGAAGTACGTGATGTAAGAAGAAGACATAACCATCCTAATTTGAAGTTGAACTTTTCTATACACTCCGATGAAATGAATATAGAGAAAGAATTAGAGGTGCAAGTATATAATACTTCTCCCGTGATAGCAGAATACTATGGAGTAACATTGTATATTGAAAAAAAATTCAATTAGTAAACAATGGTGGCTTTGTGTTTGATAAAGAAACTGTGCTGTTACATGATAATGATTAACTTACACCTGTCTTCCAGTTAATTCGAAATTTCACCTTACCCAATGCTATGCCAATTTGGGAAGGAGAGTCCTTTCTTCTGGGTACAATAAAATTGATACTGTAAGTGAAAAAGATTTGTATCATATAGGATGGAGGATTACCGGCCCTGGATTTAAAAACACTAATTTTAGTATAGTAAATCTGTAGCATCCTTCGGGGTGCTTTTTAAATTATTGACTGACTAGTAGTTATATTGGTCACTATAGCTGCATTTGTTTCATAAAACATAGGTAGTCTGACACTCGTTGTTATATAATTGTAGTAGAAAAGTAAGTGTAAAGTGAGAGCCAAGTGTAGTATGTACAAATACGTCATTATTATAATTCGCAAAGTTATGTGAGTGAAATAATACTTTCATTAACATGATGAATAATCATGCTATATGACATTAAATTTTCTTCTGAGGTTGCAGGTAAGCCATTTAAATGTACTGTTAAGGCACTAGATAAGGGTGAACTAGTCCGCAAGGTCACACTCGAGTATAGAGGAATCTACAAAGTCATTCCTGATAATCCAAACAAACTCAAGCATCGTGATAAAGTGGGTACATTAGTAGGCTTCAAAGTAGATAAGTTAAATAACCCATTGAAAGCTAGAATAAAGTTTGATGAAACTGGAAGCATAGGCTATGTGAAACTTGAAAATTTACATCATTTTAAAAATGAATAGATAAAACATTCTTTCATTCGGATGTGATGGCATGGTTAAAATTAATTTTCAAATCAACTGTAGCGACACAGGTGAAACCTTTGCCTCATATCCCGATTACCTAAATAGCAACCACTGGAAAGGGATCAAGGATTGATTTGGTGCATCAGTCTACGTTTTTCACATACTATAGTTTTAGTATTGAAAGAGTACATCGGGTAGACTTATCTTTTATTTAAAATGGAGATGCTTATGCATCCCCAACTTGTACTTAATCAATTAAACTTTTTTGGGTTCTTTATCTACTAATGTACCTGAGTTAATTGTATAACCGTAAATCACCTTGTATCTTACTTACACCGCCGTAATTAATCACTTGTATTCTATAAGTTCCCGCGGGAATATTGTTGAAGCTTCGTATAGTGTTTTGATCTGTAAAAGTCCCACTTACATAAATACTTTGTTCAAAACCATTAGCTCCAGAGCCTATTAATTTATATTGCACTAATGGATTATACTTAGGATCAACTGTTTTTTGATGTATCCAAATACTAACTTCTCCCGTATTGGACACTTGGAACCATGATGATTCATAAACAGAAGTAAGACTAAATGAAGTTGAATAGACCATGCTTTGAGCTAGTGAGACGGTAGAATTTGAAGAGGTTCGGTTATTGACTTTTGTGTCAACTTGAATGTTAGAAATATTTTCGTTCTCGTTTTTATGTTGCTTGTTTACATCGATTTCTGCCGATGCTGCTGAAGATATACTGCTCACCAGAAATCCAATTGATAAAAATGTAGTTATAATTTTTCTCATGAATATTGGGCCTCCATTATATAGAATATATTACATACTAAAGATAGTTCGACATCTATTTCAATTCACCTTCCATATTATGATATTTAATTACAGTATATTTATTTAATGTTAATTGTTACAAATGTCACTAAAGCATTCTCTTTATTGTTGTACTATATATATGTAATATATTTCTTTTATAAGGAGAGATTTGTATGAGAAAGAAAATGTTATTGCTTGGGTTAGTTTTCATTCTAAGTTTGCTCGGCGCCTCATCTGTTTTTGCAGAAACCAACAATGCAATTGTACACCCTAGTAAGTTGGTTGATACTGCGATTCCCGTAGTAGGTCAAGGTCAATACGGAAGATACGGTCTCGAAGTAACAAAAGGTCAAGTTCACATTATTTTGGATGAGCAGCAGGCAGACTATAGCTGGAAAAAAGTGCATGAATTCACATTGTATACTCCTTCTGGACCATTGGCTCACTATTATGATTACTGGATGAAAAATGGAACCAGATATACTATTACTTTAATTGCTGTAAGAGACACCGAACTTGGTGTTGGATATGTTAGAAACTAAGTGAATAAAAAGAGGACTGTCTTTCGGTCCTCTTTCTTTATATATAATTAATCTTTCTTAGAAAAAAGAAAAAGCAGCCCGAAGGCTACTTAAAATGTAGTACTGTATTGGAAAGATTATTCTGATACAATCAACCCACCCTTAATGATAACCTCTTCAGTTCCGAATCGCTCTCCGAAAAGGCTTCCTTTGAGAACTACACTTCCTTAGTTGTTGATACTACCTGCTATTTGACCTCCGCTCTCTACGGTTGCTTGGCCTCCAGAATCAACGCTCAGAATTCCATTGAGAGTGCCCTGAATTACTACCTCTCCACCATCAAGAACACCAATAGCCCCATTGACACTTCCCTTAACTGTCGCAATTGCGTTATTGCCTATCTCAAGCGCGCCTTCTATTGATCCTTCAACCAGAGCGTTCCAGATCGGACGATTATCCTTCCTATATATTCGCTTTAGACAAACTTCTGAATATAGCTACGATCTAAATTGAAAATCGGTACATCCTTATCTAGACCACATCTAGCTCCTATAGTTACCTCGTTTTCTGTTTCTAGATCGAATTGTTCTTTTGTAATGCAAACTCCTCGTTTTACCACGTAAGTTAATATTCTTCTCTTGAAACATCCCTATTTTCTAGTGAATAATGTATTTCGATTTTCATAGTGTTCTCGTCCTTTCATGTAAACTAACCCTCCTATGCATCCTGTTTAAATTCTAATATGTTCAATTTATTTGGAAGTTTTAATCATAACAAATGTGAAAAAACCCTTAATAAGTAATAATTTTAAATAATCCTGTTATTCCAAATCAATTGGTTGAAGTCCTCAGAACACAACAAGAAAAGTATGATGCTTTGAAAAGAAAACTGGGCAGAGAGTTTCTTGATCTCGATTTGGTTATATTCAATTTGAAAAATGGCGGTACTGTTTTTCCAAGTAATTATGATGAAAATCTATCCCAAAGATGTTAAAAGAGCAGATCTTCCACATATAAGATTTCATGATTTGCGACATACACATGCAACCTTACTATTGTCTAAGGATATCAATGTTAAGGTGATTTCCGAACGATTAGGACACAGTAAGATTTCAGTTACGTTGGACACGTACAGTCATGTGATACCAAGCATGCAACAAGAAGTTACAAACACTTTAGAAGAAATCGTATTTCTGTGACGCATCTGTGACGACTGGCATACTGAGAGCTTAAAAACCGTTGATACACCAAGGTATTTTGAACTTTTATATCATGTGCGGTGCAACTACCGTATGCCATTTTGGAATAGAGTCGTAAAGTACTGGTACACGTCATGCACCCATATGGGACAAGCTTGATAATATTTCAGTATAAAAAGGGATTTGTTAGACGAAAATGATGCTCCTTTTAACAATATGGATATAATCACATCAAGTGGAAAAAACATACCTATTTATATTGGCGACTTTGAAGATGGTTGCAGGAAAGGTAGCATTTATAACTGAGTGGTTCATTGATAAAAAAAGAACTTCGATAGTACTTCTCTTAGCCGCAGAAAACAAGGTCAATTTTCTTCAAGCTACATACGAGAATAATACTTTGAAATATGATTTAGATGAGTTAATGAGGGCTCAAGGTATTAAATAATTATAATATTGTAAGAGCTACCTCATTTCTGAGGTGGCTTTTACATGCCCATGAAAGCATACTTTTAACTAGCAGCGTAGGAATACAACATCGTATGTGTTTTTTAACACACAATTTGTATGAGAACTCAAACACATTATATGTGAGAGTCATCGCACATCCTGTTGCATATACATTGTATATGTTATATGAAAATGTTATATTATTCCTAGGAAACTAGTATTTTATTCAGCTTTCGTGAGTAACTAGTAGTCATATTATCAGGTGATCCAATCATAGAATGAACTGTCTAATCTAAATTAGATAGGAGATGATTGCATTGGCTGGCAAAAAAGGAGGAAAACGAATGGCTGTTAGTCTTCGTGAACGACCAACTCTTGAAGGAAAAGATGCAGAACGTTTTATTAGCAAAATGAAAAAAAATGAAGAGTTTATGAAAAAGCATGCTGCAAGAAAAATTAAGGAGTACCATGACAGACTTTCTAGAGGAGAATGAAAATTATACACTCACACACAAAATTATATCCATAGATGACCTAGCTCATTTAAAAAAATTTAAGTGTGGTAATGGTTCTATGGATCTTTTTCTTGCCGTTGAATCCTACCCTTCTCACATAGAAAGAGAATCAAGCACCACAGTTGTCTACATTAACGATAAACTTGTTGGGTACTATACGTTGCGACACATTAAATTGTCCTCATTGTTAACAACAATCACTCCAGAAGAAGATCGCGATGTTTTAGATATTGCACGACTAGCTGTAGATATTCAACTACAGGGGAAATATATAGGCACTGCAATAATGGAAAATATATTAAAAATGGCTGTTCAACTCAATGAACGCTTTATAGTACTTGATGCTCTAAAAGAGAAATGGAGTTGGTACGCTAAAAAATTTGATTTTGAGCCACTGTTTGAGAGTGACATAGAAGGTTCTGGAGAATTAGTTACAATGCTAATAGACTTGTACGATCAAGATTTGATAGAACGATACTATGACGAATAACAAATGAAATACCAAATTTACATAGAAATTAGCTATGGAAGCCTTATAAACAGGGCTTTTTTTATTTGTCCAAATTTTATATTGGAGGTGATTTTGCGTGACTGCCTTTAATCTATTTTTAATGTGTTTAAATAAGTCTGTAGTATATTGTGCAGATATTTTTTTGTCTGTCAGTCCAACAAACCATAACTTTCATCATATTAATTCGCAAATAAGTAAAAAAGTATCTCTGATCTCTTCTTGGGCTAGGAACTAGTTAATTTGAAGAAGATTAGAGGCTTTTGACAGAATGTCATAAGTGCAGCAGACGAGGCTTTTAAATTTAGGGTATCCGTCTGGCATCTATTAGACAAGCGAGAATACATCTTTGACTGGAGTAGACAATAGAAGCGTATAGAACAGTATCCGTGATGATCATGGAGAGATGATACTTTCGTAATACGTTTCGGTTTAGGTACAAAAAGGAGCCTTATTTAGTGGCTCCGGCTGTTGGCTCTTTCTGGACTAAGGATAAATCAGATGTCTACGAAGGAGGGTTTCAGTTTCTATTAGATAATATTCATATATTTTGCAGATTCACAATTGACTGTTACATGTACCTTAGATTCTGAAAGATCAATAAAACCAAGAGATGTACATGTTTGCCCCTGTAATTATCGATTTTTGATAGATTGGCAATAACCTTTTAATGACACTCAACCTTTCATAAGGAGAGTGGAGCAGGCGGAACATGGACAACAGAAGAGGAGAGGAAGGAGAGCAGAGGAAATATTGGGCATTAAAGTCAAAGAAACATTATCGAGTGATATCAATATCATTCGGGAGATTAGAAGACTTATTCGAAGGATTGATGATTTAACAATATTTAAAGACTTTACCAACATAGATTCGGTAGAGTCTGTTTGATTTCAGGGTGACAATTCACCTGAACCTACATATTTATCCTTCTTACTATTCCACTTATAATGCGCTACAGCAGCATCCCACCCTCCTTCAGGCAAATGACTTTTCCACACTTGTTTGATCTCACCTGATTTTAAGATCTTAATACTTACATCACCAATTATGGAGAGTTTCTTTTTAAGTGTTCCATACTGATACTTAAAAACAAATAGTTGAGTGTTTGAAGGTGGATAATCTAACGTTACAGCAACATGTGTCTCTTTTGAGGAAATATTAAGAATATGGAAAGTAGGATCTTCTTCGTTGTAATAATTTGTAACTATAAGTACAATAACACCTTTAGAGTTGATGAGGTAAAAGTTGCCTGAGTCAGTGATTAATAAATGTTCCTTCTTATTGTCTCCGTTTAGATCTACTGATTTACTGACTGTTACACGCTCTCTAGGGAATTTCTTTTCTAACAATGTCTTTGGATTTACAGTAGCAGCATCAACCAGAGTTATTGGTAGTAACCCAAAAAAAATTGATATTGAACATATCAATAGAAAAACTTTTTTCATGTGGGTTCTCCTTTTTCACGAATATCATTTCACTTGCACAAATTCGTCAACAAACTTTTGTCGATCATTTTCATTAAAGTATTTACTACTTAATTTCGATTTCCAAGCTTCGGGATCAGAATGAAGAGTATTGAAATCTACATTGAAGTAAGTTTCGGCAACAGATTTCTTCAAATTAACAGAGTATGTCTTTCCTTCGAATGGAATAGTTATCACAATGTTATCTGCATCGGTGAATTGTTTTAAAAGGCGTACTGATTCTTCCATGAGTATCTTATTGATTTCATCATCAGTAGCGAAGTATTGAGTATAATCTTCTTCTGAGGCTTCCGATTCAGGATTAGCTGACTTGTAGTTTACAAAAGTATTATGAAATTCTACATTTATGTTATGATCACCGACTAAAACTTCTTTTACAAAGGTACGCCCTCTAATGTTAGCTGTATATGCGAGTACAGCATCTTTATCCAGTGCTTGAGCCTTATCGTTAGCTTCGTTTACTTCGTCGACGCCTCCTTTATCTATTTGTTCCTCGGTCGCCACAGCTTGACTATCGAGTGCGGTTTCTTCGGGCTCTGGCTTTTTTTCCATGTTACCGATCGCTGCAATAACTACCACAATAACGACCCAAAACCACCACTTTTTGTAGAAAGGCTTTTTCAATTTTCTTCCTCCTGATATAGAAATAATTAACAACAGAACATAGTCTATCAGACCCAGGTGAAATATTCTATATAAATGTATGAGTGAGGTAGAAAGAGTACATTTATATAGAATATTTCACACAGATATAGAGTATCTCGCTGCAGCCTGAATACAATCTGGGGTAGCAATCTCGCATATATTAGACACCGAGAGCACATCGGTAACTATGTTAGACAGTAGAAGCGTATAGCACAGTATCCATTAAGATCATGGGGAAGAGGTACTTTCGAAATACATTTGAGTCTAGGGTACAAAAATAGGAGCCTTGTAAGGCTCCTATTTTTACTGAATATTCGATTAATTCAAGTATGTTCGGATAAAAAAAAGTACCTCCTCATCTTCAAAGAAGAGCTGGAGACCATAAAATGCCCCCAACAAAAATCCACATCCGGCCAATAAACAGTAAAATATAGAATTACCAGCCCTTGATCTACCGTAATGTTGCCCGCAGTGTGGGCACATTAAAGCGTCCGCAGAAATCATACTTTTGCAAGATTCGCAACGCATTAAGTTGTTAGCATTAAGTTGTTAGCATTAGGTTTAAACTTTCTTTTTATATTTCTAAACATTGCTTTAAAAGCTAGGATTGCAAGTACAAACATTGCGATAATGATCCCTATACCGAATAAATTACCTATTACATTATTTATGCGCTCGAACATGACGTTCCTCCAACTATGTAATCAATCCAGCACAGTCTATCAGACCTAGATATAATTTTCTATAGAAATGAATGAATTTTAGAAAATGAATACTTATCGAGTATAAGAAAAGCATCAACTAAGTGCATAGACGGTAGGTACTTCCGTAACGCGTTTGAATTTAGGGTACAAAAATGGGAGCCTTTACTAGCTCCTTCTCACTTAATTACTTATCATTAAACATCTTCATAAGTTCAGCTAATGCTATAAATCCACCGCCAATGCAAATTACGAAACCAACGAATGACCCGAAAATTGAATTGAAAGCTCCATTAGATCTACCATAGTGGTGGCCGCAATTAGGGCAAATGATAGCTGATATTGAGATAGTATTACCACACGATTGGCATTGTTCTAACTTTCGGTTAGATCGACCTTTGATCAATCTGAAGATATTGATAAAAAATGCTATTAAACAAGCCATACCAAATATAAACAAACAAGTAGTGATGAGACCGGCAATACCCAGAAGTGAGTAAGATGCCATATTATCAAACATTTTATTCCTCCATCTATGTAATAATCCAATTTATTTTATCAAACTCGTTTATCTATTTCCATTTATTTCTTTACATCTAAAAGACTCTGTGCAAATGAGCACATATCCATGTAATTAGTTGGTCGTATATTCACTTATCTCAAAGTCAAAATATTACAAAATATCACGTAATCAGTACGCTTGTTGAATGGACCTTTGTTGTTGCTGTATTTGTTGATAGCAAACTTGGCCGGGCCAGTTCCAGCCTCGCGATCATCGTTCCATCTGAGGAATGCATTTACATCACTCATCGGAAGATCGTTTCTTTATCCCAACCTGTTGTCAGGGTTACTACAAGGATGGCGCGGTCTCCAGATGCTTGTACTGGATACTCTTGGCTCACTATTTCTGATAGCCCAGATTCATTACCACTAAAATCAACTGCCAGTCTATTTTTGTATAGGATTTTTCGATATGAATAAGAGTTAATTTTAAGAACAATGATGCACTTTTAAATATGAAAAAGCTTTACCGACCTAAATAAGTCGATAAAGCTTTACCACTAAACTATTTCTTTCAATAAGTCCACGCTGTTATTTCTCACATTGCCCACTTCCTTCGGCACCTCATACGCTCGCATCTCAGATGCTTGATATGGCTTAAGAAAACCGAGCAACGATTGGACATCATCATTATCTCTTCCAAGCCACTCAGCCTCATCCTCAGGGCGCAAGATGACCGGCATACGATTATGGATAACCTCCATAAGACTATTTGGTTCCGTTGTAATGATGGTGCAGGTACTCAGTCTGTTTCCATCTGGATCTGTCCACGTGTCATACAATCCTGCCAATGAAAAGATACTATCGTCTTTCATCAGAATTCGCATCGGTCGCTTTGTTGATTCTTCTTTCTTCCACTCGTAGAATCCGTTCGTGGGGATGATACAGCGTTTGGAGCTGATCAGACGTTTAAAGGACGGCTTCTCTGCTAATGTTTCTGCGCGGGCATTAATCATTTTATTCCCGATCTTATCATCTTTTGCCCAAGTGGGCACCAGACCCCAGCGCAGAGCGCCTAATCTATTACCGTTTTTACTTCCGATAATAGTTGGGATGTACTGCATGGGTGCAGCATTATAGTTAGGCTTGTACTCAAATCCATCAGCAATAGATGCATAGTACCTATCCAAGATAGATTCTAAAGGGTCAGTGATTGTAAATCTACCACACATACAAAACACCTCCTGTATTGTGCTTACAATATATAATCATACACTGGTGTACGGGGTAATCTTAAATTTGGGGGAGTACATAATAACACCTCAACCTAATTATAGCGGTTTGCTATAAAGGATTGAGGCGGTAAGTTATGGAGAAAACGACATGTGTTGATCAGTTCATATAAGTTCGTTCAAACCATTCAACGGACTCTGTTAGACTCGCAATTCCTAATACGAAAAGACCTACTCCAAAAAGAAAACAGATAAATATGGAATCACCTAATCCGTTCATTTTACCGTAATGTTCACCACAGTACGGGCAAATAATAGCAGTGTTTGAAATCGAACGTCGACATGTTGTACAAGCCGTCATTCTGTCTATTTTTACACCTTTTAATCTTCTATAAATATTGATAAAGCTCTTAATAATAAACATAATTGATAATACAAAAAGTGATAATGTTAAAGCACCTAAACAAAACACACCAACGTAGTCACTAATTTCGTTAATCTTTTTACTCATAGAACAGTTAACCCCTCATTCAAGTTTAAACTCTTTTAATGGGTAGCAGCATCCGGAATTCTTCCAACTGGTTGTCTACCTAGCTACCAGCACCACGATTTTCTGATGGACTTATGTATTCGATATCTACACCTTCTCAGCCTTTCTAAGCCCGACCTACGTTTAATTATTTCGGCAACTCCTTAAAATACTCCTTCAACTGACGCTCAACGTGTATTGGCGCTTGATTTACCACTCCCTTACTTTGTACGTTTCTCCAGAAGTGGTTACCGGTTTTGTACAGCGGTCTTTTGAAGAGAACTATGCGTAATGGTTAACTAAACCAATCATTATCGCTATCCAATAAGATCATTTGGTCCTCCGAGGCGCATTATCTCAGATGCGACAAATTTAAGTTTGAGATAAACTTAAAGGATAATGGTAGTGTGCAAAATGAAAGGAGCAGTTTGCCGTTCGCAGCTGCTCCACATTTCGTTGAGCTAGCAACATAAGTTACTTTAGGTGCGTCTGTGTAGCAAAAGGAGGAGGAACATGAGGAAAAAAATATGTATTCTACTAGTGCTACTCATGGGGTTTGCGATCGTTGCTTGCAGTAAACCTCAAGCTGAGAAGCTGACCACAATGACATTGCAAGAACTCTATCCAGGGGATATTGCGAATGTGGATTCCATTGAGATTACGGACGGTAGCTCAGGCGAGCGGAAAATGTTCTTTAACCAAAAACAGATCCTAGAGTGGATTGATCAAATAAAAGACATGAAATTCGAGCCTGATTCGAACCAAGAGGAGAGAAGTGGCTTCCTGTACTCGGTATCTTTGCGGGAAGGTCACATGAGTAAGTTGGGATTCACTCCGAATTCGCAGGGCGGACATTATTACATCCACAACGAGGCATTGACATTAAAAATTCAAGAGTTGTTTGGAAAAATGGATTTCCATAAATGAGAGGTGAAGGCGTGTTACGAGTCTTGAATCGGTGCTATTTTACTATTATTCTATACATAATAAGCCAAGCACCCGATAAATAATTATAGTTACGATTAAATCCTAGAAGGATGGTACGATAATGAAAAGTATTACACGTATGACTGCTTGTTTGGTTTTAGCCGCATCACTATTGGGTTCTACAACTGCAGTAGCCGGATCCGAGATGCAGGAGCAGAATGACAAAGATATAGCCACTTTGACGTGGAGAGGAATTCCAGCAGGAGACATGAACGAGCACTGGGCCAAGCGTCTCTTTCAATGGGGTATCTCTGAAAATATAATTAATGGATATTCCGATTACAACCTTAAGCCTGATCAAGTAATCACAGAGGCTGAATTCCTCAAGATGTTATACAGAGCAGAGGGTATGGCCATTCCAAATGCAAGTGCAAATAGTGCATATCTACCCAGTGAGAGTTGGACAGAAGGTCTCTACAGGGTGGCTAAACTATACAACCATCCGACAACGGGAGAAAACAACTTTGCGATGAGAATGCAGCCCATTACTAAACTACGTGCTGCAGAAATTATCAGTGCAACTCAAGGCGTTCATTATACTGGCCAATATGCTGTTGCCTATCTGATTGGACATGGATTATCCAACAGTGAAGCTAATTCTCCAGAGCAGTTTGATGAGGAAAGTACGCTTACAAGAGCAGAAGCACTTCAATGGATACGTCAGCTTGCTTTTCATGGAAAACTGAAGATCGATGTAAGACCAAAAGTTCCTACAGATCTTAGTCTTCTTCCTGATCTAATGGACATAAATTCTGAAGTGATTCCTGATTTTAGTACGGAGCCCGTTACTGATGAGGATTTTAGTTTGTACATTCTTGGCGATGTTCCAGAACTTAGATTTGGAGACTCGAAAAAATCAATTGATGAACAATTCGGAGAATCTAAAGGAAAGAATATATTTGATTCTGATACATATCCGTTATTCACCGCACACTTTAACCAGAGTGGAGAGTTAGATGGTTGGAGTATTGACTCATACATGGATGGTTCCCCTAATACAGCTACTTCACTAATCACAAAAAAAGGGATTGTGTTGGGTGAAAGCACCTTGTCAGATATTATAGATCGATATGGGTCAGCTGGAGTGAGCGGCAAAGGGATCATAGAGTATTTTTATAAAAGGATGAGCGATGGCACCTATGAGGATATTTCAATTTATGATCCGATCCAAAATATTGAAGACGTGTATACGATCTCGTTTATTGTCAATGATGAAACCCAAGTACTCTATCATGTAATGGTGACCTCTTTTAAGGTTGCTTTCGGTTATACCTAAATCCTTGTGTTATTAAAATCACGGAAAACCAAAGAAGCAGCTGATGAATATAATCGGCTGCTTCTTTGATTCAGCTAACAGGAAGATTAGCGTAACTCACCATTATTTGTTGGGGTTTAAGAGATGGAGCTCATAAAGAGTGAAGAGCTAGTAAGTATACGAAGTGAACACTTGTGAAGATGTATTCTAAAGGAGTCATAATAGTAATTTTGTGGTTATTATGATTAGTGTATCGGCTAAGCCTGTTCTATCCCAATTTACAAATGCTAATGATACGATGAATCAAAGCCATCGTGATATAATTAAGAAAATTCAACGCTATTAATGAGATATACATATGGAGTGCAGCCAAAGATGAATAAGAATCTAAAAGATATAATTTGCAGGTTAAAGATAAGCTTGAAAGAGGATCCAAATGGGATAATAGTTGGTGAGTTAAATGAGGGGATCTCTGGTATTCAGTTTGAGTTTAATTCTGTTCACCTCACTCAGTACATTTCATTTCTAGAAAAAACAAATGGTGCACGCTGTGGGGCGATTGATTTTTGGACCTATGAAGAATTACCTGATAATCAATTTAGGGTAAGCGAATTCCCTGAGTTTATAAATAGGTGGCTTGAGATAGGACAAGTAGTGTATAAACCGCTTTTTATAGACAAGTTTTCTGGTTCGTTGATTCTAATAGAAGAGGAGGGGAGGTTCCAAGAATTCGAAAATTTAGATACGTTTCTTTTAAGTTTTGTTTTCGGCAAGAACTATCAATTAATAGTTCCATATGTGGAAAAAGAAGAATGGTTTCAGTTTCTTATAAGAAATGAGACTATGAGTTTTCTCTAGTAGCCTTATGACAAGACAGTATGGCTACATACAGGTTTAAAAGGAGGCTTCGTGACCAAACGTTCAATTTATGGCAACTAAAATTACACCTCAGAGTCGAGAAAAATCAAACAAAAACAGTTACGGGCGAACTAAGCGCCGAATAATTCGGATTCATAGCTCCCTGTAACTGTTTTTGATGTAGATTGCTTTTATTGACTTGGTCGGAGTATTTTGATGTCTGGCTCCATCAGCATTTTGTTCAACAATGGTCCGTAGACATCGTAATGTGCCAATGAACGTCCTGGAAAATAAGCTTCTAGAATTTTCATCGTATCATGCTCTTTCCCTCCTGAAATGTAGAAATCTCGTTGAACGAAAGATATTAATCCATCATTTTGAGCTTCAATTAAAGTACCATCCATGCTTTTTGCAAACCAGTTCGAGGCTTCGAAACTTGCATAAGGTATCCCTGCTTCTACAAAGAGCATATGACTTCTACTTATTCCATTTGAAGGAGAAAGTACAGAATACTTTACGCCCGGAGAAGGATTTGAGCTTGTCCATGGGTTGGTATATATCGTATTTTCGCTAATTTCGGGACCTTTGCCATGTGTGTTGTAATATCCATCTAGCGCCTCTGTATCAAATACATTAATTCCTAATTCTAAGGCTTTGGAAACGGCTAATTTATATGCTTCCGTATGTACAACAGAGTTATTATTTGGATCGGTTATGCCTCCATAAACATTGGGGTAATCACCACGAGCGATATTATCGATATTGAGTATGAAAAGAGTATTCTTCTTATCTGCTGCAGTCATTTTCTTTGCATAGTACTCTGATCCCTTATCGAATCGCTCAATGTCAAAAAAAACAAATTTTACGGTATACGGCAATTTAACTGCGTGAGGAGATTTCTTGTCGACTAGCTCCTTGATTTGAGCGAGCATTAATGCTACCCCCGAAGCGTTATTCGAATAGCCTGATCCGTCATAATGGGCACTAACAATGATTTGTTTGCTAGGATCTTTCCCTTTCAGTGTAACTTCAATATTCGAGCCTTTAAAAAATACATGATGTCCCCACGGCGCAGAAATTACGCCAGTAGTGTCTTTTTGTGTGTTGAAATTTTGCTCATTAATATATCGAGAGTCTACGCCAATTTCTCTTAGCGTGCTCCTAATCCATCGTTTTGTCTGTTCATGAACTTTACCATTTCCCATGGAATTATCTGTAGGAGAGGCTGAACTATCTTTAAGGTGTTCACCCATATACTCCAGATATGTTTGTGCATTTGTTGCGATGGAAGAAGAGCCTGAAGCCAATGCATTTCCAGGAGCCACAATAACCAGCAGAATAGCCAATAGAATACCCTGAACCTTTAAAATATTTTTCATATTTCCTCCTCAAATCAATTCGTTCTTCAAGTTCTACAAAAGCCTTACACCGTACGTTCTATTCATACTTAATTACCGTTAATTTTTGAGAACGGCCTCCCAAAAACATACTCTATGTACTAGCAATGTTTAGTACCTAGCTTGTTACTCTGATAATTCACCTCACAATTTAGAAAATGTAATTCATCTTTTCATTAAAGATATCCATCTAACACTGGTAGGATTAGGAATATTGTATCACATATCATAGTTCTTAAGAATCACTGAATAACTAAGAAATGGGGAGGACGGTGGAGAACTATATTAGATAGGCGATACTTGTTAAGCTAACGGGCAGAGTAGTTTCGGTATGTGGTATGATTTGATTGATGGAGTAAACGAAAGGTGCGACATGAGTCAGCGTCGGCCAACAAAGGTGAGGATAACGATTAAGGGAGTGAACTATATTGAATGTACAGCATGCCTATTTACGACAAATTCAGCTCAAAAGGCACGAAGTCCCCACTTATAATCGTTACCCCTTTAATTTGGCAGTCATTCGAAGTCTAAATACTCTTGATTTTCACCCCAAGGTAACCTATATCGTAGGTGAAAATGGGATGGGCAAATCAACACTGATGGAGTCCATCGCTGTTGCATGGGGATTTAACCCGGAGGGTGGGACCATCAACTTTTCCTTCTCAACCCAGGCTACCCACTCGAGCTTATATGAATATATACAATTGATCAAAGGTCCGCGACGCCCGAGGGATGGCTTCTTCTTCCGGGCAGAAAGTTATTATAATTTAGCCACGACGATCGATGAGTTGGACAGTCAGCCTTCATTCGGTCGCCCTATTCGCCCTATTAAAGATTCGTACGGTGGCAAGTCCTTGCATGAGCAATCGCACGGAGAGTCGTTCTTTTCCACGTTCATTCATCGATTCGGGGAGAATGGATTATATATACTGGATGAGCCTGAGGCTGCATTGTCTCCCCTTCGCCAAATGGCGATGCTGACACGAATCCATGAACTTGTTTTGCAAAACTCTCAATTTGTTATTGCGACCCATTCCCCAATCCTCATGGCATACCCAGATTCGATTATTTACAATCTAAAGCCAGATGGTATCGAGGTTCAAGTATTGGAAGAAACCGACCATTTTATGATGATGAAAGAGTTTGTGAATAACAAGGATAGGATGCTCAGAGAATTATTTGAAGAAGGTCAAGATTAAATCCACTGCTATACCATGGAAACCTACAGCCTAAGAGAGGTCGCTTTAAAGGAAAAGATCTATTGTGAAGATTAAGCAACAGGCAGTATAGTTCTAGTTATGTGGTATATTTCGAACTAAGGTATGACTCGTCATGCTTGAAAGACTATTGTGTTTCAGGAGGGTCATTTGTATGGGAAAGACATTCCGCAAGAGAGCTAAAAAGATAATGGTAAATGGTTATCAGTTTCACTGTGTCATTAATGAGATTCCTAGTAATACGTTTGTTAATTTTAAGGTTTATTCATCTAAAACCTCATATTTTGAAGTGTTATTTACATGGGAAGGTAGTTGGCACTTTAACCCACACAAACCTAGGAATTGCGAACTTTTAATAAGGCACGCGAATGAAATTGGTTGGGCGTTTAAACAAGAAAAGAACTCATTGAAAATAGAACAAGGTGATTTACTTATTAGTAAGCTTGGACTAACTGTATGAATGCTTAATTCCTATTTATCGAAACGTTAACTTAATAAAACTTAAGAAGGCAACACCGAGATCAACTACTGTTTTTAACTAGCGGACTGACAATAGGGATCGTTGCGGAAATGCTCAAAATCTTTTTTTTGTGTACCTTTAGGAATCGTTCAATCGAAGTTTTAGATACATAAAATCCAACTTGGTTTTTGCAGGTATTTAATCGCTAAGCCTATGGTGACGATAATGAATATTGAGGAGTTTTCTCCTAAATCAAGAGCGCCGAATCAAAAGGAGAGAGTTCATGAAAAAACAGTTTATCAAAATCGCAGGAATCACACTGACAGCAGCGCTTATGTTAGGTACGATGAGTATCACAATACCTAACGCGCAAGCCGCTAAAACTCCATTTTCCGACGTTCAATCGACCCACTGGGGCGCCGGTGCTATTACTAATGGCGTTTCCAAAGGTTATGTCGATGGATATACGAATGGTACCTTTAAACCAGACGCCAGCGTCACGCGCGCTGAATTCATGAAGATGGTCGTCTCGGCCATGGAGCTTGAAACCACCCCATCCAGCGGTAAATGGTACACGGAATACGTTGATACCGCAAGCAAAGCAGGTCTTTTCGCAACTGACGATTTTAACGATAACGAAGCGGCTTGGGCGAAAGTGATGACACGCGAAGAGATGGCCCGTGTTGCAGCTCGTGCGATCGGGGAAACAACAAAGGAAGATGACAAATGGATGTATCTCGCTACGAAAGCCGGTCTCATTAAAGGGGTAGGTATAGGGCAGATCGCTCCGAAAGGACTGACCACGCGTGCGCAGGCAATCGTTGTAATCGAACGTATTCTTACCAAGAATACCGGCGCTTCCCTTGACGTCGACAGGTATGCGGTCGGTAGTGCAGAAATCGCATGGCATGGTACCAACATCTTCACCGTGATGCCAGAAATGTGGGTTACTCCGGAATCCGATCTGAGACAAGCTAGAAAAGAATCGGTCGAAGAAATGTGGAACGAAAAGCTTATGACCATCACATCGAAAGATGGTCTGTACCAAGCTAAGCTGGACGCTCTTATCGCTATCGACTTGGCTGATCCTAACGACCCGAACCTTGGACTGATTGCGCCTATCAATACGCTTAAGTGGTATAATAACCGCCCTTCAATCACTAATTTGATGGTTAAAGACCAGAAAAAGAGTTATGTCCTTTATTTCAAAGGTGGGCCGGTATTTAACAAAGATACAAAAAAATATAACCCTAACACAAAAATTCAATTTCAAGTCGATGGATTTAATAGTCCCGATCGGGATGCCTTTTTCCAAAAAGGTGTGCTGAATACAGTTGCAGACGTTTATCGCAATAGCCGGACAGACACCACTGCTGTGATTATCCCTAAAACAGGAACTATTCAACTAACCGATCTTGTAATCAGACTTCAAACACCAGCAGCTGGATCGAACTTCAGTGAAAGCATTCCGCTCCGTCTCAAAGGTATCCAATAAAGAAAAAGCACTCAACATACTGCTCCTAATGAGCGAATGATGGGTGTTTTTTTTGGTTTAGTTATGTATCACAAACAAAGGTCACCTGCAAATTGCAGAGGGTCTCTTAAATACATTTACGTATACACGTAAACATATACGTAATGTATACGTGATTAATTAAGTGAATGTATTTAGCTGGTTGTGCCATAGGTTCAGCAAATTTTTGTTGTTTCATCACAATTTAATGTGTGGCGTTACGTTTCGATCTCGTTCGTGCTGATATGAGCCATATATGGATTGGAATTGATACTAAAGAGTACACGCTGAACATTAAATTGGATATCGTCTTATACTGGAAATTTTGTGCTTGGATAGAGTTGAAAGATAAATACATAAGTATTGCCTTTACGAGAACTTATTTGTTATATATTTCTCGGTTCCTACTAATTCGTATCATTACCGCATGAAGACACATCATAAAAGATAAAATGGCTTTAGTGAAGAGGCAATCATTCCTTCACACTGCCTTCTAGTATTTGTATAGCCAATATTGATGTTATAGCTCTGTATACATATCACCTCTTCAGATTCAAGGTCAGGGCAGATTAGATTAGTCGTTTAAGAGTACATTTCATTTCAATCAATCAACAAATACCAGGGCGAGCTTATTACACATAAAGCTAAGAGATGTAGATATAGCGGGAGTATTCCCGCAGTTCACCGTCCCTAAATCCCAAGCGACCCCAGATAAGTCGTCTGGGTTCCATTGGAATTCTTAACGGGACTAGCAAGGAAGTTAAAGACTTGGGGCAATGCTCATATATCATGGGCATGGCTTCGCTCCGTTTCACTTCACTTCACAATACCCACCATGTACTACGAAGCAAATAAGAAACCATGACTCTATTACGCTCGCTTCATTCCTTCATCGTTCCAAAACTACCTGAGTAGACCTTTGATTCAAAACCTTTGGTTGCATATTCGAAGAAGAAAAAAAGTCACGTTCGCATACCTTGCGTGGAGACTTACCCTATTCCGTTTTTCAAAGAGATCATTCGTATTCCGTAGCCATCTAACCGCATGGGATCATATAGAACCTCTCCGGGCAAGGCGACAAAATTATGTTGAGAAAATCATTCCACCTAATTTTGTCGTCCCTTCGGGCAGCCTTGCCCTGCGAGAACCTATATGATCTTAAATCTGCGACGGCTACGGTATACGAATAATTTGTTTCTTTGAAAACTTCATAAGGTAAGGCATGTCAGCTAGTAAGATAACTGCTCATCAACCTTAAAAGATTCCGCTCATCGCCGCTAGGGCTAGACAGGCAAACGGTGCCGAATGAGGTTTAGGGTAAAAAAAGTCTGTTCTAATTAAAGGATGTATAAAGGAGGAAAACTCAACATGGGTACGGAGGCGTTACGTATTCAAATTGAAGTGTTGCGAAAAGAGCTTATTGATTTAGCCCAGCGGATGGGTTTAACAGCAGTGGAGGTAGTGGAGAAATCGCAGAAGTTGGACAACGTACTGAATGAATATACTAGACAACATCAACGAAAAAAATAAAGCCCGTTTGTTTAGGAAAACAAACGAGCCAGGGCGAAGATTTGGACCCCTTCGCCCCTTGATTATACCACATACAGGAGAGCTTAATACGAGAGGGGATTGATGAATTAACGATAATCGTGCGTTTTATCGTCTCTCTAATGAAATGGAGAGCAATGGGGACGGCGATACTTCGAAGAGTGGAGTGTCTGGCGATTGTCTATAGCCTATGGGTAACAGCGCGACTGATGAGGGCAGTTAGTTACGTAGGTTTAAAGATGAAAAGAATGTAGTTGTATAAGCAGAAGGACAGGCAAAAAAAGTTGCAGTACATAAATTAGGCATACTATTTCAAGACGCCTTTACAATTAAATAGAACGATCTCTGTGTTTCTTTGTATAACTATTTTGATGAAGTGCCATATAACGGAGTATGCACGTACAATGTACGTTGAAAGAAAAAACAAGTGTTTCCCATGTATACCCATAGCATGTTGAGAAATGGTAGACTATATAAGAACCCGTTGGGGGTATAGGATTCGGTGTGGTTGATTGAATCGAATCTATTCAATAGGAGGTTTGGATGAATGGAAACTATAACAGAACTTTTTAAGAGATTGGAAAAAGAAAGAGAAGAAGGATTAAAGCTAAACCCTAGATACGATATTGATAAACTTGCAGATGAAAACGATGAAGTACTTATCTATTTTCATTCAAGTAAAGAGTACCAAATGTACTTGGATGGTAAAAGTGTCATTGGCTCAACGGAGCGTTTTCTCCCTTCAGATATATTTCGTAATGTACAAAAAGATAGAATTGAGAAACTGACAGATGGAAGAACTTTAGCACATATTCCAGCTTTATCCGCTAATGATGAAGTGTGATCTTGTGATAAGGAGTGTACGATGAGTTCGTATTGAATGAACGTGAGTTAAGATGGGTGTTGAGAACGATGGAGAAAATGAGTATGTGAACGTGAACTGTAGTAAAACAATGATATTCCAAGTATCTATATCCAGCACTAAAAGCTATTGAATCAGGATTCTCTTGCAGATTAGTCACAGATATTGGGGAGTATCGCAACAGCCCGTTACAACCCGTTTTGATTGGGACGAAGGAATGTTGAGCGAAGGCGGGCAAAACGAAGTACATATGAATTTGATTTCAATCGACTAAGGAGCGGGTGGATATATTAAAAACACATTGGGGCAAATATGTAATTCTACTAACCATTATTTTACCGATCTCCATTGTTGCTATTTTTACGCTCCCTTATGATAAACGCTATATGGCAGTTGCTATATTCCCGTTACTATTCTGGGTATCGTATTATTCGTGGATCGCATTCGAGAAGAGAAAGAAAGATACATCAAACAAGGCTTTCTTTAGGAAGGGGTGAGGAATAGTGAAGATACATCATCGGGAAGCCGTATTGAGAACCGTTTCGGGAAGCATTAACCGCAACTTAAATGATGAAGCATCAGATAGGGATGTCAAATACTTTGTGTTACCGAACTTCAATGATTTGTATACAGGATCTCTATATAAGAACTTTCAAACTTCAACGACAGAAGATATCGAAATTCATGATGTTAGAAAGTTAGAAAAACTACTGACCAATTCAAATCTCACCTTCCTCGAACTTCTATATTCCGTAGAAGTAGATACCTTTGGATATGCTGAGATCGAGCAACTTCTTAATTACAGAGATAGGATTTCAACAATTAACTTAAAGAGTCTGTTCAATAGTTGTTTTGGCATGTATAGAGGACAGGTGAGGGATCTTACCAAACCAAACTCTGAAACACAGAAAAGCATGATCGCTCAATATGGATATAACACGAAAAAGGCGATGATGTCCTTACACTTTCTACTCTTCTTAATCCGTTTTCATAAGTCTGAGTTTAAGGATTTTAAAGGTGCGATTACATATGAAGGAACGGATAGAGCATATATGCTTGGATTGAAGCATGGTGAGCTTTCATTGGATGAGTTTAAAAAGATCACACGTTTAAACGAAGAAAAAGCTCTGAAATTGGAGCAAAGTTATTATGAAGTTCCGCTTGATAAGGAAGCGAATTATTATCTGAAGACTCTCTTACAAACTCTTGTCAAGAATCACATTAAAACAATGTGAAGAAAGTCTACATTTACAAACAATAAGGAGTGCCAAGGAATGAATTTTAACCAATGGGCTTCAGAGAATATCAACATCATTGGCGTATTTAATATTACACTCACTATCCTATTGACCGCTCTCAACGTATGGTTTGCTAGAAACTCTCAACGGTACAGTGCTGAATCATTAAAGCAAAACGAAAGAATTCGTCAAGAAAATAACACGCCCAATGTTATCGGTTATTTTCACTCAAACGATCTTCAGCTGGTTTCATTTTTGTTGACCAATAAGAGTGACAATGCAGCCAAGAATATTAAGATACATTTGAAACCAAGAAATGGGGAAGAAGTTCCTAAAGATTTAATAAATGCATATATGCTTAATGAAGGCGTTGCATTTTTAGCTCCAGGTCAAACCGTTAACGCTTTGGCAGGTAGTTTTATAGAAATCATGGATGAACGTAAAAACTTCCCTATATTTGATATTCAAATTGATTATCAAGATATTGATTCAAATAGTTATTCAAGATCATATGTACTAGATATGAACATGTATAAAGGGAATTTCATGATTAAAGAGAGAGGACTAAAGGATATCTATGTCCAGTTAGATTTAATGGAGAAACATATCAGAAAAGCTGTTCGTCTCTATGGAATGCAGGACAAAAGAGAACAAGAAAAATTAAAAAATAAGCCAAGAAGAATTAGAAGATAAATAAACCTGAAATCTAACGACACGTAGAATATCAGAGAATACTAATTAAAAATGGAAGTTCTAGCGTGCTGGATGAGACAAGTTAATCGGATTCAAGTTTAGATTATATCTTTCAAAAGGGTGGAATCAGGGTGGAGGACTGGAGGTTAAGTAAGGCAGAATACGATATATTACTTTCCTACATAGGTTGTGGTGATATTCTTAATGCAGATATTTTAGTTTTCGGAAATGAAGAGGGCACGGGTGGTTATACAGTAACAGAAAATGTTAAAGCCAGGACGCGATTGATTACAACGGATGAATCTTCGGATGTAAGGAATTATTGTATTGAAGCAAATAACTGGCGAGAGGGATTTTATTATCCAGATTTTGAGGGATTGTTTACTGGTTATGAAAAAAAACACTCTAAGGGTTTTACAAAAGGCGTTTTTAATGCAGCTATTGCAAGGCTTTGTCTAGCTCATGAACGAAACAGCCAATCCAACTGGTTTGAAGGTTCTCCGAATACCGACGAATTTTGTGTAATCAAGGAATACATTGGCGACAAGCTCTACAAACCAAAAACGGAGGGAATTCAAACCGCTTTAATTGACTGGAGACCGCTTCCCAGATCAACAGAGAGAAAATGGTATCCAAATGAGTATGGAGCAGTAGCTCTATCTCCTGAAGATAAACCAAATCAAGGCAACCCTTATTTAGCAGCGTTCAATAAACCAAAAGGTAGATTCAAGCCCCAAAAATACTCCACATCGAGTTTTAGTGACTTCAAAGAAGATACGAATCTCAGAGCTAGAATTATCAAAAATGCTCTAACAAAATCTAGGGCACAAATTCTCCTTGGAATTGGCGGAGCTGCTGGCTTTAAGAAGGATGCTCTTGAATTAATGTTTGGAAAAAATCTATTCTCATCCATCCCATTCTCTTGTGATATGAGGAACAGTAAGGGGCAATTACAAAAAGCCTTTAAGGCAGAAATTTCATTAGATAATAGGGTCTTATACATTTTCTTAATACCCTTCCCATCTGCAGGACTAGGATTTATTTCACAAGAGAATGCGTTAGGCATGCTAGCGGAATTATCGGATAAATATCTTAAACCAATATTAATGAACAAAAACTAAATTTTCTAATTCAATTTTAGAGTTAAGTAATTTGCATAGTAGAGTAGAGCATGAAAAGAAGGAGATGATTGATTATAACAACTAATCCATGTTTAAATCGGGCCTAGGAACATAATGAATGATTGAATTCACGATTTATCTAATAACAATCCCTATTGTGTATGTGATGTGTTTTGTACATACAAAACGATGAAGCGAATACTTCCTGATCGTAGAGCTAACAAATTCATATAGCGAGATGTGGTCCCTATAACTTGACTCATGTAGGAAGTAAGTTTAATTAGATGTACAGAACCATTCTATGAATAGGTCAAACTAAGTTTCTAAATGAGGGTGATAGATAGGTGTATTTACTAACAAGAACTGCAACCATTGTGACGTGGATTTTTGATCACCTTGGACTTGTTGTCGGGATTTTGTTTGGAATCGTAGCTTTAATAGGATTACTTAGTGGGATTTTCTCAAGCCGAACCCCCATGAATCGCTCGCTTACCTATGAAGAACAGGAAAGAAGCATAGACCGGAGTTTAGGAAAGAAAGAGGAATGGGAAGGCGAGCAAAGTAGCTCATTGGTAGATACGCCAGTAGTCCTTTTCGATAAGGGGCAGCAGGGAGAAGCCATTGTACTTGATGCTGTCTTGAAAAGTCATCCCCATATCAAATGTCTTTCATCTCTTTATGTACCAACAAGCAGTGGACAATACACTGAAGTGGACTTAGTTGCCATCCATAGTACTGGAATCTATGTAATTGAATCCAAGAACTATCGGGGAGTAATTGTTGGGAATGAAGATGAACGCATATGGAATCAAGCGTTTATTGAGGATCGAAATGAATTTTACAATCCAATTATGCAGAATGCGGGGCATATTCGAGCTATTAAGCTTTTTTTGGGTGAACGCTATAAAGACATACCGTTCCATTCCATTATCGTATTTAATAACGACTCAAATATTGATTTGATCAAAGTAAAATCAAAAGGCATTGTTATTACGAAACATATGAATCTAACAAGCCAATTACAGGGATTAGTTCATATCCTTCCTGATGTTTTAAATGAGGAAAGTACTACAGTCGTTTATGAGTCTCTGCTGCCACAAACAGAGGTGTCGGAAGACATAAAAAGGAAGCACTTGGAATTCGTTCAACATCGTAAAGATGCGTAGTGTAAAGTTAAATCAGCTTGAATCCAGTTTGCGAAGGATTCACGTGATGGGTTCCAAGATATGAAATATTATGCGGTGAGGAAGTATGCTTTCTATTGTTTGGCTCGAGGGAAGCTATGTTATAAGCTATTTGGATAATCGCCAGGTAGAGGTGCGAATGCCAAGCTCACATGATTTCCCTGGGAGATTCGCACCTCGAAATTTGTCGAAAGCTTTAGTTTTGTGACCTTTTGGTAACAAGGAAATTGAGTTTATATGCTGTTATGGGATATAGTGGAGCTATTATGTGGAAAAAGTATCGGAAATACGTATTAAGGTATTTTAAACATAACTTGATACGTGTATTTCCGCTGTCGCACTCCGTATGGAGTGCGTGGATTGAAATTTACAGGTCCACCATCGTCAGATTCAGTTCTCGCGTCGCACTCCGTATGGAGTGCGTGGATTGAAATATGTGATACCCTCCATTTGTTTGGTTTTATTTTTAGTCGCACTCCGTATGGAGTGCGTGGATTGAAATCCCGAACTAACTACATCATTTTTTACACTATCCAAGTCGCACTCCGTATGGAGTGCGTGGATTGAAATGGAACCAAATAGGGGAATGGAAGTGGAGATCATGGGTCGCACTCCGTATGGAGTGCGTGGATTGAAATTCTACAGCATTATGCAAGTAGTCCAGTGTCGGAACGTCGCACTCCGTATGGAGTGCGTGGATTGAAATATTCTGCGTCCTCCTCTACGTCTACAATACGTTCAGTCGCACTCCGTATGGAGTGCGTGGATTGAAATTTCGCGCGCCTCTTCGTATGTTATGTTGCGTAAGAGTCGCACTCCGTATGGAGTGCGTGGATTGAAATGGCATGACATCACCGAACCAGCTCGAAAATGCAGAGTCGCACTCCGTATGGAGTGCGTGGATTGAAATACCGCGCACATCAGATGCAAGAGAAGCTGAAGCGGTCGCAGTTTGTATGAAGTGCATGGATTGAAATGTGATGTTGGTCCGTTTGGACTTCAGGTTGTCATAACGTCGCACTCCTTATGGAGTGTGTGGATTGAAATTTCTGGATCAAGGTCCATCAGGTCATAGTCGTCAAGTCGCACTTTGTATGGAGTGCGTGGATTGAAATCAGGCTTCGTTGTATTCATCCGGGTTTTTAAGCTCGTCGCACTCTGTATGGAGTGCGTGGATTGAAATTGCTGCTTGCTGGGATTGAAGGTGTTGGTGTCGCAGTCGCACTCCGTATGGAGTGTGTGGATTGAAATAAACCACCGATGATTAGTCGCCTAATCTTCTGCAACAATTGGGCGTCTGATTCTGCTTGGAACGTTGGTGGACGGGGACAAGTATTACAGAACCTGTGCTTTATGGTAATTGTCAAAGCATCAGTGAACTGGTGTTTCTGATTTATTGATGGTTCCCCCAGAACAAGACTAACGAACAGGTCTTCGCTCGGAGAGCTTGGCTTTTGGTCTTCAACAAGGTTGCCTTCGTCCGCTTTGTTCCATTTGAGGATGGGGAGCATTATTCCTCAACGATAAATTCATCGACAGAATTATTCAGAACAAGGATACGGTCGTTCAGTTCTTGCCAGTAATTATAATTGCTAAAAGAAGGTGTTTTCTTCCAATCCAAAGTATTCTTCGCTAAAAGCTGATTCAGTAGATATATTTTCAACTGTACTATCTCCTTTAATGTAAGGCTTGTAAGGTATTTACTATGAATATATTTGAGAGCGGGGTAGCAAGTATCGACACTTTTCTAAAGAAATCAAAAAAAGACCAGATGCTTAAACACTTGGTCTTTTCAAATGAGATATTAAATTGAGTGGTCGCCAGTAGCAGTATTGCCAATAGCGATGCTGTATCTATACAGACCAAGATTAAAACAATAATCAAGTCTGCTTGAAACAATAGCCACAATTATCCATGAATTTGGAGTTGTATTGACCAGCAGTAGGCATTTAAGCAATCAATCCTCTCGTCTGCGTTTTGCTTCGGTTGATTTCATTTGTTCCTCTGTCAATCTCTTAATAGGCTTAGATCCAGGTAAAATAAAAGCATATAATTGGTCTGGTTATGAAATTGTTCGTGATGAAACGTTCCAGCAAACTATAGCGTCCGACCAAATTAAAGAAGAAGTGCTAATAGAGGGATTTAATGAAGTAACAGGAGAATGGGATGTTGTATTTAAATATGATTCATGAATTCAATAGAGTTTATATGTTGTATACCATTCTGAAGTCTATAGTTTAGGAGGAACCTCATGTTTTATTTCGGATGGATGGCTATTGGCTTTATGGCCATAGCGGGACTCGCAACGGCAATACACTGGTACAATCGTGGTTGGTATGAAAGCAATTTGTTGAACATCCGTAAAACGTCCTATGCCATTATGGCACTTATTTATTTTGGGATGATTTTAGCCGGTCACATTCTATTAAATGATTGGGTGCAAGCCGTACAATTCGCCAGTATAGCTATCTTTATTGACCTGGCTATTTTAGAAACGCCAAGTATTCAAAAGATCGGAAATACGGAATTCAAAAAAAATGATCAAATTATCGAAAACACAATACGGGATAATGAACGGATCATTCTCTCTAGTTTTCAAAAAACAGCTCAGTTTACTGCAGTTCTTCAATACTCACAACATCATCTAACCGAGCTCACAGATGAGCAGAAGGATCAGTTGCCAGAGTGGGATGTGTACTCGTCTATGTTAAAAGAGTATCTTCGATATTACACGGATACCTTCGGCTTACAGATCTCTACTACATCGATTCAATTCGACAGCGACATAGAAATACGCATGACTAAAATAAGGAGTTCTCTCTCTCAGATTGAAAGAAGCAACAGTATCCTGATCCCTGAAGAGAACAAAGAGGAAATGAGTAAAGAATTAGCAGAAGCAGCAGTTTACGTGGTAGAGGAAGGAAATACGATTTGTGTACCTTTCTTCGGATCTACCAATAGTTTCATTATCACTATTCAAGCAGCGGAATCTGGAGCCATATTGAATGGGATTGATGCTAATAATATTGTTAATCTAGTCCAGATATTTGATTGGTTCATAGATGGGTAGTGTGGTATATTAAGTATATGAGGTGATATTTATGACACTTTTTAAACAGTCTAAAAAAGTTGATGCAACCCCGGATAAGGTTGTTGTTCGTCGGCCTAAGACCACGATTGAGAAGAATATGGGCCTAGAAAAAATTTTGAAAGCAAACGATAACGTGCTGAATATCCTTAAAAATAGATAATTACTGTTTATGTGCTCCAAGATGCTCTATGAAATTTCATAGAGCATCTTTTTTTTATTTCTTCTTCTGATAGTTTAAAAGTCTACAATAATGCCAACCCTTGTTAACAAAACGATAGGGGAGCTGGCTTATTGTGAGAAAAAAAACACTTATAAAACCTGCAGGTAATCATAAACCTAACACCACAGTGCCCAACTGGGGAATTAAAAAGATATTAGACCAAAATAAAAAAGTATTGGATCTCCTCAAGAAACGAAAATGAGAAACTTGTAGGACGGAAGGTATAGTTCATCCTTGATCCAGTGGTAGTAATGAATTGCGAAATGCCATGAAGTCAGCTGGAGCAGGTGCGAACCCGAAGCTCACATGAATTCCCAGGGAGATTCGCACCTCGAAATTTGTCGAAATCTTCAGTTTTATGACCTTTTGGCAACAAGGATATTGAGTTTATATGCGGTTGTAGGATATAGTGGAGCTAATATGTGGAATAAGTATCGGAAATACGTATTAAGGGATTCTAAACATAACTTAATACGTGTATTTCCGCTGTCGCACTCCGTATGGAGTGCGTGGATTGAAATTGTTCCAAGTATCTGTGGTTGATGACCTCGATCATGTCGCACTCCGTATGGAGTGCGTGGATTGAAATAAATACTGGATAGCCAGTTTCAAGAACGTTAGTGGGTCGCACTCCGTATGGAGTGCGTGGATTGAAATAAATTGGACAACCCCATGTACACACAAAACGTTGTGTCGCACTCCGTATGGAGTGCGTGGATTGAAATAGCTACAGGCGATAGCATAAGAGGGGCTATCCTTCGTCGCACTCCGTATGGAGTGCGTGGATTGAAATTCGGTTCCGAATTTACCCCAAGCCATCCCGGATTTGTCGCACTCCGTATGGAGTGCGTGGATTGAAATTACAGGACCATGTACATTGCATGAAGCTTGGCATGGTCGCACTCCGTATGGAGTGCGTGGATTGAAATCATGGCGCGGTGATCAAGTTACCGCCACCAGCAGGGTCGCACTCCGTATGGAGTGCGTGGATTGAAATGTCCATACTGCCCATCAACATAGCGCGATTATCGGTCGTACTCCGTATGGAGTGCGTAGATTGAAATCGATCAGTTCCCGAAAATTCCTCCTGAACTGAAGAGTCGCACTCCGTATGGAGTGCGTGGATTGAAATGTTTCTACAACACTTGTCTTTTCCAATACCAGTTGTCGCACTCCGTATGGAGTGCGTGGATTGAAATTTCATGATTCCAAGCATGGTTGCTTTCATCTGATGTCGCACTCCGTATGGAGTGCGTGGATTGAAATTACATAGCCCAAAAAAGTCGGTTGTTTGAATTCATGTCGCACTCCGTATGGAGTGCGTGGATTGAAATAACTGATCAGTGGAGAGAAGGGTAAGGAAAACCGGTCGCACTCCGTATGGAATACGTGAATTGAAACTAGTCTTAAATGTTCGCATATGTAATGGGCACCTTGTCGCACTCTGTATGAGTGCGTGGATTGAAATTAAGTCCAGTATAGCCAATGGAGCTGCCTTACAAAGTTGCAATCTATATGGAGCATGAATTGAAATTCTTGGCTTTATGCAGTTCTTTCCGATAGTAGCGTGTCGCACTCTGTATGAAGTGCGTGGATTGAAATTCCTCCTTCAGCATGTAGCTCTTTCCACCGTTGACGTCGCACTCCGTATGGGGTGTGTGGATTGAAAATATCAAAGTTTGTGTTTCTTATCTGATGGTATGCGTCGCACTCCGTATGAGGTGCGTGGATCGAAATTCGTCCTGGTTAATGCCGAGTATTGAGTTACGATATCGCACTCTGTATGGAGTGCAAGGATTAAAACTGTACATTGATATTATCTCTAGTAAAATTTTTGATGCACTCCATATGTAGCGACTCGGGTTAATTCCGAATGGCTTGCCGTTAGTTTTGTGATCTTTGATCTATATCGGTATCGTATAAATAGACAAACACCTTTTTTTTCGCTAGAATACCTCCCGTTACTTATTCGACTTAAACGTAAGGAAACGACACGTTTGCCCGCATTTCCCGGCTCTACGCTTCATGGGGTGGGCTGCACAGGATATCGTCAACCCTTATATCATTGAACCACCTCGGCCAAGGCATTTTATGATAAAGGTGATGCATTATGCTTCAAGCTCATCTTGATCGGAGATGCGGTTCGTTACGCCAAGAATATTGCGGCTTCGTTGACCCAGGCACAGACAGGTGGTATCGGAGCCTAACGTAAGGCGTTCGAACTAACAGACATTTTTCATGCAGATCAGTATGGACCCATTTGGAAACAGGGGTACTTTGAGATGAACAGAGCTATACCTGAAAATAATTCTTTCCGTCCGTCCGCTGCAAGAACAGGCTTCATGGTGCGCCGTGCATTGGTGACTCCTGTTCAGATACGTCGAGGTTGGGCGCTGATACAGATGATTGTGTTTTTACCGCAATCATTCGGGGTATTACGAAAAGAATTCAGTTGTTGACGAAGTGTTACGGAGGAAATATAAACACATATGTAGCGATGAGGGTCTGTAAATTGGCAAATGAGATTAGCCTACTTCTTTCGGATTTATATCTGAATGAGATGCATCGATACTCCAGTCGAAGAAAAGAATCTTAGTAACAATGAGTCAAGCGGCGGCAGGGTTAACCGAAGAATAACTAATTTTATTCAACACTCCCTTGACAGGAACAGAATACCTTGATATAACTTTTCTTGCAAGAGGTGTTGCTATATTCCCCGCCAACGGTGTTGGTTGTGGCGATTATCTGATGTTTATACAAAAACGCCGTTACCTTATGGTAATTGTGCTTGAAAGGCCTCCTTTTGGAGGCCTTTATTCTTTTTATTATAGAGATTATATAATACAAACTTAAGAAGTAAATTAGGTGATTTAAACATTGTTATAGTAAAAGAATAGAACATGAAAATGTTGAATGAGGTTCAGTAGATATGGAACTTTCACATTGATAAATCAAATGATAGAGCGTTGTTACTGATGCTTCGAAGTGATATTATCGAAGTAAGAGAAGTCTATATTTCATGGTTTTCTGTTTAATTCTTCGAAAAGAACTTCTAAAAAAGGAGGTAACACTCCATGACAGAATCCATAAAACCACAGAAGGTTGAATTACATTCACAGCGTGAGATACTTACCTCAAACCGAAAAAAAAGAGAAAATATGGTCAAAATATTTCAACATATAAGAAGAACGAACAAAATGATTGATGATTTCACGTTAGTGAGTACACATTTTAAAAAAGGTAACTCTAAAGAAACTCGGTGATTATACCGAGTTTTTTATTTCAATTTTTTAGGTTTAAAAGCAGGATAGAAAAGAAATGATGTTACTTGAAACTCGATATGTGGAGGCGAGTACATAATAAAAACAAAAAAATTTTACCGTTTCTGAAGAAACCTCAGAAGGTGCCTCATAATGATCAAGAGCAAATCTTTAGAGAGAACCGAGCAAGAAGAGAAATATGTTAAAGCAATTTGATCAAAGTAAAAAAAATATTTTAGATTAGTTTAGATGCCCTCTGAATGATGATTGCTAAGCCCGTTACTAATGGTGGTGATTCATTGTCTTTCTCTCAATACTCCTCATATATAGGAACCTAGTTAAGCGCATATAGTATGCCTTACGAGGTTAATTCTTCTAAGCATACAGGTGTTGTTCAATTGCTCTAATTCATGCTGTGTGGAAGGTTCAAACAAAAAAAAGTGGAAGAAAAAAGATGTCGAGGTAAAAGAACTTGTACCGATTACCGGAATGGACAAGAACATAGTCTAATTTCTGATTAGATATATATCTAAACACATTTAAGGAATACACTTAAAAGCGCATAAATTGCATAATAAATTGTTCACTTGGTTATAGAACAAATGAAACGGTGAGAGGTTTAATACCAGCGGATAGGTATTAAAGCAGCGTAATATTGTACTGTAACTTGCGGTTGAGAACAAAAACTTGTACCCGTTTCCGAAATAGAAAATAACATGTACGCACTTCCGATTAGATAAATATCTAAGTGTGGGTAGTGAGTCTCTATTGAGCGACCAACAGGATAAAGCCTGGATTATGGACAAGAGAGCAGATCCAACGCTCGGAAGTAATTCCACTGGAACAGTAATCCCATTTGAAATAGATAAAACAATCTCGTCAATAACCACTGAACCGTATTGGATAACAACATACTCCTATTAAGAATAGGCGAATATCTAATCGTTATTTGCGCTAATTCATTAAGCTACACCAGCTAATCGCTTGTCTAGGGACCAGGATCCATCACCGATCCATTGGGAACATATCCATACTGGCAAATCACTGAGAATGATTTTGGATGATCAAGGACAAAAAATCGAGTATGAGGCAGCGGAAGAGTTGGAATAGAGTCCTAAGCTCTCAAATTACACGAAAAATGGTAGGCAATTATCTGGCCGTTTTTTATCGTAATTATCGATTGGAATTAAAATCTATAATTAACATTAAGTTTACACAATGAATACAATTATGCATATTTAATGTTATAAAATAGAAAATATAGTCATTTAGGGAGTGTTTCTCAACTAAACACTTGAAAGTCGAAGGGAGATTCTATCTGTGAAAAAATTAATTACAGCTGCATTATCCATCGCACTGTGCCTTGAAGTTGTTGTTCCTACGGTGATGCTTGCAGCTCCAAATGCATTAGAAGCTAGCGTAAGTCAACTTTCACAAGAAAAACAAGACTTTATTTTCTTAGAAGGAAAGCCGGGAGACGCATATCTTGTATATACGTACGAAAGTAATGGAGATACGTATAAAGTTGAAGAAAGAGCTAATAAGGATTTTACTGAGGTTAATAGTACAATATATGTGAAGAACGCTGAAGGGGAATTTGTTGAGCATGCAATTCAAACTGCTATTATCGATACCCAAAATTCTCTTTTCCAAGTTACTACTAATGAGAATGGAGTAATTGAAACAGAAACACAAAATTTTGGTGTCGATACAACCGATCTCTCAACTATCCCAAATATTCCTGTGCGTCCTGATAGAGGCGATTTGATAACCCCTTTTGATAGCTATATGGGAGGTGCAGTATCTGCCTGGTACTATGGTTCCTGGACGAATGGTAGCAGCAAAATAGAAAGATATACTGTCACTGCCGTGACAGCATTACTTATTGGGCTAGCAACCGCTGCAAACCCTTCCGCTGCAGTGGCGACATCAGTTATAGGTACTATGGCTCTTACCATTGTTCAAGATCAATATCCACTTGTATATTATAAACGGCGGTATGCAGAAAAAAAATCCTTGGTCGCTACAACTGTCATTGTCGGATCTAAATGGGATACTATTTTTTATAGTGATTCATCCCGTACGAATGAGTTAAATCGTACAACCGCAACAAAGTTTTTGAACGGGTATGTGGCGGATTAAAATGAATTTTAAAATTTTCCTTCAAAACTTCTTAGGATTCTTCATACTCTGCAGCTTAGTATTTATTGGATTCAATATGTTAATACGACATAAATCGTGGGATGAAATCGATCATATGTTAAACTTATTCAGCGCAATTATCATAAGCTTAGTAGTAGGCCTTTCAAAGGCAAGGAAGTAATTTTCTCTGCGTAATCTCTCTAAATGACTATAAAACTCGTGACATCACTCATTTATTATGCGCCTTCGGCGCTTTTTTTATTTTATATGTGGGCTTTATGTATGGATACTTCAGTACTCGTATGCCACCTCTACTAGTGATATGTTAAAATGGAAGGACATGCAATACCAAAGAAATTCCACAATGAACATATCCTCACTCTAAGTGGCTTATTTTATAAACCAAGGATAAACAAATTATTTAATCGCTTGCAGACATAACTTGATGTCATTAGATGGTTCCGTAAACAGCGAATAGATTAATGAACACTTTTGATAAAAATACTGCTGCATTTATGTCCTTTAAAGAATACAAAATGATAGTCAATCGATATATGTGGAATAAGGAAATAAATGGTAATTTCGGCAGGCCTTCCTTTATCTATTGGGGCTTCCCGGGATTTCAAATGGCTAAAAACAACTTCCGTAATTAGCTGCTCCTATTCAGCCATTATTATTTGCCAGATATATACGCGGGGGACATCGATGAGTATGTGGAAGTAGGTGCAATGACTGCTTATTTTGATTAAGTACGATGTAAACACGATAGATAGTGAGGGCAGAAGACGGCTATCTAAAGTGGCAAAGAAGTGTGTAGATCACGGACAACGTGTACAGAATTCCGTATTTGAATGTATATGGACGTTACCCAGTTTAGACGATTAAGATTTGAACTGGAAGAATTGATTGATAAGGATTCAGATAGTCTTCGATTCTATAACTTAGGTGAAAAGTACAAAAGTAAAGTCCAACAGGTTGGAGCCAAAGATTCTTATGATATCGATGATCTATTAATACTCTAGCAGGTGCGAATGCCAAGCTCACATGGTTTCCCTGGGGGATTCGCACCACGAAATATGTCGAAAAGGTCTTTTTTGTGACCTTTTGGCAATGATTTTATGTCATAAGAGTTTTAAAGTAGTAGAAATATCGAAAATACGTTAATAGATATCCTTGAAAACTAGTTTTTACGTCACTTTTCGCTGTCGCACTCTGTATGGAGTGCGTGGATTGAAATGATCAAATTCTCAGTGTTAGCCGCATCCCTCTCAGGTCGCACTCTGTATGGAGTGCGTGGATTGAAATAACACGATCTGCAGGAAGTCATTGATATATTACATGTCGCACTCTGTATGGAGTGCGTGGATTGAAATCGTGAAGGAACTATTTTTCTTGGTCGGAAAAATGGGTCGCACTCTGTATGGAGTGCGTGGATTGAAATACCATTCATTTGCGTAAGCGAGTGGGCGAGGATAGTCGCACTCTGTATGGAGTGCGTGGATTGAAATTTGCCTGAAACTCCGACCGTGCTCTTTAAAGGTTAGGTCGCACTCTGTATGGAGTGCGTGGATTGAAATATCGTGGCGTTGTTGTCGTTGATCTTGCTGATCAGTCGCACTCTGTATGGAGTGCGTGGATTGAAATACATTTAAAAGTAAGTAAGAGTTAAGTACCATGAGTCGCACTCTGTATGGAGTGCGTGGATTGAAATGTCTCCAGTCCATAGGCGTTACCCCCGTCCCTGGAGTCGCACTCTGTATGGAGTGCGTGGATTGAAATCGACAAACTCGCGCTCGATACAGCGGTCACGTATCGTCGCACTCTGTATGGAGTACGTGGATTGAAATTAACTTTTAGGTGTGTAGTATGCCAGGATTGCAAGTCGCACTCTGTATGGAGTGCGTGGATTGAAATAGTAATGAAGGGTTCGGCGGTCATAGCGAACTTGAGTCGCACTCTGTATGGAGTGCGTGGATTGAAATGTTGGATCGACGATCTTGCGCTGTAATACGATGAAGGTCGCACTCTGTATGGAGTGCGTGGATTGAAATATTCTGAGATAGTCCACGTCGAAAATGGCCTTATGTCGCACTCTGTATGGAGTGTGTGGATTGAAATAATTCCAATAATTCTACTATACTCGGCTGCTTGAGGTCGCACTCTGTGTGAGTGCAATAGATAAAATAGAGTAAAGGGAGTTATCCATTTGCGAATAAGATGGAACATTATGAAATAGAAGTGAGGGAGTATGCATATGCATGCGGTAGTGACAATATTATTCGGTTAGTAGGTATAGGTATCAAGACGATTACTATTTCGAAGACACAACAATCTTGACCAGAATAAACTATCCTACTTACAAATAAACCTACCTAGTGAACGTAACTTATATAGTACCTAGAGCAATCCAACAAAAATTTTCCGAAGCATCTGATGAAGTAAGTAAACTTGTATCAGAAGTTCATGGATTATGCTTTAGAGCCTTATAAAGAAGAGATGTTTCATTATGGATACGGAGACGTAACGTAATCAGATGAAGAGTTATGAAAAGAACTCTTAACTTATAAAGAGCCTTTGTACAGGACTTTTATTCACTTTTGATGTAACCAACAGTGTTGGGAAAAATTGTGCTCTGACTTTAGGTCACCTTAACTATAGTTTTCAATTTCCTAAGCTACTGTGAGTAAATCAGATCCAATAAATTGAACTTTATAACTTCAGGGATGAGAAAGTGAGTTTTGCCTTATCTACTACTGAGAAATTACATTTCAAACAGAGACGAAGGCCTTTACTGATCTTCGTCTCTGTTTGTTTTTGGAGAGTTTTTTTCAATGGCTGCAATTAAATCCTCTATTTTTGGACGATATACAGAGAAAATGTTCTTTTTTTTCGATCCAATAAAGTGAATTTTTTCATTGTCAAGAATTGAGATGTCTTCAATAATAATAAATCCTTTATCAAGTTTGTCATCAGGGGATGCTATAGATGAGAGTAGCAATCTGTTATTAAAAGTAACTTTATATATTAGTAAAGGGGTATACTGGTATTTCTCGAGATAAATCCAGTGGTATATTATTTCTTTTTTTTCTGCCCAATTGATAGTAATAGGCATAACTACTAAATAGATCACAAAGTAGAGCACTAGATCAGAAATTTTAAATATAATATCATCTCTATTTAATATTGAAGCTATCAGTAAGATGCAGCCTGAGGCCAAGGTTGCTCCAAGACTAGATAAAATTAAAATTTTAATTATTTTCCGATAAAGAGTCTTTCGTGGAGTTAACAATTTTCGTTCATGCTTATTAGCTAACAATAGGAGTATACCTGAAATAATGACTAAAGGTGAAAGAGTGGAAACCGAGAAAGTGAACCAATTTTCTTTTAAGCTTTCAAACATGTACACACCGCCCTCTGATTTGTAATATCTATATCGGAACTTATGATTATTAATTTTATATTTATGAAATTCAAAAGAATTGTGTAATGTCATAATTAGTGAGAATTGTAATTTATGCAATGTTATTCAACTCTATTGAATCAAGAACAATCAGTTTTATAATATTATGTCGCCTCTGGGCTTGATCAATGTTGTATTGGACGAAATGAGAAAAACGTACGATAAGAAGTTTAAGAAAAAGACAGTTGCCCTCTATCTCAAAAGGGGTTGGATATAAGAGTTGAGCGCGTGAAATGGGGATTGACGATGCCTTGGTTCACCGAGCAGCAAAAAGTTTGAAGTGATTAAGGAATTGCTTCATAAGAATTACAACCTTAGTCTACTATGCAACCTGGTTAGAGTATCTAGAAGTGATTAAACCGACGAAAGAACATTTCGCCGAAGCAGCTCAAAGGCGAGGGATGAGACTTAAAATCGTCGAATGCTACGAGAGGTTCAAAGGTATATATGGATACCGCAGAGTGAAAATCTGGCTGAAGCGCACCTACGCCATCCATATGAGCCACAAGTGTGTACAGCGAATCATGGACGAATATTAGGACTTCAGACAGTTCTTCGGAGGAAAAGAACTTACTACGGCAAGAAAGAGGCTTACGTCATTTCGGATAACCATCTAAATAGAAATTAACAAACCAGCCGAACCATTGAAGGGCAGGAAAATTTAAAACTTATGGATACGGGCTCTATAATATTATGCTTCAGAACGGTTTAGCTGCTCAGCTAACAAAGGAAGTACAATTTGCATGATGAATAAAAAAAATTCTCTTTTAACAATGAAATATTCATAATTGTTTGTTGTGAACAGTGATAGTAACCGTATTCAAAACATGTTAAATCATAGTATTCAAATGAAAAAAAATGTTGTAAAGTTTACTCTAGTAGTTATAAAGAATTAGAATATTTCCAACAAAATCATAAGGAAGTGAATATAGATGGTATACGGATTTGTTTCTGTAGTTTTACTTTCGATTGCATTAGCATATGTCCTTTACATACGTAAATCTAGGTCTCGGATTAAAATTAATCACACGTATACGTCGAAAGCAGGTGTATTTCGAATGGAAGGCCTGACGAAGCGATTTGTCATTTGTAAGGATGAGCGATTCGAGTTTTTAGTTGAAGACGGTATCATTACAGCATGTAAGGATCGTAAAATACATACCGATTTTGTGTATTACAATACGGAGGATAAAGACAATGATTAATAAAATGAAACAGTTTGCTAGTAATGTACTTGATCGTTCAGCAGACCTAGTTCAAGGCATGACGGGAGAAAAAGAGCGGAGAGAACAAGTTGATCGATTAAAACGATTATACGATACATATAGAAGCGATATCAGTCTCTTGATTGAAAAAATAAATAGAACAGTCAATCGATTCAATAATCGCATTGAAGAACTCAACAAGGTTCGGGAAACTAAGATCAAACGAAATGTTGCTTATTTAGGTATGTTTCTTTCCCAATTTGGTAATATCAATTCGGTCAAAGATTTTACAGCAGAGGAACAGCAAAATCAGATTGAACTACCTCATAAGAAATTTGAAGCGATCGATGATTATATTGAGAAGATTGATTGGAGCAAGGGTGATGTTTTCGCAAAGACATTCTTCAAAACCATGTTGGGTGTAACTGTTGAAACAAGAAATAAGAATAAAAAGACGGCTCAACGAATCGAGGAATTCACAATTGAGGGTAATCAGATGTTGGAAAATAGTAAATTGAAATTGCGATTTGTAGAAGAAGATATTCAAATAATAGATATGTATCAAAAAAGTGTTGAGTCCATTAGTGACACGATTGAGTCAAAAGTCATGCCAGAACTGGAGCTGATTCAGGCCTTCTTACAATGTGAGACTTTAAAAAATCAACTGATTGCCAATCAAGAACTGTCTGTAACCACAGTAACTGATCCAGGATTATTAGCTACTAGCCGGTACCAGAAACACTATAAATTTGTGAAGAATGCTTTATTTTTCTTCGTTATATCTTCTAGAATTTATAATACTCCTGTACTAACAAATTTGCTGACTAATGAAAAGCATGAAAAAGAACGAGAAGCTGTTTCTAATTACAGACGTATCGTAACGACACAACGTGAGAAAATTGAACAATATCGTATAGGCTGAGGGGAAAGGACTGTATATGAATATTCGACAAGTAGTACATAGTAGAGCAATACTTCTGGAACAGGAACAGAGACTTTACGAATCAGCAATCACAAATATTAACCTAGAAATGAAAAAACTACTCAACAATGATTTCGGATCACAGTTAATTAGAAATTCTGGTAGAGACCTGGCAGGTGAACTCGTTCGGAATTTCTTTGATACTTCGGATTATCATATTACTGTTGATCAAATGATGCGAAGAATATTGGAGTTCAATTACGATGATGAATATGATCCACTTGCTGCAGGACAAGACGTACAAAAACTAGTCTTCAACTACAATGATCCCGATAATGCTGGAACTATGAAAACGATAATGAACGATTTGGAAAATTCGAAACAAAAATTGTTTGAAAAGAGTGAGAGTGCTCATCCGCGTTATAAAGACTCTGGAATGATTCAAAAGGGGAAGAAACAATACCGAGAGCGTCGTCATTCAGAGGGTTCAATGCAGGATGATTACACAGAAGGTATAGAAGCCTCAAGGTTAAACTCTCAAGGCAAACGAGTGAGTCAGTTACATGTGGAGCACACGCAGGCATTAAGCTCAGCATATGTCTACAACCGTTATTTGAAGGACAAAGCAGAAGATAGGATTAAAGAATTTTATAATTCTTCGGATAATTTCACAATGATGTTTGAAACTGCCAACCAATCCAAAGGCGATGTTAGAGTAGAGGTAAGCGTGAAGGTAAAAAATGAAGATGGTGTGAGCTACGAAAAAGTAGATATAACTCATCGAGCAACTCCACATGAGATGGCAAACGCGGTTGCCAGTCGCTGGGAACACCTTCAAGGCGAACCGAAGAAAAAACTTCAGGATAGTGGATATCTTGATGGGAATGGGAAAGTCTCAAAACAAGTGAAATCCGAACTAGTTAAAAATTATCGCAAGTCACAAAATGAAGAAAGTAAAGTCATATTGCATGAGACAGACTATAAGAAGGTCGTCAATGATGCTGGTAAACATACCACAAAGTCTTTGAGCAAAATCGTTGCCGGACAAGTCGTCTATTATGCAGTACCTGCCCTTATTTATGAGATTCGGGTCATCTTAAAAAATAGGAAACTCAAATTAAAAGAAGTATTAAGGAAACTCGAGAAAGCAGGAGAACGAGTGGTTCGGTACGTGTATTCCAAAATAGGATCTATATTTAAAAATATCATGAATCAAGGGCTGAAAAAGTTTTTGAAGTCCTTCTTTGATATCCTGATTAATCTTGTGAAAGCTACTGTAAAGCGGATGCTTAAACTTGCTAAGAGTCTTGTACTGTCCCTCGTCGATGCAGCAAGAATTATTGGCGATAAAAATGCCACTCCAAGTCAAAAGGCAGATGCCGTCTTTAATTTAATATCCGTGACGGTAACATCTTTTGTACTAGAGATGTTATTTGAATATGTAGAGCGACAGTTTGCTATCCCAGAACCATTATTATTGCCATTACAAATAATTGCTACAGTCCTCTGTTCTAATCTAGTTATGCTTATTTTAGAGAAAGCTGATCTTTTTAGTGTTCGTCATGGTCTTCTCATGGCAAATATTCAAAAGGTATTTCAACGTGAAAATGAACTGTACTTGCAAGAGCTAGGGGGACTGACTTCTTCACAACAGAGGGGGACAGAACTAAGGCTCAAGGAGATTGCTTTAGAGATCGAAGAGACCAAGCAACGTTTACAGGAGATTGATCCACATAAAGATTCTGTTATTCATGAGCTTGAAAAGATAAATCGACTGTTCGATATGAATATCGACTTCGAAAAAGAATGGAAAAGCTATTTGGGGGTTGCATATTAATATGCTCTATATCATTGGGATAATTTTAATTATTATTGTGATCTCTGTTTGCTGTTCAATGTTAAATAGTCGATAACAGGAGATTTGGAAATTGATTAATATGGAGTTAAGAAAAAGGTTTAAGACCTTATATGATGACGTTGGGATAGTACCGTTATGTAATCGAAAACGAGACAGGGCTCCCCACATAGGACGATTCTGTTTCCCGCTATGTTGGAGATGCTCGAGCGTTGCTTTAGGACTGACAGTTTGTTACGCACTTCATAGTATTATTCCAGATGGGAAAATCGATTGGAGTATGAGTGTGTTAGCAACTACATCAATCGTCTTAATTTTTCCCATGATATGGGATGGTTGGAGACAATATGTTAAGGGAAAAGAAAGTACAAATTGGCGACGAATACTTACTGGAACGTTGTGTGGAGTGGGTCTCTGGTACACTACAAAATGGTTAGTTGCTCTTATGTGCTAGAACTGTGTACGGTTAAGAAACAAGATATTCAGATTAAGATTTGATGGTTAACTAAACATCTCATCACTTTTTGCACTAACAGTGAGAACGGCCAAATAACAATGAATTTACACTGACTATATAGACTTAATCAAAATAAATTCAGGTAGTGTCCCAAAGATGACGATGATCTGACATTAAGCGTTGTACTAAATAGCTTGAGATAATTCTCGATAACAAATATTTAGCTAGTTTAACTTTGAGGGTTTTAATTAGATAATTTCACTTCGTTTTCCTTCTATATTTTTCTTGAGAAAAAAATATATAAAAGTTATTGTATATCTTACATTCTTAATTGTCATTAGTGTATACACATTAGTCATACTAGAGAAGCGGTAGCATATTGCTGCTTGCAACAAAATAAAAACACTTAACGCAGGAGTAGCAAGTTTGGGTCGCACCCCTTATGGAGTGCGTGGATTGAAATTATGAGGAAGTGATAGAAGGCGGGGACGCAGTCGAGTCGCACTCTGTATGGAGTGCGTGGATTGAAATCTGGTGCAAGCGGTTTTAATTCTACCCATAGTACAGTCGCACTCCGCATCGAGTGCGTGGATTGCAATTTGAGGGACAGGGCAAGGAATTCCTTGATCATTAGTCGCACTCTGTATAGAGTGTGTGGGTTGAAATATTTAGAGAAAGTGTGGTGAGGTAATGGCAGTTGGTCGTAATCCGTATGGAGTACTTGATTGTACTAGATGGAAAAACGATGAATAACGAAGAGATCATACAATATTTAACTGCAAACAAAATTATCTTAGTCCCAGAGATGAATAAACGAACAGGATTTCAGCATGTTAAATGGAATTCTGTTTTTTTATGTATAAACTGAAATCCCAAAAAGGATTAATGAGGGACTATACAGAAGGTACTATAATATATTTAAATAAAATCAAGATTAGCGTGAGAAGGTAAGTTTTTGTTTGTATAACTGCTATATAACAGGTAAAAGTCGAAACGGTATGCTAAGTACGGAAACATTAAAAGCATTAGATAAGAAGCAAGCTTTAAGTTTGATTGAAGATAGTATGGTATGTAAAAGAGGTATAGATATTTCAAAAATTTTCAACAATTAACGAACTTCTTTCATCCATCAATTCGTTTCTTAGATCCAGGGATATCAAAATAGTTCGAATCCTGGTGGATCTGGGGATTTAGAATGGGGATGTCCGCATGTTGAAGGAAAAAGATCCATAGAGAGTATTCACCGTATTTGATGGTGATTAAGCTAACGAAATAAGCCTTGGATGCGGGGAAATCACTAAATAATGAAGGGATTGATACCTACATTGACACGCTTCTCAAAGGAGAAGATCCAGACGAATTCTCTCAATGTCTGGTCAAAAGGTTTTCAGGATAAAGCAGATGTCCCTAAAATCGATCAGGTTAAAAGGACGATTATTTATATAATGAAAACTTTAATGTTATTAGTTAGAAGCTTTTAAAAATGAAAGGGAGGTAACAATGTGGCTGAATCAAAGGGGAAAATGTACGAAGAATACATTAAATTGTTCTTTGAAAAGTGGGGGAACTCCCTAAGTATAGTGCTTTCTAAGGGGGAGCTTGAATGGGTGGAGAAACAGTACAAAATAGTCGGAGCTTCTGGTATGAAATGGTCGTTTGACATTGCCTTTTTAGTAAGGGATGAAAACGGACAGGAATATAAATTTATAATAGAGGCCAAAAATTATAGAACTTCTAAATTGACTCCAGGGGAAGTCTCAGAGCTAGCAGGGAAAATTTCTGAAATAGACGATATAGCTGGAGTAATTCTTATTTCCAGCAATGATTTGAGTAAAAACTCTGAGTTAGTCGCTTCGCATCATAATTTTGAATGCTGGAAAATGCCTTTTAATGAAAGGGATACTAGCTATCTAATAATAAACAAAGAATTGAAATTGATTCAAGCTTTTGACGAAGAATCCTACAATACCCTAAATAGAGTAGAAGAGGAATGCGAAACAATAATTACTTATGCTGATGGAAGGATCGAAAGGCTTAATCTTTAAAATTTGTTTTGAATTACAGAATAGAGAGGAATCCTGTTTTTATATTAAGGAAAAATAGGAAGCCTTCATCGGTGGTCTCCTCTTTTTTAGTCTTTAGAATTGTATATCATTAAAGTGACTTATGTGGGTTACTGAGCGTTTTATAATATGAAAACGCTGTACTGTATAAAGGGAAGGCGCATTCTACCGTTTCATAAGAGCAAAAAACTTGTCTGGTTTTATGAACGATGGGTCGCCCTCTGTATGAAGTTACCATTACCGCAACCGATGCGGAGTTAACCGAGGAGAATAGAAATGAGAAAGTATTTATTATCTATACTAGTAGTGTTGTTTTCGTTATTCATCGTTTTTCCGTCCAGCACAGCTTCAGCAGCCAATGGTAAAGTCAACTTGAAATCTCACAGTTATAAGGGACAACCATATGTACAAGTTGTAAACCACCCAAACAAGAATGCTGCATCTAAAATGAACAAAGCATTAAAAGCTCATGCTGTTAATGCTGCTTCTGTAGCTAATAGTAGTGATATCAAGCAAAACAAAGATTACTATTACAAGACGAGTGTCCAAACCGCTTACAACAAGCAAGGTGCCTTGTCTGTTGTTTATTATTCTTACGTCTATACCGGAGGTATACATGACATGCAATGGGTAGAATCTTTCAACTTCAATTCCAGCAATGGTAATAGAATATACATGAAAGACTTCTTAGACAGCAGAACAAAAATAGTAAGAGCGAATGTGTACCTCCAATCAATTCTTAAAAAAAGAAGTCAAGCTAACCCTGGATCAATTTTGTACACAGATACGATTCTTGACATCCAAAAGGGGACGTTTTTCTATAATGACAAAGGATTCACAGTAAGATTCAATCCATATGAGGTTGCTCCCTTTTCAGAGGGTTTTGTAGATGTATACATCCCTTATGATATTATCGTAAACGGACAAAACACAGCACCAGTAAAACCGCAAAAGCCACAGATTACTCAGGTTTCCGGAGTGTTAGCATCTGATATACACGTATACTCAAACGACCTCAAAACTTTCTTAGGAACCTTATCAACCAACACTTATGACAGAGACTCTATCTTCAATGAATATGGAACTTACGGAAGCCAGTACAACAGATTAAGCATATGGAACAGTTACGGAAATTACGGGAGTTCATATTCATCAGAGAGCGCGTTTAACGAGTACACTTCTACTCCGCCAGTGCTCGTTTATAAAGGAGAAGTTTTTGGATATGTAACATCAAATACGTATCTCACTAATGGGATTTTACCTTCAAAACTTTTAACGTTTGCTGAATCGTTATAATTCGTAAGCACCCTTCTGGGTGCTTTTTTCATTCATTAAGAATTCAATTCCAGTAAACAGCATAACCGTATAGCCCTGGCGGTCGCACAAGATTCGGGGGCATTGTATTTGTAATCTGGGCGGTCGGGGGAAAATAAAAAAGACACTCGGAGTAGTATCTGTATACTGGTATACTTTTTTAAAGCGGATTTTTGATGGGGATGTTCATCTGCTGAGGGTTGTGTTTGAAGAACTTCACTTTCTAACAAGTTATTTCATTCTAATAAACACCTTTATCGCAAACTGTCTATTCGTATATCTTAACTAGTTGTCAGGTAGAATCAATAATCTAAACAGATGTGCGGCAGGGAATCTTAATACCCTTATGTAAAAGAGTTTTTCAGAGAATTGCAGCATAAAAGTGTCTTATAAATAAAGGTTCTTTTTACTGAATGTATTCCAAGAGGTCACCGGGTGTAACATTAAGTCCTTTACATAATGCACCAAGAGTTTCGTAATCAATACGCTTAGTTGCGTTGCCTTTCAGAGAAGTAATAGTATTTCGACTTACACCAGTCAGTTCTACAACGTCTTTATTTTGTAATCCACGTTCTTTCATGATGTCGCCAAGTCGACAACGGATAAGTAATTCGTTCATGGTAATGCCTCCAGTGAAAAAATATAATGCACAACATGTTGACATATAGTCAAGAAGATACTATGATGAGTGTAATGAATGCTAGTCAACATATTGACATTTTGAAAAAAAATCCGATTATTATGCCAATCCTAGCAAAAGGGGCTGTCTTTAGCAACTACAAATAATCTAATTAAAGAGTGTAATTGATTGTGAAAAGCTAAAGTATTCGCAATGTACCTCGATTACAGGAACTGAGTACAAATAGGAGGATAATGCAGTGATCCTACATATTGATGCTTTTTATTCGTATAACAACGTGTTTATGAATTATGAATCGGGGCTTATTTCAGATTGTAGTTCTTATAAGGTAGGGAAGCAATGAGACCATCAAAAAAATTAAAACTTGCTTCGTTGATACTTGGCTCTATTGATGATGATGAGAATTTTAGCTTATTTCAAGGATACGTTATGAATGAAAGTTATTTCATCTTTCTTGACGAAGGTGCGTTATGGTTGCGCCATGTGTACAAGGTCGATCGCGTAGGGAATACATACATCAATGGAGATGCTGGAGGGATAATTCTCTCCAAGCAAACTCAAGGAGATGCCAGGGTATTGATTGAATCCATTGTGGATCAATTGTCTGAAATGGATGCGTTGACCTTTCTTACGGATGTCCTGTTATGGACTCCAGAACGTGTTGATATGAATTTAAGGCTTGATCGTTTCCAATAAGAGTGCGAAAGAGAAGCTCACATAAAATTCCTGGGAGAATTCCATCTCTAAGATGTTGTTTCCCTATTTTGTATCATTTTGATGACGTCTTCTAGAAAGTAAATATTAAGATGAAGATATTATCTATAGTAAGATAGCGGAATAACACTTTATGGTCGCACTCTACGATTGAAATAGGATCTGAATCCGGTAATCCTGGTACTGGATCGTCGCAACCCGTATAGAGTACGTGGATTGAAATGGAACAAACACGGTAATGCCGCAATTTTGTGCCTGTCGCACTCCACATGGAGTGAGTGGATTGAATTGGCGTGGATCGAGGAAGCTGAAACCAGTAATAATGTCGCTCTCTGTATGGAGTTACCATTACCCAGCAGATACGGGGTTAACCTCGGAGAATAGAAATGAGAAGTTATTTACTATCTATATTTAGTAGTGTTGTATTCGTTTTCATCGTTTTACCATCTAATACAGCTTAAGCAGCCCATGGTAAATTCACCCTGAAGTCTTACAGTTGTAAGGGACAACTATATGTACAAGTTGTAAACCATCCAAACAACATTGTTTACATATCAATCTACGACGTATACGAGGGGGACATAAGAAGAAAACGACTAATTATTCAACAAATATCCAAGTAGAGAGGTGGTTATCACCGAGGTAAGGAAAAGGGTAGAAAAGATGGATGTGGATGCCCATTATGTGATGAGTATCTCATCCTGCTGCAGGGAGCAAGAATGAACCTCAATTTTCCCTTTGCGAAATGTGACGAAGTTATCTGAAGCAGGTGCGAACCCAAAGCTCACATGATTTCTCTGGGAAATTCGCACCTCGAAATTTGTCGAAAACTTCAGTTTTATGACCTTTTGGCAACAGGGATATTGAGTTTATATGCTGTTGTGGGATATAGTGGAGCTAATATGTGGAAAAAGTATCGGAAATACGTATTAAGGTATTCTAAGCATAACTTGATACGTGTATTTCCGCTGTCGCACTCCGTATGGAGTGCGTGGATTGAAATCCCCTGCCTTGTTATACTTGGTGATACTCGCGGCAGTCGCACTCCGTATGGAGTGCGTGGATTGAAATTGTGTTGTTGCCAGCGTAGAGCAATACACCACCGGTCGCACTCCGTATGGAGTGCGTGGATTGAAATATGAATGCCGGGAAGATGAGAGGAAAGATCAGCGGTCGCACTCCGTATGGAGTGCGTGGATTGAAATTGGTCTGAGCAGCCTTTCGCTGGATAGTATCCATTGTCGCACTCCGTATGGAGTGCGTGGATTGAAATTTGATCGTCTGTTTTATATGAAATCATAATTCGATGTCGCACTCCGTATGGAGTGCGTGGATTGAAATAATTGTTGGATGCAGTTCAGCATGCGCTTAAAGGTCGTACTCCATATGGAGTGTGTGGATTGAAGTAGAAGAGTAAAAACATTGTTTCACGGAATAGATACTTCGCACTCCGTATGGAGTGCGTGGATTGAAATAATTGTTGGATGCAGTTCAGCATGCGCTTAAAGGTCGTACTCCATATGGAGTGTGTGGATTGAAGTAGAAGAGTAAAAACATTGTTTCACGGAATAGATACTTCGCACCTCGTATGGAGTGAGTGGATTGAAATTCGTCCTGGTTAATGCCGGGCATTGGGTTACGATATCGCACCCTGTATGGAGTGCGAGGATTAAAACTGTAGATTGATAGTATCTCTAGTAAAATTTTTGAGGCACTCCATATGTAGTGCCTCGGGTTAATCCCAAATGGTTTGCCGTTAGTTTGTTAATCTTTAATCTACATCAGAATTGGAGCATCGTATGAATAGACAAGCACCTGTTTTTTCGCTGGAATACCTCCCGTTACTCATTCGACTTGAATGTAAGGAAACGACACGTCTGCCCGCATTTCTCGGCTCTACGCTTCATGGTGTGACTGGTTGGGCGCTAACTCGGCATTCGGAATCCTATAGGTATATATTCGAGAATCGCCGATGGGGTGGAGCTGCACAGGATATCGTCAACCCTTATATCATTGAGCCACCCCGGCCAAAGCCAGTTTATGATAAAGGTGATGCGTTATGCTTCAAGCTCATCTTGATCGGAGATGCGGTTCGTTACGCCAAAGATATCGCGACGTCGTTGACTCAGGCACAGACATTTGGAATTGGAGCCGAACGTAAGGCATTCGAACTCACAGACATCTTTCATGCAGATCAGTACGGACCCATTTGGAAACAGGGACAATTCGAGATGAACGCAGCTACAACCGAAAATATTGCTGTTCATGCGCTGCAAGAACAGGCTTCATGGTGCTCCGTGCATATGGTGACCCCTGTTCGGATACGTCGAGGTGGGGCGCTGGTACAGACAATTGATTTTCCTACGATCATTCGGAGCATTACGAAAAGAATTCAGTTGTTGACGGAGCGTTATGGAGGAAGTATAAACACGGATGTAGCGATGAAGGTATGTGAATGGGCAAATGAGATTAGCCCGACGTCTTCCGGATTATATCTGAATGAGATGCATCGATACTCCAATCGGAAAAAAGAATCGATAGATTGGAGCGGCATGCTGGGTTCACTAACATTTAAGGGGGAGCTGTCTCCATTTATCCCTTGGCTGAACGCTGCCCGTATTTTGCATATCGGAAGGAACGCCACTTTTGGTTGTGGACAGATCGATTTGGTCTACAGGTCCATGTAATTTGAATCAGTCTTATCCATTTAAACAGGATTGTGATGTGAGTGAGTAATATGTGGGCAATTAATCTTGTAGGATGGAGGGTATAGTTCATCCTTGATCCAGTGGTAGTAATAAATTGCGAAATACCATGAATTCAGCTGAAGCAGGTGCGAACCCGAAGCTCACATGAATTCCCAGGGAGATTCGCACCTCGAAATTTGTCGGAATCTTCAGTTTTATGACCTTTTGGCAACAAGGATATTGAGTTTATATGCGGTTGTGGGATATAGTGGAGTTAATATGTGGAAAAAGTATCGGAAATACGTATTAAGGTATTCTAAGCATAACTTGATACGGGTATTTCCGCTGTCGCACTCCGTATGGAGTGCGTGGATTGAAATAAAAATACCCAAGGGAGGAACAAATATGAACGTGACGTCGCACTCCGTATGGAGTGCGTGGATTGAAATACCTTTATTGTACTTCTCCATCATTGGGACACCGGGTCGCACTCCGTATGGAGTGCGTGGATTGAAATTTCTTCCCGGACATCCCTTTGGTAGCCGAGAATCCGTCGCACTCCGTATGGAGTGCGTGGATTGAAATCGGTTCGTGTCCGATAAGCTCCGCCAGTCTCTCACGTCGCACTCCGTATGGAGTGCGTGGATTGAAATCGTTAAAATCGGAGGAGCAGCAACCGCAGAATTCAGTCGCACTCCGTATGGAGTGCGTGGATTGAAATTCATCAACGACCAGGAACATCAGTTTGCGGTACGGTCGCACTCCGTATGGAGTGCGTGGATTGAAATTCTACCAGTGCCTTTAGGTCTGGGTTCTTTTGGAGTCGCACTCCGTATGGAGTGCGTGGATTGAAATCAATATGCGTCACCCTTCTTGAGTGCTTGTTGCAGTCGCACTCGTATGGAGTGCGTGGATTGAAATACACCTCCTGGTATGGCTTCCATACGCCAATCCCCGTCGCATTACGTATGCAGTGCGTGAATTGAAATAAAGTAGGCGCTGTATTCACCTGTCCATAGGATCTGTCGCACTCTGTAATGGGGTGCATGGATTAAAACTCCTGTGGTATCTACGTGATGTTAGCCAGTCGATTCGCACTTCTTATGTAGTATGTGGACTGTAATAGAAGCGACGGCGAGCTTCAGAAAAGGGTGGATGGTCGTTCTCTTTATGGAGGGCGTGGATTGAAATGCTTAATTTACTGATAATCTCATTATTTGGTTTAAGTCGTACTTCGTACGCGGGTTGAAACATGAAATTCGGCTTATTATTGTCCGTAACGTTCCTGTCGCACTTCGTATGGAGTGCATGAATTGAAATATTTTGGCCCCTATCCTTCCTAACCCAAACGAGTCGCACTCCGTTATGAAATTAAAATAACCAATAGATGCAATTAGAGCTTAAGCTCAAGTTGCATCTTTTTTATATGGGATATTCAGGGAATGTGATATTCTAAGAAGAGTTGAACCTAAGCACAGCTAGTTGTATATGAGGGGATGATACTCTATGGCGAAGGAATTAACATTTGATGAGAAGAAAGAGAAAATGATTGCAAATGTTACAGGTAACTATGCTCAAGTGGAAAAGTCTATTGTTAACCAGCTCTTTATGAAGCACGATCTGCATGGCACGACGGTGGGTTCCGAGCGAGAAGGAATCTGGTCGCAATTATTTGAAATGATTATTCCTAAGAAGTTTGTTATTGAGCCATCAGTATTTATCATTGATTCTCATGGCGGAGTATCCAAAGAAGTAGACTTCGCTATTTTGGATGAAACGTACACACCTTATATCTTTCGTTATGGCAAAATTAAGTTCGTCCCCATTGAAGCGATTGCGGCAGTCATTGAGTGTAAGAGTCAAAGCCTTAAAGTAGGCTCCTTAAAAAAATGGGCTAAAAGCATCACATCTTTGAAAACCTCGGGAGACTCTATTGCGCGTATTGCGCCTGGTATAGCATTAGGCGTAGAAGGTGTTAGATCACAAAAGTCAACTCGTCCGCTTCGTATATTATGCGCTTTGGAGGAGAACTGTGGGGATGATATCAAGCAACATTTTGATTTTACATTACTTGCTTCCAGAGAAAATGAGCGGATTAATATTGAGTGTAATGCAGAAGATACGTTGTTCAACTGGTTCAAGAGTCTTAATTTTCATGAATATAAAATGGATGAGACATTAGAAAAGGAAACATTAAAATTACTGAAAGAGCACTCACTCGAAAAATACAAAGTGCATGACCAGGATGGTCAGAGTATCTCGCTGTTAACATTCAATTTCCAATTGAATCAGTTATTGATGTTAATTAATAATCCTATATTATTTCCGCATCGTGCATATGTAGGGTTATTTGACTATAAAGGGAAGGAATGAACTTTTAACGAAATTGTAAATTGTAGCTGTGTCGATGGATAAGGTGCAGTCCTTTCTATATGATGTGCTCCAAGCGCAGATCCAGGAGAAAAAAAGCAAAAACAAGACGTTGAAAACGATTATCGAATCATCTCAATTAATATCGGATCAGTTCTATCAGGATATTGGAATAGAGGAGAATAGGGGTCAGTTTTCCGGGCATCTTGAAAAAACGTTGCTTCAATGTTCTGGCATGTGCGTGTTCGTAACTTCGTTTTCAGAGATGAGATTGTTAACAGGCTTAAAACTTTATTTTAAAACCTATTACACAAAATTGAGCGGGCTGCTATTTATGAAATAGTCACTTGCAAAGGATGATGTTTGGAGCTTGGTATCATCCCCGGCAAAGGGGCTGAATGCACTAAATAAGCTACAATCCAACCAGGATGAGAACAACGGCAATCAACTCTGGGTTGCTGCCATTAAGGCTGATCTGTGTGGGAAGGGTGCAGTATTTGAACAAATAAATAGTTTTGAGACGTATAAGCAGGAAAGTGAACTGCTCTCCAAATACATATGTCTGAATCATTTGCATGACAAGGTTATTTCGGTAAGTTGTAAGCACGAGAGAGATTGGGGCTATCAAAGTGGTAAAAAGATTATGGATCAAGGATAGCGAGTGCAAAACAAGGTGTGTGAAAGTATACTGGAAGCTGCCAGTTTGGACGATTAAGATTCGAAATTGAAGAATTGATCGATAAGGATTCAGACGTGTTCAATTCAATAATTTAGGCGATAAATTACAAAATTAAAGCTCAACATAGGGGAGCCAAAGGACCCTAAATGGATTCAAATCGATCGACAATGTGGAAGCGGGCGGAATCTATGCGGTGGCATATGCTTTAATGGTGCTCAGTGCAAATGGTGACCCCTTTCGGATATGTCGAGGTGGTGCGGTGGTACAGACGATTGATTTTCCCGCGATCATTCGGAGCATTACGATAAGAATTCAGTTGTTGAAGGGGCCTTATGGAGGGAATCTGAAACAGGTGCGAACTCTAAGCACACATGATTTTCCTGGGAGATTCGCACCTCGAAATTTGTCGAAAACGTCCTTTTCGTGACCTTTTGGCAACGAAAATCTGGAATGGATACTGATATTTATAATAAAGATAGATGTTACTTGATAAAGAATGCGGAAATACGTAATATTGATAAGGAAATAAAACATGCATACGTCTTTTTTCGCTGTCGCACTCCGTATGGAGTGCGTGGATTGAAATATCGCCAAGAAAGAGTAAGAATGTTAACGTCACGTCGCACTCCGTATGGAGTGCGTGGATTGAAATTATTCCTGTTGGTGCCCTCTGTACGCCGGGATAGCGTCGCACTCCGTATGGAGTGCGTGGATTGAAATATGAAAAGGGTCATAAAGTCCTTTCCACTGGCGGGTCGCACTCCGTATGGAGTGCGTGGATTGAAATGAACCTATAGACAGTTGGACAGTAAAAGAGTCCGGTCGCACTCCGTATGGAGTGCGTGGATTGAAATTCCATGTGCTCCTTGATGTTTCGTACAAAGTCCAGTCGCACTCCGTATGGAGTGCGTGGATTGAAATTGCGATCTCACGTTGAACTTCGCTGTATGATTCATGTCGCACTCCGTATGGAGTGCGTGGATTGAAATTAATTGATGGCTAGAAAGGGCCATTTGATTTTTAGGTCTCACTTCGTATGGAGTGCCGGGCCATCTTTTTATGGGGCTAATAAGCAAAGCTACGAGAGTTCTCAGACAAAGTATGTATGTGGAAGCAGTCTGGGGCAGAAACAGAAAGACGCATCACTCACCGTGAGAGGAACAAGTAACGACTAAGATGAGTCCAATGATCTAAGGGAAGAAAAGCAACACAGAGACGTGTTGAAGCGAATCTGCATGAATTACGATTATTCAAACTGGAGAACAGTAGAGGAAATGGAACTCTCGACGGAGCATCGGGGACTTACTGGCGGATATCGAGAGTTGCTTCCGTAGTATTATTCCTCAGAATGACTCAAGGCGTTATTATTGACACAGGTGGGCGGGTATCACAAGAAGTCGATATTGCTGTGTGTGATGAATAATATACTCCCTATTTGATTCACTAAATTTTTACTGATTGAAGCAACCATTGTGGACGAATCGGACTAAAAGTAGAACGCGTACGATTCGTATGTTGGTCTCGTTAAAGGAAAATGATGTGGAAAAGGAAAAGTTGAAGTCGATTAAGGATTTGGGAGACTTGTGTTCAGAATAAGACTAGAACTAGATCAACTTAAATCATTCAGGGCTATTAAAGCTCGCTTTACGCAATTAGCGGAGAGCGGGTTTTTTCGTGTTTTGTAAAATAATGTAGAATCCTCTCGAAATAAAAGGGAATATAGCCCAACATAGAGAAAGAATAACACGTGAGATGTAAGTCTTCAGAATCATTTTAATGGACCTGAGGTCTGGCTATGTGAAGCATGTGGAAGCTGTATAGCAGAGGTAGAAAAGGGAGGTAGAGAAATCGTGGAGACATATGTCTTTATTGATGTGTCGAGAAAGCAAGAGTATATTTACCGAAACAAGAGTCTGCGAGACAATCTCATCAGTTCTTATGTGATTAAGACCATTACGGAAATACCCGAAAATACAGATGAAGGCTCTCAAGTAGTTGGATCTTGTGTTATGTTGAAAACATTTCTGGAGATGCATTTTCCAAGGCAATATACTGTGATTTACTCTGGTGGAGGCAACAGCATGCTCCGATTTAATGAGGAAGAGCAGGCAAAGCAATTTAGCAGAGCATATTCGCTAGAAGTGCTACGCAAATATCCTGATATTGAATTGTATATTAGTAAGATGACAGAGCAGGAGCTTCCAGAGGAGAGGTTTTCAGAAGAGAAGTTCCCCGGAGTAACTAAGAAGAATATGAAGGCTATCCGGCAAATACTTAATCATCGTGCTGACCTATTGAAGGATAAGCGTCGAGCCATGTTTCGTCGCTGGAGCTATGGAGTCGAAAAAATTGGCGAGAGTGGCAAGCCGATGGATTGGCTTAACAAACATGAAAATGAGTCTGAATCTGGAGCGATTGCTAAAAAGAATGATCAGGCGTTGAAAAAGGCTCGCCATTTTTTGTTTGGTCGTCTGGAAGAGCGTTTGAAAGCATTGGATGCTAATCATAATTTGGTTCAGATCACAACGGAATTGGCAAGCTACAAAGCCCAAAATGATCAAAAAAGCTATATTGGCATCATTGCCTTAGACGGAAATCGGATGGGTGAGATGTTTCACAGGTTGGACTCTATCGAAGACATGAAGGAGTTCAGCAATGAAATTGAGCGAATTTACTCAGACGCTGTTGCTGGTGCACTCTATCACTATGCTGTTCGCCATAATAAAACGTTGCAGGTTACACCCGTGTTGATGTCCGGTGACGATATCTGTCTGGTTACACAAGCAGAGGATGCGCTGGACATTGCAGCAGACATCCTGAAGCAGCTTCAAGGGTTGTCGTTGGAGGAGAAAGCAAAAAGCGTTCTGGAAAAAGCGATGAATGCGGGGTCAGGCCAACAGTCTGCTCAACAGCCTTATCTTACCGCATGTGCTGGAGTAGCTATAGTCAAAGTTACTTATCCTTTCTTTGATGCCATCAAGATGGCCGAGAAGCTTTGTCATCAGGCAAAAGAGGCTTTGCATCGTTCCACGGAAAATAAAGCGGCTGCGGCATCATTCATTGACTGGGATATCGTGCAAGGTCAAGTGAGTGCCCAGACTGCTTACGAGAAGCGTGTGGCAAGAGCCAGAATGCATGAAAAATATCGTATTAGACCGCTAAGGGTCGATCAGGATGCAGGCATAGACCATGGGGTGTATAGCTACCATGCTTTCCGTGACCTGGTTACTGAGCTACATAGCATGATGAATAAGCAAAATTCGAATGAACAGGATGTTAGTAGTTCTTTTCTTGAGAAAATCAAGAAGCAATTATACAGTGGCTGGGAGAGTTACAGTTTGTTATTCGAGCTGGATCAGACGGGCTCTGGAGATAAGCTATCACAACTCGTGAAAAAGCATTTTGCACAAGATCATCAATCCGTTGATATGGATTCGGATATAGGACGAATCAGAACCAAATATGGGGCGATCATTGAACGTAATGCCAGAGACAATTGCGATGAATATCGATATGTATTGAACGATGTGCTGGAGACGATGGCATTTATCTATGGGAAGGAGGCCGTTGTTCATGGGAAGCAGTAATGAATATGTGCTGGAGCTTCGGCTATTGAGCGAAGCTATCTTTGCCAGCGGGGAGAAGGAGCGGAATCTGGTCCAATCCCGAGCACTTAGCGATGATTATGGATTTGTCTATTTTCATGCCAAGTCCTTAAAGGGGCAACTCAAGCGTCAGGCCCTCTGGTTATTACGGCAATATATTGCCATTGGGAAAGGGAATTATGCTCAGGCATATGATTTTCTCTATTCAATGGATGTCTTGTTTGGCGTCAATACATGGGAGTTGGGAAAAGCTTGGGGCTTAGAGGAATTTATGAGTGGTTATTTGAAATATAGGCAGGCAGAAAAGGGTCTTCGAGGTCAGGGAATGATGAAACTTACTCATCTGGAACTGCCACATGAGGTGAAGGATGCTTTCCGTACGATAATTGATTCCAGTGAATTCTCGATACATGATTTGATATCTGCCCAGACGTATATTCGAACGGAGATACAACTGGAGGAAGGCATTGTTAAAGACAAAATGCTGAACACGTATCAAGCGGTCAAAAAAGGGTTTGTTTTCCAAGCACAAATCTTCTTCGAGGAAGACCCTACTCAAGTGTTACCGGATCTGTTGCGAATTATTTGTTCGCTGGATCGAATCGGTGCTGGTGTTCACCGTGGACGTGGGGAGATCGAAGCTACGCTCCTGATTAACGGGAAGGATGCACGGCAGGAACTACAACTGGGAGGGGGAGCAACGGCATGATGTGGTATCAGGTCATTGAGATTCGGAATCTGGAGCCTTTGAAGATTGGCGCTGGCGGCAATAAAGCCCATTGGGATGAGCCTTGTAAGGACTATATTCCGGGCTCAACCTTACGTGGTGGAGCAATAGCTCGTATGCAGCGTCTGAATCTGTTCGGGGATTCAAAGTCAGTTTTACAACATATGGAATGCTCCAATGCTTACCTTTATCAGAATGGGCAATTGTATCTGCCGTCCCCCCAACATTTACGTATGGACAAGCATGAGTACAGAAGGCAGAGAAGTCTGTTTGACCAAGGATACGTTAATGGAACGGTGGAACTGACTAATTTATATACAGCTGCTACGTCGGAGGAAGTGAATGCGCACAGCCAAAACTTGCCAAAGAACCAGCTTCCGCAGCCTTACGTAACCATTAGGGATGGACACATGGAGGGCATTAGACCAAGCAAAAATTATCGTCTTCATCATAGTTCACTGCTTAACAAGGATCTACGTGAACGAGCCAATCTGTTCAGTTATCAGGCGCTAGATCCTGGTCATATTTTCCGCTCAGTGATTGCCTATAAAGAGGATATCAAACCACAGATGGAGTCCATGTGGGAAGGCTCAGACATTTGGTATCTTGGAGGTTCTAAAGGTTCTGGCTATGGGCGTTGCCAAGTGAATACCATAGGCAATCCAGAATCAGATTATGCAGAGGTTCGACAGCAACTTGGGATCAATGGGCCTAGAAGTGAAGCAGATTCACCTGAGGAAGTGAACGTGCTGACGTTAACCTGCCTCTCTGATGTTATCGTGCGTGGCCGATACGGTGAGCCATTGTCCTATTTGCCGGAGGAAGTTTTGGAGGAATACGGCAATATACAATTAAAACGGGTCGCTGATGGACAAGGTCATTTCGTGCAGACCGGTCTGACAGAAGGATATAATGCGACCTGGAAAGCACGATATCCAAAGGAAACAACCATCAAGGCGGGCTCCGTTATGCGATATTATTTGAAAGGTCAGGTGGATGAACAGACACGGGAAAGAGTAATTGCTGCTCTAGAGCAACATCGATATGGTGCGCGCACACAGGAGGGCTATGGTTGGATTGCCGTCAATCTTCCGTATCCTTCCCGATTACGAGTGCAATCCATTCCAGCAGTTTCGAAAGAGAGTCGAGAACAATCGTCTAAGACACCTACTGTAGATGGTCAATTCGAACAAATAGTGTCTGATGGGAAATCCATTGATACCAAATCAAACTCTAAGGTTGCACCTCATATTGCTGATTCCATTCGATTAATCAGTAAGGGGCTGGGTGACAATCGACAGCACTGGCTGCGAATGCTCTCCAAAAAAATGAAGAACATACCCGCCACAGATGGTTTTGGAGTACTGAAGGTGAACAACCTTAAGTCGCAACATTGCCAGGTTATGATCAAACTGTTGAAACAGTGGCTTCATGATCAGGGTGTGTCGGAGGTTGCTGTTGGCTTAGAAACCAATACGGTTAGCAAACAGACATACCGTCAAAATAAAGAATTTTTCTCACTGGAAGGCGTTCATTTTGATGAGATAATGAAGTTTTTGAAGAATGATCGGGTCGCCCCTGAGCATGAAAAGTTGTCTCGATTGGCAGTTATGAAGCTTAAGAGCAGCCATGGACGAATGTATTATATGGCTGTTCAGACTGCAACTGATTCGATAATAGCTGATATTGCGGAGCAGAAACGTTTTATTGCCGAATTGCTCTACGAGGCATTGTATATCCATCAAATGTCTACCACAGGGGAGGCGAAATTCGAATGAGCACTAGACGACGATTTACCTTCACACTTCGGGCGAAAACGCCGATTCATTTTGGAGGCAATTTGCAGGGGGCATTGTTATTAGATGGAGATGACAAGCCATTTGTTAGTGGCAACAGCATTGGCGGGGCACTGCGAAGTTGGCTAAATGCCAGCAGTGAAGTGATATCTGCAGATATCATGTACTACTTAGGCGGACCGAAGAAATCTATTGATGAGAAAGAAGAATTCGAGGAAAGTCGAGTTTATATTAGTGATGGTCACTTGAAGTTGCCTGATAACCCTTTGGTAATAGATCAAGGTAATGCTGGATTGTTAGCTATGGAAGGAACAGCAGTTGATCCCAAGACTGGATCCGCACTCAACAACCATAAATACACACGTTATGACCTACCGCAAGGAACAGAACTGGTCTTTACGGTCGAATGCGATACAAATCCTGAGGAAACCACATCACCTAAAGAGGCCGATATAACGGATGCAGCGCATGTGAGGCTTTCTTTTACAAAGCTGATCTACACTTGGGCGACAGCGATTCATCGGGGGGAATTACGGTTTGGCGGACAAAAAAGTAACGGTCACGGCCGGTTCTCATTGGAGCATTTAACATGCCGTGAATTTCTTTTCGATAGTTCGGAAGCCCTGGAGCAATTTATTTTTAATCGCCACAAAGGTGAGGAGAAAGATTGTACCGAGGATGCACGGAAGTACGCAGAGTATATCTCGGGCCATCCAACGATTGAACTTAGCTTGAAGGGACACTTCCCCTATGGTGTTTATCAGTCATATACGGATCGGGAACAGAGCAAGGAACATGGAACTCAGGTGACAGGGCTACTACGTAGTGTGGATGAAACCTATTATTTGCCGGGCTCAAGCATCAAGGGGATACTTCGTCATGAAATGAGACGACTTTTATTTCGTATGCTCCCGGATCAGGAGAGGTCTATTGCTGAACGTGAAATACGGGTGGATACACTTTTGCAGGAGTGGTTCGGAAGCCAGGACAAGATAGGATCGGTTATGGTATCCAATGTTGTTATAGATGAAGTAAGTGAAATGAATATTGAACGAATAAATAACCAGAACACCAAACCGACATACAATCGAATTGATCGAATCACTGGCGGTGTCATTGACGGGGCGCTCAAAACGCAGAATGAAGTACGCGGAAATGCGGAGATTCGTTTGGAACTAAGAGTTGGTAAAGACGTTGAGGACGTTAAATACGCTGAGGGCAAGCTGTTCCCACTCATATACTTGTTGCGTAACATCGGTTCAGGGTTACTTCCGCTTGGAGGAAGAACGGTAATCGGCCTGGGACAGTTCGAGGCTAAGGAAACTGAAGTTTATCTTAACGGAGATATACTGAGATTCAGTAATACCGGTCCTTTAGATGAAAAAAATCAAGCTGAGCTGAAAGATTACTATGACCTTTTCGTAGCATTTTTGAATAAAGAGGGGGAAGCTTGAAATGAGGGCTGCATTTGACATTAAGCTTATGCCGGAAAAGCCATTTTCCTTCATTGTGCATTTATTTGATCGGATATTGTTAGGCACAACTAATGATGAGAGGGAATATGGCAAACTGGTTCAAGCGCTGGACGAAGATATGGTGCTTGAAGGGCATTTTTTTGATGGGAAAAGGGAGTTATTCGTTGCGCGGGAGGATGGGCAATTGGTAGCCTATGAGCCGATCATCGTTGGAGATGAAGAGAGCACTGTTATCCAGCGAAGCTACGAGTTGGAGCAGGCTCCCTACAATACGACTGGGTCGGGCAAAGCTAGATATACTAAATTGACTGTATGTGAACGAATCGCCTATGAGGATGATTTGGCTTATGTAGAGCTTACTATGCTGTACAGCTTGGAGAAAGGAGATGCGCAATGAGTGATCACTATGTTAAGCATTCAACAAATAAACGCTCCAACCATCAGTCATCTGGAAGGAAGCCGTGGAACAACCAAAAGAGTGGTCGGGGTCAGGGGAACGATTCAAAGTTGAAGGAGATTACGCTACCTTACGACTTTATCTCCTTACCCAGTACAGATGGTAAACCGGAATACTACTATCCATATCATCGTCGGGATGAAGCCAAAAAGCCACCCCGTCATGATATGCACGAAACCGGGCATCTATCCGGTTACATCTCCTATCAGATCAAGCCGCGCTCGCCACTTGTTCTCGAATTGAGAGAAACATATAAAGATGGCGGGCCTACAGAATATTGGTTGAGCGGCAGCCAGATCCGAGGCAAGCTTCGCTCCAATGTTGAAGTATTGAGTGCCAGCTACCCGGAATTTGTGGATGACAGCGAAATGCTTTATCGGAAAATTAATAAGGGTGAGCGATACAAACAGAAGCTTGGGATCACAGATGATCAGGGGTTAGAGCAAGCGGTAAAGGCAGGATATTTGTATCGTGACAACACAGGCAGTTTCTATATCGTCCCTGCTGTGATGATTGGAGAGAAACATTTTGTGTCCATTCAGGAACTAGATATCATTAATATGAAGAATAATGTGCTGCCAGAAAAAAATAGATTGTTTAATTGGTCTGCTTTGTTTGGGCGTGAGACTATGAAACAGGTTATGACTAAGCTTAGTAGCGAAATTAATAAATTGGATGATAATATTCGTGATTCAAGAAAGAGACTTAAAATTCGTTCAGATCATCCGATTTCCCTCGCTATTCAGGAAGTATTTACAAAGGATTTTGTTTTCACTAAAGTCGCACGTCGAATTAAATATGAGAAAGATGGCATCCAAAACTTAACATCTGAACTGCATTCTAAACTTAGTATTAAGCTTAAACAATACAATACAGAACAACAACTAGAGGAGTTATTTGCTCAGCTCACAAAAAGATGGGCGTTAAAAGCAGAAATGTATCAAATATATGAAGGGAAATCAGTCAAAAAAACAATCTCTCCCTACGATAAAAAGGTCAAGTATGCTCTTTCAGGAAAAAGTGTTACGCGTATTGATCATGCTTCATCTGACGTAGAAGGAGGCATGGACGGTATACTTTTTAACTCTACGAATGCCGGGTCGAAGCGCGCACATTATCTTATAGGAAGAGAGCAGGAAGATGCGGTCAGACTTGATGTTTCAGATAGTTTGATTATTAGTTATACTAAAGCGTTTGAGAGACTGCGTCTGAAGTCGAATGAGCAAGATAAGGACAAGGAACACTATAATTTATTTAAGGCAAAGAGAGACCAAAATACAGAGCCTCAAGTGGTGTTCTACCAGACAAGGTTAGAGAAGCGAGAAGGTAATTCATCGGAGGTTTTAGTTGCTGTCGGCCGCACGCCGTACTTTAAAATTCCGTATGATCACCAGTTGAATAAGCTATTGGGTGACAAAGACGCAGAAGGTATTGACTATGCAAGTGCTCTGTTCGGATTTGTATCCATAGATAGCCGGAAAGATCATGATGAGGCATTGCAAGCTTACAAGTCACGTTTGCGCTTTAGCCCCGTCCGTGTAAGTGGAGAGATTCGTGGACAAGAAAAAAAGTTTTTGTTATCAACCCCACAAGCTTCTGCTGGAGCGATGTACTTGAAGGCTAACGGTAGAGGGATTCCAACTTATGAAGGGCCAGTTGAAACTAAGAACGGACAAGCAAATCGTAATGCACCAGATCCAAGTTTGCGAGGGGTCAAATTTTATCACGTGTTACCCCAGACAATTCCTACGATACCTAAGGGCATTGATGTATCGAGTAGTATGCTGAGTCAACGCCAAGTCTATGATCCATCACAAATATCATTTGATTTTGAAGGGGAAATTCATTTCAAAAACTTAACCAAAGCTGAGCTAGGGCTGCTATTGCTTGCTATGGATATTAAACTCTTGCCCGACGTTACAACTTATAATAACGAAGGAAAACCATACTACGAGCTTATTGGCGGAGCGAAGGCCTATGGTTATGGCAAGGTACAGTTTGAATCGATTGTAGTTTTATTGGAACAGCAAGAAAGTAGTTTCGAGTCACTGGTGATTGAACCGTTCAAGGCAGCGGAAGTTGAGCCTGCTGTCTTTGTAAAGGCATATAGTGAATTGATGAAGAGTGATTCTATTTTGAGACGAGTTGATATCAAGAGGTATGTTCAAAGTAAATTGGAAAGAGAGTTTGAAGCTTCTGATAATAACCATGTGAACTGGAGTAATATGAATGAAGTGAGAGCAAATTTAGGCGAGAAGCAAAGTGGAGGTGGATATCCGACTGATTGGGTATTGAAGTCTACGTGAGATAAAGAGTAGTTTTATAGGCCAAAGAATGAGGTGCGAACCTCAAGCTCACATGATTTCCCTGGGAGATTCGCACCTCGAAAATTGTCGAAAACACCAATTTTGATACCTTTTGGCAAAAGAACAGTTGAGTTTATATGTTGTTGTGGGATATAGTGGAGCTAATATGTGGAAAAAAGTATCGGAAATACGTATTAAGGTGTGCTAAATATAAATTAATACGTATTTTTTCGCTGTCGCACTCCGCATGGAGTGCGTGGATTGAAATCAGTCCCCATCATCTTCTCGGATAAGGGTGTATGGTCGCACTCCGCATGGAGTGCGTGGATTGAAATCAGCAGATAAGCGATATATTCAGGAGCCTTGGCGAGTCGCACTCCGCATGGAGTGCGTGGATTGAAATTAGGTTGTAAAGCTCATACTGAGCCACCAGACCAGGTCGCACTCCGCATGGAGTGCGTGGATTGAAATCAAGTTGCTTACAGATATCCAAATTCAACTTGCTCGTCGCACTCCGCATGGAGTGCGTGGATTGAAATTCAAACCAGCTAATCTGCCAACAAATCTCACGCCGTCGCACTCCGCATGGAGTGCGTGGATTGAAATTTAGTCCAACGTCATGCAGTAACCCGTATGAAGCGGTCGCACTCCGCATGGAGTGCGTGGATTGAAATAACGTGAAAGGTGACGCCGTTTGCTTTGTGATCGAGTCGCACTCCGCATGGAGTGCGTGGATTGAAATACTGAAGGTGATGAACTGGGCATATATCCAACGCGTCGCACTCCGCATGGAGTGCGTGGATTGAAATTCTCCGTTGTGTGTAAACCACATCATCTTACTGCCGTCGCACTCCGCATGGAGTGCGTGGATTGAAATTGCGAATTCAACAATGCCATTGAATAGGATACAGGGTCGCACTCCGCATGGAGTGCGTGGATTGAAATTGATTTGCTCAAACATCACAACCGATGGTTTTCGCGTCGCACTCCGCATGGAGTGCGTGGATTGAAATGTCTGTACAATCGATCTGTCAGAGATACACCCAAGTCGCACTCCGCATGGAGTGCGTGGATTGAAATCCATGGTTTGTATATCCTCCTATTTGGGGAGACGTCGCACTCCGCATGGAGTGCGTGGATTGAAATAGTGGTGGTAACGTTACAGTGAGTGACTATATCGTCGCACTCCGCATGGAGTGCGTGGATTGAAATACGAACATTAACGACTGAGGACGGAGGTTCACGCGTCGCACTCCGCATGGAGTGCGTGGATTGAAATTAATTTCCTAGAATCTGTTTGACCATTGGTCTTTTGTCGTACTCCGCATGGAGTGCGTGGATTGAAACTCTCACTCCTGGAGATATCGGAAACGGGTTTGCTGGTCGCACTCCGCATGGAGTGCGTGGATTGAAATGTCAACTTTATGTAAGAGACGCTCCGCAATATAGTGTCGCACTCCACATGGAGTGCGTGGATTGAAATAGCCCCCGCGTTGCATTATCACGTAGCCGAGTTTGTCGCACTCCTCATGGAGTGCGTGGATTGAAATCTCTGGTTTGTCATAAAAATCAAAACCGTATATCAGTCGCACACCATATGTAGTGCCTCGGGTTAATTACAGATAGCTTGCCGTTAGTTTTGTAATCTTTGATCTACATCAGAATTGGAGTATCGTATGAATAGACAAGCACCTATTTTTTCGCTAGAATACCTCCCGTTACTTATTCGACTTGAATGTAAGGAAACGACACGTTTGCCCGCATTTCTCGGCTCTACGCTTCATGGTGTGACTGGTTGGGCGCTAACTAGGCATTCGGAATCCTATAGGTATATATTCGAGAATCGCCGATGGGGTGGGGCTGTACAGGATATCGTCAACCCGTACATCATTGAGCACCCCGGCCAAAGCCAGTTTATGATAAAGGTGATGCGTTATGCTTCTAGCTCGTCTTAATCGGAGATGCGGTTCGTTACGCCAAGGATATTACGACGTCGTTGATCCAGGCACAGACATTCGGAATTGGAGCGGAACGTAAGGCATTCGAACTAACAGACATTTTCCATGCAGATCAGTACGGACCCATTTGGAAACAGGGACAATTCGAGATGAACGCAGCTACACCCGAAAATATTTCTGTCCATGCTCTGTAAGAACATGCTTCATGGTGCTCTATACATCTGTTGACCCCTGTTCGGATTCGTCTAGGTGGGGCGCTGGTACAGACAATTGATTTTCCCGCGATTATTCGGAGCATTACGAAAAGAATTCAGTTGTTGACGGAGCGTTATGGAGGAAATATAAACACGGATGTAGCGATGAAAATATGTGAATTGGCAAGGGAGATTAGCCCAACGTCTTCCGGATTATTCTGAATGAGATGCATCGATACTCCAGTCTGAAAAAGAATCGGTTGATTGGAGTGGCATGATGGGTTAACTAACGTTTGTGAGGGAACTGTCCCCCTTTATCCCTTGGCTGAACGCTGCCCGTATTTTACATATCGGTAGGAACTCCACGTTTGGTTGTGGACAGATCGATGTGGTCTACAGGTCGATGTAAGGTGAAGGCTTCTTTTCCATCATCATTGTTCCAGTAGTAGTAATAAATTGCGAAATGCGATGAAGTTATCTGAGACAGGTGCGAATGCCAAGCTCACATGATTTCCCTGGGAGATTCGCACCTCGAAATTTGTCGAAATTTTTAATTTTATGCCCTTTTGGCAACAAGGATATTGAGTTCATATGCTGTTGTGGGATATAGTGGAGCTAATATGTGGAAAAAGTACCGGAAATACGTATTAAGGAATTCTAAACATAACTTGGTACGTGTATTTCCGTTGTCGCACTCCGTATGGAGTGCGTGGATTGAAATCAGGACGATGGTAAGCCAATTGACATTTCAGATGGTCGCACTCTGTATGAGTGCGTGGATTGAAATCTCCTCCTCAATCTCCTTCGTAGTTGAACTGATGCAGTCGCACTCTGTATGAAGTGTGTGGATTGAAATAGCCTTGGGCTTCCTTATGCTCTCGCGGCAAGTCAGTCGCATTCCGTATGGAGTGCGTGGATTGAAATAACTAGAGGCTCCGCAAAGCGACAAAGTCGGTGCCGTCGCACTCCGTATGGAGTGCGTGGATTAAAAAATCACAATGCTAAGTAGATCATCTAGTTTATATTGGTGTCACACTCTAGAGATGGGTTGATTGAAAACGTCCGTTTGTATTGACGCATTCTAATAATTCTGGTGCACTCCGTATGGAGCGCTAAGTCATCTTTTTATGGGGTTAAAAGCAAAGCTAAGAGATTTTCAGACAAAGTAGTATGTACATGGAAGTACCCCTGGGCAGAAACATACAACTGTATCATTCACCGTGAGAGGAATAAGTGATGGCTAAGAATGATTCATAGATTGCATGGATTGAAAATGCTAAATTGACATTGTGAAGTACATAAATTAGTGGAACACAAAAGAATATATGGTTTACTATCCTACTAAGAAATCAAGGAGGAAAACATTTGATAAATGGATTTTATTTAGATGAGTCTGGAAATAATAGATTTGGAGATATGCAACAATAGCCTGTTGTTAGGGTAGGGGCTTAGTCGTTATACAGCTTGAACGGGATTTTGAAGCGCTATCTTTTAAAGTAGCTTTGCAATTCAAAGGTGAGATAAAAGGATTTACAATTAAACAGGTTAATACGTTACCGTTCTTTCAAAAATATGAATTTCACAGAGGTCTTTCTTTGATGGGGACGATCTGTATTCTAAAATTCCGATTATTGATCGGTTTAAGTTTGCTGAAGGTATGAACCTTACACCATGGTCAGTTAGTATAGTTAGCTGACATCATTGTATTTCTTACAACTGTCTTTTGCGATTCGAATACGGATGTGCACCTCTTAAAGCAAAAAAATAAAGAATTAATAAACATATATCAAAAAATATAGCTCCTCTGATTCCAAAATTATGGGAGTATTCACAACTAAGGGAGCGTACCAATGTACGCTCCCTTAAAATGGTCGAACCAATGTGCGAGTCAATCAACATTATCTAATTAATACTATACTCTGTAACTGAATCTGAGTCTACGATATAACATTTTAAACACATCTTAATGGAGATAGAAATTAAGGTTTTTCCTTAAAAATAAAAAGGAGTTTGTCGTCTGAAGTCGAAATGTTAATATAAGTATTTTTCCTAATTATTGAGTGCAGGAACAGGTTTGGGATCTCTTTTCTTAAAGGAAGAAGTGAACTTGTATGACCTATATTGCCCATATCCGTCAGAAAGATGGAGAAATTCAGACCGTTCAAGATCATTTGGTTGAAGTGCAACAAGGAGCCGAGCAGGCTGGAGAGAAAATAGGTGTCAGATATTTGGCGGGGATTGCCGGCCTTTTACATGATATGGGGAAGAATACGGATGCTTTTCGAAATTACATTCAGGAAGCAGTAGCTCATCCCGATGCCCCTCCCCGTAAAGGTTCCGTAGATCACTCCACTGCCGGTGGCAAGCTACTACATCATCGTTACCATGTCAGTGGTGCAACGGCTCAGGACAAGTATACCGCAGAATGGATTGCCAACTGTATTATCTCACATCATCAGGGTCTAAGAGACTACATCTCGCCTGATAAAACTTCACCATACCTGGAGCGTGTTGTTTCAAAGGAATTAGAACACTATGAGCAAGCGAAAGAAGAGTTTTTCAAGCTAAATCCTCCTGAACGTTTGGATAAGTTATTCGAATTAGCCACCTCAGAGCTTCAACAATACATACAAATTATCAATAAGCATAAACTTCCACGCATTGCGGGCTCACTGCTCATTAAATATATCTTTAGTTGCCTGATCGATGCAGACCGAACCAACACGAGACAATTTGAAGAAAATGAACCATCCACAGAAAAAGTAGATTACAGATCTTTCTTTCAAACAAGCTATGAATTGTTATCTCAACATTTAACTGGCCTTGAGCAAGGAAGTAAAGCAAACACACCCATTAATCGATTACGACGGGAAATGTCCAGCCAATGTGAAGAGTTCGCTCTTCGCCCTTCCGGCGTATACACCCTTTCTATACCAACGGGAGGGGGAAAAACACTTGCCAGTATGCGTTACGCCCTAAAACATGCCATTGAACATAACAAGCAACGGATTATATATATCGTTCCGTATACGACCATTATTGAACAGAACGCGGCAGAGATTCGCAGCATTTTGCAGAACGATGACATGATTTTGGAGCACCACTCTAACGTTGTAGACGACATGGATGATGAACGCAAAGAGGGCGACGAAGGGGAAACCTATGATGCGCGCAAACAGAGTCTTAAGCTTGCCCGTGATCACTGGGATCGGCCTATTATTTTTACGACGATGGTCCAGTACCTGAATACTTTCTATGCGAAAGGAACCCGAAACGTACGAAGATTACATCAGCTTTCCAATGCAGTCATCGTATTTGATGAAGTGCAATCCGTTCCTGTTCGATGCATCTCACTCTTCAACGCTGCACTGAATTTCCTGCATGTGATTGGACGCTCCAGTTTGTTGCTCTGTACAGCTACTCAACCCGCGCTTGATTTTGTGAAGCACAAACTTCATTTTTCGGAGCAACCTGAGATTATACAGAATTTAGACCGCGTTGGACGCAGTTTCAAACGAGTCGAATTGCATGATCTTACACAAGATACAGCCTTAGGCTGGGACGCAGATGAATTATCTTCTTTTGTACAGGAACAAATGAGAGAAGTAAACAGCGTACTGGTCATTTTAAACACAAAAACGGCAGTCCGTAAACTGTTTGAACACTTGAATGAAGAGGAATGGCTACAAGACAGCGGGGTTCAAATTGTTCATCTAAGTACTAATATGTGTGCTGCACATCGTAAAGAAGTCCTATCTGGAGAGAATGGCGTAATCCAACGACTGGCCAAGGGAGAACGAATCATCTGTGTGAGCACACAGCTTATTGAGGCAGGGGTGAACATCAGCTTCGAATGTGTGGTTCGATCTTTGTCTGGTCTGGATTCGATTGCCCAGGCGGCTGGTCGATGTAATCGACACGGCAAAGATGAGATTCGTAATGTATACATTATCCGATCGTCGGATGAAGTATTGACCCACTTACCTGAGATTAAAATTGGTGCCGAAAAAACGGAGCGAGTGCTCCATGATTTCAGGGAAGATCCCGAGTCACTGGGGAATGATTTATTATCATCTGAAGCAATTGCTCGTTATTTTAAATATTACTTTCATGATATTCAAGACAAAATGCATTACCCTATTCCTAAACTCGAACAGAATTTGTTTGATCTGATGGACCGGAACCGCTATTACGTGGATGCATACCAAAAGAAACATGCGACAAAACCTGAAGTTGTTAATCATTATGCTATCGCTACAGCAGAGAAATACTTTGAAGCAATATCGACGAATGCCACTGCTGTACTTGTTCCTTACGGGGAAAAAGGCAAGGAACTGATTATTGAACTGAATGGTGAGTTGGAGCCGAGTGAATTGGGGGATCTGTTGCGAAGAGCCCAGCAGTATACGGTGAACATCTATGATCACGAACTCAAGACATTAGAAAAAAGTGGGGACTTGTATCCATTGTTACATGGTCACGTCCTTGCTCTACGGGAACCAGCATACTCTGAAGACTTTGGTGTGGAATCCAAAGGGGAGGGCGCTTGGGAAACAATGATGATATGAAACGGTCAGGCTAACGTAAAGTGGGGAGCTTCATGACACATGTTTCTCCCTCCTATATCCAATAGAAAGGAGCCGAAACATTGAGAAACCAAATCGAGTTTGAGGTGTCGGGAAACTATGCGTTATTTACCGATCCACTCACGAAACTTGGAGGAGAAAAATTATCTTATCAGATTCCTACATATCAAGCCCTCAAAGGGATCGTGGAATCCATTTACTGGAAGCCGACGCTGATCTGGATTATAGACGAAGTCCGCATCATGAATCCAATTCAAACGGAATCGAAGGGCATGCGTCCGATTGAATACAGCGGGGGCAATACACTGGCCTATTACACCTATTTAAGAGATGTTCGATATCAGGTGAAGGCTCATTTTGAATTTAATCCTCATCGTGAAGATCTGGTACATGACCAGAACGAACACAAACACCACAATATCGCTAAACGAGCTGTCCAGGTTGGAGGACGAAGAGATATTTTCTTGGGAACTCGTGAATGTCAGGGCTACGTCGAACCATGCCATTTTGGTGAAGAAGAGAGCTTCTATGATCGTATAGGTGAGCTTGATTTTGGCACAATGCTACACGGAATCAGTTACCCGGATGAAACAGGAAGCAATGAGCGAGAGGTTCGCCTGTGGAAAGCGAAAATGCAGCATGGAGTGATTCGTTTTATCCGTCCGGATGAATGCACATTGATACGCAAAGCGGGAGAAGGTACAGCTAAAATATTTGGCTCAGAGAATATGCAGTCTGTTGATGATTTACACTCGGAGTGGTTCGATAATGAGGTGAGTAAATGAGCTGGCTTGCTAATTTATGCAAAACGTATGATGATCATGCCGATGTCGTAGGGCTATTTCAAATGAAGAAAAGCGGCAAGGAATACGCCTTGATTCCAATCTCGCACACAACCCAGACCGCGCATATTGAAGTGCATCTGAATGAAAAAGGAGATATCGTAAATGCCAAAGTAGTAGAAAAGAATGATGGCAGCACGGTTATCCCTTGCACCGAAGCTTCCGCAAGTCGAACGAGTGCGCCTGTACCGTATCCGCTTTTTGACAAGTTAGCCTATGTTGCAGGAGATTACACTCAGTTCTGCGGAGAAGCCAAAGGAACACCGTATCAAGATTATTTGATCCAACTGAAAGCTTGGTGCGAATCTCCCTTTAGTCACCCTAGAGTACAGAGTGTGCTTCACTATGTCAGCAAAGGCACACTCATCGCTGATTTAGTAAGCAGAGGCATACTTCATGTGGATAGCCAAGGTAAGCTGCTGGAGAAGTGGACCGCAGGGCCTGGCGACCAGGAAGGGAAAAAGCCTGACATCTTCAATGTCATTGCTTCGGATCAGAGTGGTGCATTTGTCCGATTTGCTGTAAATATTCCAGGAGAACCCGAATCCAGACTATGGCGGGATGCTTCGGTGCAACAATCATTTATCCAGTTCTACGAGATGAGTTTGCAGGACAAGGATATCTGTTTCGTGACAGGAGATTACCTACCAGTTGCTGATAAACATGCTTCTCGGATACGTCACTCAGGAGACAAGTCCAAATTGATCTCCGCCAACGACTCCAGTGGATTTACGTATCGGGGACGTTTTCGTACCAGTCGAGATGCAGCAGTAGTCAGCTACGAAGCTTCACAGAAAGGCCATAACGCGCTGAAGTGGCTTATTGATCGACAAGGAACCACTATAGACGGCAAAGTTTTTCTGGTGTGGGGTAGTACAAGTCTGGATATGCCAGAACCTCAAGAAGATTCTTTTAGTTTATGGGAAGATGAAGATGATCAGGAAGCTCTTGCTGGTGGAGATACAACACATAAGGATTTTGCCTTGCAAATCAGGAAGGCGATTGGTGGCTTTCGATACGATGGGGAGTATAACTCCAAGCATGAAGTGACTTTGATGACACTGGATGCGGCCACACCAGGACGAATGTCGATTATGTTTTATCGGAGTTTAGATCAGAACGAGTATCTGGACCGGATAACAGCTTGGCATGAGACTTGTTACTGGATACATCGCTATCGTAAAAATAAAAACGACAAACCCGTCTCGTTTATTGGAGCGCCCGCGACGAAAGACATTGCTTTTGCAGCCTATGGCCCACGAGCCAGTGACAAGGTAGTTAAAGGACTCATGGAGCGGATGCTTCCATGTATCATTGATCAACGTCCCATTCCGCTGGATATTGTTCGCAGTTCTATCCAACGTGCATCCAACCCGGTAGGCATGGAAAATTGGGAATGGGAGAAAACGCTGAGTATTACTTGCGCACTTGTTAATAAGAAGGAGGGGTACGGAGTGAGTCTGAATACCGAAACAACGGATCGTAGCTACTTATTTGGCAGAATGCTTGCCATTGCAGATGTATTAGAGAGAAGTGCTCTGGGAAAAGAGGAAAAACGAGCAACAAATGCCATTCGATATATGAACGCCTTTGCGCAACGACCAGGCAGAACTTGGAGCATTATTCAATCTAATCTCCAACCTTACCAAGCGCGAATGGGGACGAGTGCCAGATATTATAATTCGTTGCTAGATGAAGTTGGAGCCAAACTTCAATTAGAAGATTTTACAGACAAGCCACTCACGGGATTATACTTATTAGGATTTTATAGTCAGCGTAACGATTTATATACAAGTAGAAAAGATAAAGAAGCCGCGGCTGCACTTGATAAAGACGATGAAAACCAATTGAACGAACAAGGGGATAACTAAATGAGTATACTTGATCACAAAATCGATTTTGCTGTTGTACTGTCTGTTCGTAATGCCAACCCGAATGGTGATCCATTGAATGGAAACCGCCCTCGTCAGAACTATAATGGTTTAGGGGAAATCTCGGATGTATGTATCAAACGTAAAATTCGTAACCGTCTGCAGGATATGGGAGAGTCCATTCTCGTACAATCCGATGAAAAACGTAATGATAGTCACCGTTCTATTAAAGATCGTGTTGATGCCAATGAGAATGTGCAAGAACATGCCAAAGGCAAGAAGGCAAACAAAGATCTGTATGCGGAGGCTGCTTGTCATTCCTGGATAGACGTACGTAGCTTTGGACAAGTATTTGCTTTTAGCGGTACCGATGTCTCTGTGGGTATTCGGGGTCCAGTATCCATCCATACTGCGGTAAGCTTGGATCGGATTGATATTTCCAGCATGCAGATTACGAAGAGTGTAAACTCGGTCACAACGGCTAAAGATCCGGACAAAAAAGGATCGGATACGATGGGCATGAAGCATCGCGTAGATTTTGGAGTATATGTATTCTATGGCAGTATCAACACGCAACTGGCTGAGAAGACCGGCTTTACATATGAAGACGCAGAGAAAATTCGTGAATCACTGAGAACGTTATTTGAAAATGATACGTCTTCTGCCCGTCCTGACGGTAGTATGGAGGTGCACCAACTGTATTGGTGGGAGCATAGTTCCAAGATGGGGCAATATTCATCTGCGAAAGTTCATCGTTCTCTGCAAATTGAATTGAAGCCAGACGTAGCAGAAGCAAAGTCCTACGATGATTATAACTATACGGTGGTGCCACTGGAAGGCTTGGCAGTCCAAGAATATGAAGGACTATAACGAAGAGGATTATCTGCTGCTTTCGGGTATTCAGCATTTTAACTTTTGCAGAAGGCAGTGGGCATTAATTCATATCGAACAGCAGTGGGAAGACAACGTACGTACAATAGAGGGAGATCATTTGCATCGAAAGGCAGATCAACCAGCGCTTCGTGAAAAACGGGGGGATAAACTGGTGGTTCGTGCGCTTCCGGTGCAATCGAGGGAACTTGGGATCACAGGCATCTGTGATGTAGTTGAATTCATTCGTGATCCATCTGGAGTTCCACTTGCGGGAGAGGAAGGGTTATACCTTCCTTATCCTGTTGAATACAAACGTGGGAAGCCCAAACGAAATGATTCGGATCACTCCCAATTGGTAGCACAAGTCATATGTCTCGAAGAAATGCTCGTATGTGATATTCCCAAGGCCTATTTTTATTATGACGAGATCAAACATAGGGTTGAAGTCATCATTACTGCGGCAGATCGGGAACGAGTGAAGGCAAGTATTCAAGAGATGAGACATTATTTTGAGCGGAACCATACACCCAAAGCCAAAGCCGGGCCACATTGCCTGAGTTGTTCTTTAAACAATATTTGTGTACCTGATATCTTGAACAAACGCTCCGTTTCAAGTTACATCGAAAGCAGGTTGAATGAATGAAAAAGCTGCTGAACACCTTATTTGTAACATTACCCGATACATACCTTGGACTGGATGGGGAAAACATTGTGGTGAAGCAGGAGGAAGAAATTCTTGCTCGCTATCCGCTGCATAATTTGGAGGCCGTTTGTACCTTTGGCTATGCTGGAGTAAGTCCAGCACTGATGGGGGCTTGTGCGTCACGCAATGTTAGTTTGACATTTATGACACGAACGGGGCGATTCCTCGCACGGGTGATTGGTGAGGATCGAGGAAATGTGGTTCTTCGCAAAGAACAGTATCGTATCTCGGACGATGAGGTGCGTAGTGCGCGGGTTGCTCGTAATATGATTACAGGCAAGTTATACAACAACAAGTGGATTTTGGAACGAGCCACACGGGATTATGCATTACGCATCGAGACGGAACGAATCAAGAAGGTCACGGAGTCGCTAGGCGAAACGATGAAGCTGTTGCGCGAGGTGGAGCAATTGGATATATTGCGTGGATTGGAAGGATCGGCTGCCGTGCAATATAACTCTGTGTTCGATGATTTGATTCTACAGCAAAAAGAATCGTTTTATTTTTATGGACGTAGCCGACGTCCTCCGCTGGATAAAGTGAATGCACTATTATCCTTTGCCTATACCTTGCTCGCTAATGATATGAAGTCCGCACTTGAATCTGTTGGACTTGATGCATACGTTGGTTTTTTGCATCGGGATCGTCCTGGCAGAGCTTCACTTGCATTGGATATGATGGAGGAACTTCGAGGAGTGTACGCAGACCGGTTTGTACTTTCTCTCATTAATAAAAAGGTAGTTAACGATAAAGGTTTTTATGTGAAAGAAAATCTCGCAGTGATTATGGATGATGAGACGAGAAAGAAAGTGTTGAAAGCATGGCAGGAGCGCAAACAGGAAAAGATTATGCATCCGTATTTAAATGAAAAAATACCTTGGGGTCTTGTACCATACACTCAAGCGTTACTACTGGCAAGATATATACGTGGGGATCTGGATGAGTATCCCCCGTTTTTGTGGAAGTAGGTGTGACGATTGCTTATTTTGATTACGTATGATGTAAGCACGATAGATAGTGAAGGGCGTAGAAGACTATCTAAAGTGGCGAAAAAGTGTGTGGATCACGGTCAGCGAGTGCAGAACTCAGTGTTTGAATGTATACTGGATGCTGCCCAATTTAGACGATTAAGATTCGAACTGGAAGAATTAATCGATAAGGATACTGATAGTCTTCGATTTTATAACTTAGGTGATAATTACAAAAGTAAAGTCCAACATGTAGGAGCGAAAGATTCCTTTGATATGGGGGATCCATTAATACTGTAGCAGCTGCGAATGCCAAGCTCACATGATTTCCCGGGGGGATTCGCACCTCGAAAATTGTCGAAAAGGTCATTTTTGTGACCTTTTGGCAATGATTTAAGGCTAAAAATTTTTAGTAACAGTTTTGAATAAGTAGAAATATCGAAAATACGTTATTAGCTATTCTTGAAATATAGTTATTACGTCACTTTTCGCTGTCGCACTCTGTATGGAGTGCGTGGATTGAAATCGCCCACAACGCCAAATATGACGTAATGGTCACCCGTCGCACTCTGTATGGAGTGCGTGGATTGAAATACCTCATTACTGACATTATTATTATAAATATTGTTGTCGCACTCTGTATGGAGTGCGTGGATTGAAATAAGTCCTCGGAAGATATATCGACTTCCTTCTCGAGTCGCACTCTGTATGGAGTGCGTGGATTGAAATTGACCATCAATAAGACCAACAAATTTAGCGTTGGTCGCACTCTGTATGGAGTGCGTGGATTGAAATAGTCTTTGTACTATACTTATCCCAGTAATAAAGGGGTCGCACTCTGTATGGAGTGCGTGGATTCAAATTACCTGGAGAACCAGAGAGCTACGCTGAAGTATTGCAGTTCCCCGCAAGAGTATGCAGATAGAAGTACTGGCACGAGAATTAAGGGTAATTGATCGGTGAGTTGTATATTATTGATTATTTGACTTTTATCCGAACGAAGAGAAACTCCGGTTCTCATTTAAGCCTGACTAGACCATTACTCTTACCTATCACTCGATAACCAAGTTTTTGTATTTAGTAGAATACTGAGAAAGATATATTCATCCTCCAGCTGTAAGAGCTGTTGAAATTTTTTTAGGAAAAAGTCTTTACAAACTAATGTTAAACATGATATATTATTTTTCCGGCCAAATAAACGGCCTAAACAAGTTTGATCTTTGAAAACTGAACAACGAGTGAGTAACGATCTTGCTTGCAAGATCAAAAATGAGATTTTTATCTCGTCAGATTCAAAATGAGCTTATCGCTCTTTTCAATACTTTATTGGAGAGTTTGATCCTGGCTCAGGACGAACGCTGGCGGCATGCCTAATACATGCAAGTCGAGCGGACTTGAAGAGAAGCTTGCTTCTCGGATGGTTAGCGGCGGACGGGTGAGTAACACGTAGGCAACCTGCCCTCAAGTTTGGGACAACTACCGGAAACGGTAGCTAATACCGAATAATTGTTTTCTTCGCCTGAAGGAAACTGGAAAGACGGAGCAATCTGTCACTTGGGGATGGGCCTGCGGCGCATTAGCTAGTTGGTGAGGTAACGGCTCACCAAGGCGACGATGCGTAGCCGACCTGAGAGGGTGATCGGCCACACTGGGACTGAGACACGGCCCAGACTCCTACGGGAGGCAGCAGTAGGGAATCTTCCGCAATGGGCGAAAGCCTGACGGAGCAATGCCGCGTGAGTGATGAAGGTTTTCGGATCGTAAAGCTCTGTTGCCAGGGAAGAACGCTTGGGAGAGTAACTGCTCTCAAGGTGACGGTACCTGAGAAGAAAGCCCCGGCTAACTACGTGCCAGCAGCCGCGGTAATACGTAGGGGGCAAGCGTTGTCCGGAATTATTGGGCGTAAAGCGCGCGCAGGCGGTCATTTAAGTCTGGTGTTTAATCCCGGGGCTCAACCCCGGATCGCACTGGAAACTGGGTGACTTGAGTGCAGAAGAGGAGAGTGGAATTCCACGTGTAGCGGTGAAATGCGTAGATATGTGGAGGAACACCAGTGGCGAAGGCGACTCTCTGGGCTGTAACTGACGCTGAGGCGCGAAAGCGTGGGGAGCAAACAGGATTAGATACCCTGGTAGTCCACGCCGTAAACGATGAGTGCTAGGTGTTAGGGGTTTCGATACCCTTGGTGCCGAAGTTAACACATTAAGCACTCCGCCTGGGGAGTACGGTCGCAAGACTGAAACTCAAAGGAATTGACGGGGACCCGCACAAGCAGTGGAGTATGTGGTTTAATTCGAAGCAACGCGAAGAACCTTACCAGGTCTTGACATCCCTCTGATCGGTACAGAGATGTATCTTTCCTTCGGGACAGAGGAGACAGGTGGTGCATGGTTGTCGTCAGCTCGTGTCGTGAGATGTTGGGTTAAGTCCCGCAACGAGCGCAACCCTTATATTTAGTTGCCAGCATTTCGGATGGGCACTCTAGATAGACTGCCGGTGACAAACCGGAGGAAGGTGGGGATGACGTCAAATCATCATGCCCCTTATGACCTGGGCTACACACGTACTACAATGGCCGGTACAACGGGCTGCGAAATCGCGAGATGGAGCCAATCCCAACAAAGCCGGTCTCAGTTCGGATTGCAGGCTGCAACTCGCCTGCATGAAGTCGGAATTGCTAGTAATCGCGGATCAGCATGCCGCGGTGAATACGTTCCCGGGTCTTGTACACACCGCCCGTCACACCACGAGAGTTTATAACACCCGAAGTCGGTGGGGTAACCGCAAGGAGCCAGCCGCCGAAGGTGGGATAGATGATTGGGGTGAAGTCGTAACAAGGTAGCCGTATCGGAAGGTGCGGCTGGATCACCTCCTTTCTATGGAGAATCGTTTCCTGCAACGGAAACATTCAAATATGCAGCTTAGCTGCAAAACACTCACTCGTTGCTCAGTTTTGAGAGCTCAAACTCTCAAACAGCTTGCTTTTGCATGGAGCTTGTTCTTTGAAAACTAGATATCGAAACGAAACAAACGCGAATTAGAACATTCCTTTTTAGCTGAACTTGTGCAAACAAGTTTCAATAAAAACGGTAGATTGCAATTGCTCATATTGAGCAATTGGTTAAGCTACTAAGAGCACACGGAGGATGCCTAGGCGCTAGGAGCCGATGAAGGACGTGGCGAACAACGAAACTGCCTCGGGGAGCTGTAAGCAAGCTTTGATCCGGGGGTGTCCGAATGGGGAAACCCAGCTGGGGTAATTTCCAGTTACTCACAACTGAATACATAGGTTGTGTAGAGGCATACCAGGGGAACTGAAACATCTAAGTACCCTGAGGAAGAGAAAACAATAGTGATTCCGTCAGTAGCGGCGAGCGAACGCGGAGAAGCCCAAACCAGAGAGCTTGCTCTTTGGGGTTGTGGGACGTCTCACATGGAGTTACAAAGGAACCGGTTAAGCGAAGAGGTCTGGAAAGGCCCGCCAAAGAAGGTAAAAGCCCTGTAGTTGAAAGTTGGTTCCCTCCGAGACGGATCCCGAGTAGTGCGGGGCACGTGAAACCCCGTATGAATCCGGCAGGACCATCTGCCAAGGCTAAATACTTCCTAGCGACCGATAGTGAAGCAGTACCGTGAGGGAAAGGTGAAAAGCACCCCGGAAGGGGAGTGAAATAGAACCTGAAACCGTGTGCTTACAAAAAGTCAGAGCCCGTTTTAGGGGTGATGGCGTGCCTTTTGTAGAATGAACCGGCGAGTTACGTTCCCGTGCAAGGTTAAGGTGAAGAGCCGGAGCCGCAGCGAAAGCGAGTCTGAATAGGGCGATGTAGTACGTGGACGTAGACCCGAAACCGGGTGATCTACCCCTGTCCAGGGTGAAGGTGCGGTAACACGCACTGGAGGCCCGAACCCACGCATGTTGAAAAATGCGGGGATGAGGTGGGGGTAGCGGAGAAATTCCAATCGAACTCGGAGATAGCTGGTTCTCCCCGAAATAGCTTTAGGGCTAGCCTCGGAAAACAGAGTCGTGGAGGTAGAGCACTGATTGGGTGCGGGGCCCGCAAGGGTTACCAAGCTCAGTCAAACTCCGAATGCCATAGACTTACTTCCGGGAGTCAGACAGTGAGTGCTAAGATCCATTGTCAAAAGGGAAACAGCCCAGACCATCAGCTAAGGTCCCCAAGTGTGTGTTAAGTGGGAAAGGATGTGGAGTTGCACAGACAACCAGGATGTTGGCTTAGAAGCAGCCATCATTGAAAGAGTGCGTAATAGCTCACTGGTCGAGTGACTCTGCGCCGAAAATGTAACGGGGCTAAACACACCACCGAAGCTATGGCTTGATGCTTTGCATCAGGGGTAGGGGAGCGTTGTATAAGGGTTGAAGGTGTACCGTAAGGAGCGCTGGACATTATACAAGTGAGAATGCCGGTATGAGTAACGAAAAGATCAGTGAGAATCTGATCCGCCGAAAGCCTAAGGGTTCCTGAGGAAGGCTCGTCCGCTCAGGGTAAGTCGGGACCTAAGGCGAGGCCGAAAGGCGTAGTCGAAGGACAACAGGTCGAAATTCCTGTACCACCGTAAGCCGTTATGAGCAATGGGGGGACGCAGTAGGGTAGTGACGCGGACTGATGGATGTCCGTCTAAGCAGTAAGGCTGATGTGTAGGCAAATCCGCACATTGTAAGGCTGAGCTGTGATGGGGAGCGAAAATTATAGTAGCGAAGGTCATGATCTCACACTGCCAAGAAAAGCCTCTAGCCAGGTGATGGTGCCCGTACCGCAAACCGACACAGGTAGGCGAGAAGAGTATTCTAAGGCGCGCGGAAGAACTCTCGTTAAGGAACTCGGCAAAATGACCCCGTAACTTCGGGAGAAGGGGTGCCCCGGTAGTGTGAATAGCACGAGGGGGCCGCAGTGAAAAGGCCCAAGCGACTGTTTAGCAAAAACACAGGTCTGTGCGAAGCCGTAAGGCGAAGTATACGGGCTGACGCCTGCCCGGTGCTGGAAGGTTAAGGGGAGTGGTTAGGAGCAATCCGAAGCTGTGAACCGAAGCCCCAGTAAACGGCGGCCGTAACTATAACGGTCCTAAGGTAGCGAAATTCCTTGTCAGGTAAATTCTGACCCGCACGAATGGCGTAACGACTTGGGCGCTGTCTCAACGAGAGATCCGGTGAAATTTTAATACCTGTGAAGATGCAGGTTACCCGCGACAAGACGGAAAGACCCCATGGAGCTTTACTGCAGCTTGATATTGAATTTGGGTACGATCTGTACAGGATAGGTGGGAGCCTTTGAAACGTGAGCGCCAGCTTGCGTGGAGGCAACGTTGGGATACCACCCTGATCGTATCTAGGTTCTAACCTGGTACCGTAATCCGGTGCGGGGACAGTGTCAGGTGGGCAGTTTGACTGGGGCGGTCGCCTCCTAAAGAGTAACGGAGGCGCCCAAAGGTTCCCTCAGAATGGTTGGAAATCATTCGAAGAGTGCAAAGGCATAAGGGAGCTTGACTGCGAGACCTACAAGTCGAGCAGGGACGAAAGTCGGGCTTAGTGATCCGGTGGTACCGCATGGAAGGGCCATCGCTCAACGGATAAAAGCTACCCTGGGGATAACAGGCTTATCTCCCCCAAGAGTCCACATCGACGGGGAGGTTTGGCACCTCGATGTCGGCTCATCGCATCCTGGGGCTGAAGTAGGTCCCAAGGGTTGGGCTGTTCGCCCATTAAAGCGGTACGCGAGCTGGGTTCAGAACGTCGTGAGACAGTTCGGTCCCTATCTGTCGTGGGCGTAGGAAATTTGAGAGGAGCTGTCCTTAGTACGAGAGGACCGGGATGGACGTACCGCTGGTGTACCAGTTGTTCCGCCAGGAGCACCGCTGGGTAGCTATGTACGGACGGGATAAACGCTGAAAGCATCTAAGCGTGAAGCCCCCCTCAAGATGAGATTTCCCAGTATGTAAGACCCCTTGAAGACGACGAGGTAGATAGGCTGGGGGTGGAAGTGCAGCAATGCATGGAGCTGACCAGTACTAATCGGTCGAGGGCTTATCCAATAGCAAGTTGTCATTCGCATGTTTCGTTTCGAATCTAGTTTTCAGAGAACGATCTCTGAATGTAAGCTAAGCTATGCGTTTGGTGGCGATGGCGGAGGGGTTCCACACGTACCCATCCCGAACACGACCGTTAAGCCCTCTAGCGCCGATGGTACTTGGACCGCAGGGTCCTGGGAGAGTAGGACGCCGCCAAGCGAAACCCCGCTGGGGTATTTTTTTTGGCTTTTCTTGAGAATTTAAGTGATGAGAACAATTGGCAGATTTAAATTCTTCTTCAGGAGTAAGTAAGGCCCGTTGGTCAAGGGGTTAAGACACCTCCCTTTCACGGAGGTAACAGGGGTTCGAATCCCCTACGGGTCATAATAAGGCGGTGTAGCTCAGCTGGCTAGAGCGTACGGTTCATACCCGTGAGGTCGGGGGTTCGATTCCCTTCGCCGCTACCATTTTTTAGGGGCATAGTTTAAAGGTAGAACAACGGTCTCCAAAACCGTTGGTGTGGGTTCAATTCCTGCTGCCCCTGCCATTTTATTAAGAGCCATTAGCTCAGTTGGTAGAGCACCTGACTTTTAATCAGGGTGTCGAAGGTTCGAGCCCTTCATGGCTCATTGTTATATATGCATGCGGTATTAAGAGAAAAACATAGTCTCTTTGACCTGGGGTATAAACTCTTTCCAGGTGAATCCTCTGTATAGCAAGACATGGAGAAAAGGTCGAGAGTCATCTTTACAAACAATGGTCTCTTCGACAGACAAGAGAATAATTCCTATCCCATCAACGGATAATGGACGCACCATGTAGTAAAATCTAAGAACGCTATAACTTTTGAATTAATCCGATTATAATATCCCTATTGGAAAAGAGGCTATCCTTATGGACAGCCTCTTTCTTATATTTATTTCCTTAACCACGTGAAGGAAATTCGCCTTGCAAGCATATGATAAAAGTCTGTGTAATAAAAGGTTGCATATTGTTATGTGGCTGAGATGAACCGGTCACTCCTACAGCCATAGGCGTCATATCTGTGCTTGGAGTGTTATTGTACAATGGGGGCTGCGGTGCTGTGGGAATAGGCTTGGCAGCTTGGGCCCAGTACGCATCTTTAGGTGAAGTTTGATTCCCTGTCGCAACAATACCTTGAGGTGTGTGCGTATGAGCAGGGATTTCGGTTTGATTTAGCGTGACAGTTGCATCTCCAACCTTTTCTCCAACAGTACGAGGAGTTAGACCTGTTCCGGAACCTTGATGAATAACAGCGGAACCCATCAGATTGGGCAATGCAAAGGTCGATTTTCCATCTCCACCATACTGTACACCCAGTATAGAAAATAGAGCTGTATTTTGGTTAATTGACATCAATTGACCATTACATAATGCCCAGCCTTTTGGTGCGAAATTTCCAGAAAAAATTCGGATTTCACCGATATACGCATCAGCCAAAGTCATGTCCTCCTTAATTAGTTGCGAGAAGGGAAAATTCCCTGAATCGCAATGGCGTAATTCAATACGGTGTATGGTTGCATATTGTTATGCGGTTGAGAACCGCCGGCTCCTGAGAGACTTCCTGAATTCATAGTTTCTTGTCCAGGGGTGGATCCGAATGAATTCGGGACAGCTGCCCAAACGTTATTTAGTGGAGTTGCCACCGATGGATTGGTTTCAGAAGCTGTTACTTGATGGTTATGTATCGGCATCTCATTAATGGTTAACGTGTGAGCTGCTTCACCCTGTTTAGTGCCCAGAGGAATTGTATTTGACACATGTATCGGTACTCGTCCACGATAGTCTGGAAGTGCGAAAGTAGTGATACCATCTCCTCCGTAGACGTTGCCAAGCAAAGAGTAGAGAGCTTGGTTGCTGTTGATCTGCAAGATTTGTCCTTCGCAATAAGCCCAGTTACGAGGGGCATAGTTGTTGGCGAACAATCGGATCTCGCCCAAAAATGGTTCTGACATGAGGTGACCTCCTCTATTTTTTTATTCTCTTTAAGGTTGAGACGGGAATATGCCCTCTAGACAGATAATGAACGAGATGACAGTTGAAGGCATCATGTTGTCATGAGCCTGGTTTCCACCAACAGCAGATACAGATGCGTTATTCATATTCACTGTAGTGGGGTTATCTGACGTGTAATAGATTTTTCGTGGTGAGTTAGACCAGGTTGCATTAGTTGGCGTTGAGGTAATTGTAGAGGAATTTGACGCAGTGTACACCGAATGCGTATGTACAGGGAGTTGATTAGAAACTAATGTAACCGCCTCATTACCTGCTTTTTGCCCACGAATCAACGTAGGGTTTGGATGTACAGCCACTCTACCTTGCAAATCAGGCAAAGCAAACGTAGTTTGGCCATCTCCGCCATACGTTGTTCCAAGTAGAGCGAACAGAGCCTCATTTTCAGCAATGGATACTATTTGTCCATTACACAAAGCCCATCCAATAGGAGCAAAATTCCCCGCAAACATTCGAATCTCACCTAAATAAGCTTCACTCATTCGCTTTCACCTCACTAGATTCTGATGTTAATTCATTTGTTCTCAAAGGGATACCATTCCATAAGTTGATATAAACCTGTGCTGTGTACAGGAACGAAGTTAAGCTTCTGATACAGCCTCATTGCCCTGTTCATGGCGCTTAAGCGAATAGTTGCGCCAGCATGACTTGCCCGTTGTTGTAGATCCATAATTAGGCTCATACCTATACCCCGATTCCGATACTCTGGAAGTAGAGATATATCAATGAGCACCCATTCTTGCCCTTGTTCAAGTACGTAAGTTTGACCTACAGAGATATTATTTTCACGTACGATCATACGAGTTGCATCTGGGTAAGAGGCCGCATAAGACATGGTTTGAGCTCTCCATTGCATACGCAAAAATAGTTCTTGTTCCTCTAGCTCCCAGTTCCAACTTTGTAATTCGTCTTGGCGGGTTAATGAATACAACTGATACAAAAACGCTTCATCTTCGAGTTTTGCTGCAACTGTATCAATCACTTTTTATTTTCTCCTTTAATTCCAAGGTGATGGCTAGATATAGTTGTCATAATTTGTTTATAACAGATGGAAGAAGGGCTGTCATTAAAAATTTTGCAGTTTCGAATCGAATGGTGACGAAAATTTATAACAAAACTTCAAAAAAACACCTTAGAACAAGTTGGGAATGGGTTGAAAGTCATTGTTTTATGAAAAAAGTCCCTAATTTTATATTTACCTATACCAAAGTCTCGTTTATGATGAGAGTAATTTCCATTTCATCCTTCGACAAACTTCATCGGGAAATAGATAGGCAATAATAATTGCCAATTAAATCATTTCAGGGGGCCGGACATGTCTTTGTTTCCGAGAAAAAAGAGTTTGAATCGTATACTCCGAACTACATTGGCAAGTATTTTACTCATTAGTTCTTTTAGTGGTGGGGGTTTATCTTCTAAAGCGAACGCCGCTACTTGGAGTACCGTACATCATGTTCCTTCAAGTTTTCAAACTATTGTGGAATATGGCGATGGTACATTTTTGTCTTTAGGTTATTTCCTGGATTTTCATCTATCGACAGATGCCGTGACTTGGGACAATCGAAATCTGGGGTTTACAGTGGAACCCACTAATGTGAAGTTTCTGAATTCTACTTGGTTTATTACTGCCTCAGATGGAGTTTATAAGTCAAATGATCCCACAACCGGATGGACCCCTATGAATTCATTTTTTGAAAACAAGCATATCAACGATATTGCTTATAGTCCCGTTACTAACCGTTATGTGTTAGCGGGAAACGGAAAACTATATTCATTCATAGAAAATGGTACCCCAGAGGTAGTGTATACGAATACAAACCTTGATTTTTACCGAGTGGTGTACGGCAATGGGATGTTTATTGCAACAACTTATAATGAAGGACAAGTAGCTAAAATCTTCCGTTCTTCCGATGGGTTAGCATGGACTGAGGTATATACAACTAATCCCACCCAAGCCATTTTCGATGTTGCCTATGGAAACAATACATTTGTAGCGGTTGGTGATGCTGGACAGGCGTATGTTTCAAATGATGGAGTAACTTGGAGCAAGACGACAGTATTGAATTACAGCAACGTTAGTTTAAATTCAGTGACGTATGCTGCAGGTAAATTTTATACCGTTAGCGCAAATGAAAGAGTTGCAACCTCAATAAACGGGGTTGTTTGGGAAGAGGAATGGAGTAATCTATCCTCATCCATTGATTTTGCCGACGTCATTATAGGTGGAGGACGAGCAGTTGCAGTAGGTTATGACAGTCAAACATATGACGGTCATATAAAGTCTGCTCCCGCCCCACACGTGAATAGTGTGACTGTGACCCCAGCTAACCCAAGTGTGAAGCAAGGGGAAACAGAACAACTGACAGCAATCGTGGATGTCAGCGGTGGAGCGGCGCAAACTGTTACGTGGAGCAGTAGTGACACGAACGGCAATGTTACGGTAGATGCGAATGGATTGGTGAATGTGGCTGTAAACACTACACCAGGCACATATACGATTACAGCAACTTCAACAGTTGATGGTACCAAGTCAGGTAGTGCAACGATTACGGTTACCTCGGCACCGGCAGTAAACAGTGTGATGGTCAGTCCGACTAGCTCTAATGTGGTGCAAGGAGATACAGAGCAACTAACGGCCACTGTGAACGTCAGCGGTGGAGCGGCGCAAACTGTTACGTGGAGCAGTAGTGACACGAACGGCAATGTTACGGTAGATGCGAACGGACTGGTGAGTGTGTCAGCAAATACCCCACCTGGTCCTTATACAATTACAGCAACGTCAACGTTTGACGGTACTAAATCGGGTAGTGCAACGATCATGGTTACCTCGGCACCGGCAGTAAACAGTGTGACGGTCAGTCCGTCTAATCCTAGTGTGGTGCAAGGAGATACAGAACAACTAACCGCCACTGTGGATGTCAGCGGTGGAGCGGCTCAAACCGTTACGTGGGCCAGTAGTGACACGAACGGCAATGTTACGGTAGATGCGAACGGACTGGTGAGTGTAGCAGCAAATACCCCACCTGGTCCTTATACAATTACAGCAACGTCAACGTTTGACGGTACTAAATCAGGTAATGCAACGATCACGGTTACCTCTGCCCCAGCAGTAAACAGTGTGACGGTCAGTCCGTCTAACCCTAGTGTGGTGCAAGGTGATACAGAACAATTAACCGCCACTGTGGATGTAAGCGGTGGAGCGGCTCAAACCGTTACGTGGGCCAGTAGTGATTTGAACAGCAATGTTACGGTAAATGCGAACGGACTGGTGAGTGTAGCAGCAAATACCCCACCTGGTCCGTATACAATTACAGCAACGTCAACGTTTGACGGTACTAAATCAGGTAGTGCAACGATCACGGTTACCTCTGCCCCAGCAATAAACAGTGTGACGGTCAGTCCGTCTAACCCTAATGTGGTGCAAGGAGATACAGAGCAATTAACCGCCACTGTGAATGTAAGCGGTGGAGCGGCCCAAACTGTTACGTGGACCAGTAGTGACACGAACGGTAATGTTACGGTAGATGCGAACGGACTGGTGAGTGTAGCAACAAATACCCTACCTGGTCCGTATACAATTACAGCAACGTCGACGTTTGACGGTACTAAATCAGGTAGTGCAACGATCACGGTTACCTCAGCACCGGCAGTAAACAGTGTGACGGTCAGTCCGTCTAACCCTAATGTGGTACAAGGAGATACAGAGCAACTAACGGCCACTGTGAATGTAAGCGGTGGAGCGACCCAAACTGTTACGTGGAGCAGTAGTGACACGAATGGCAATGTCACGGTAGATGCGAATGGATTGGTAAGTGTGGCAGCAAATACCCCACCTGGTCCGTATACAATTACAGCAACTTCTTCTTTTGATAGTACCAAGACAGGGAGTACAACGATTACAGTGACTTCTGCACCAGAAGTCAACAGTGTAACTGTGAGTCCTACCTATTCAAGTGTGCTGCAAGGTGATACACAGCAGCTCACAGCTACTGTGAATGTCAGTGGTGGAGCAGCCCAAACCGTGACATGGAGCAGCAGTGATACGAGCGGAAATGTCAAAGTGGATGAAAATGGATTGGTAAGTGTCGCTCCAAACACAACACCTGGTCCATATACGATTACCGCGATCTCAACGGCCAACAGCAGTAAATCGGGCAACGCTACAATAAATGTAGTTACTGAAATCGAACAATACACTGTGACGATAAACAATTTGGTAGGTGGCACAATTAGTGTTGCCCCTACGATCTCCCCATCCGGTAACTTAATTAGCTTGAACATTCTACCGGATTTCGGGAAGAGAGTAAAAATAGGATCGCTGAAGTATACCTTTAATTCTGTGGATTATCCGATCGTGGGTGAAACTTTCATCATGCCAAGCGGGGATGTTACCATTAGCGCAGAGTTCGAAGATATCTCAGAGCCGATACCTTTTTTAAGTATTGTGGCTCCATTATTTTCACCTGTAACGGTTGGTTATGAACAACCTTCAGCAAAGAAATTAATCATCACGAATGCCGGGGCGGCTGATACCACCATTCGTAGTCTAACTTCCAGTGAACCCAATACATTTGTGGTTGAAGGAAGTGGCAATAATGTAGCTGCGGGTGAAAGTATCGACACGTGGAGCGTTAGACCGGTAGTAGGCTTACCAGCCGGAACCTATACTTCTGTGATTACAGCTGTTTATGGAGACGGGGAAATAGCAACAACTAACCTTGTACTTACTGTCAATTCTTCCAATAGTTCAGGTGGCGGTGGAAATTCAGGCAATAGCGGCAGTGGAGGAGGCTCACAAGGTGGCGGAACACCATCAACAAACCCACCTCAGCTAGAGCCAAGTGGTGTCCCTGTTGTAATAAACGGTAAGTCAGAGAAGATCGGCAGGTTGGATACAAAAATCGTTGATAATAGAACCATAACAACTCTTACGCCGGATCCTAGCAAACTTCTAGAATGGTTGGCGAAAGAAGGTCAGAATGCTGTAGTGACTATTCCTGTGAATGAGTCATCGGATTCCATTGTGGGAATATTAACAGGGGATGTTGTTAAAAAGATGATAGAGCAATCTGCTGTTTTAGAACTGGTCACCCCGCTTGCCACGTATAGACTACCTGCGAGCCAAATCTCAATTGAGGGGGTAGCGGGTCAACTTGGTGCGGATGATACACTATCACACATGACGATTGAGTTAACAATCTCAAAAGCTCTTCCTTCGGAATCAAGCATTGCAAAGGACTCGACGATTTCAAAAGGTGCTTTACTTTTAGTGGATCCTGTCCATTTTACGTTAATGGCTGAATTTAAAGGTTCAAGAAAGGAAATAAATCGCTTCAATACGTACGTTGAACGGTATATTCCACTTCCGGAGACCGTCGATCCAAATCAGATTACGACAGGAATTGTTGTAGGGTCGGATGGTTCCACTCATCATGTACCAACTTATGTCGAGAAGAAAGATAATCGCTACCACGCAGTGATTAATAGCTTGTCCAATAGCTTGTACACTCTGGTTTGGCACCCAGTCGAATTTACTGATGTGACGAACCATTGGGCAAAAGACGCAATCAATGACATGGGATCACGAATGATTGTTACGGGAGTTAGGGAGGATATTTTCGAACCGAATAGGAGCATTACACGTGCAGAGTTCTCTGCTATGGTTGTAAGAGGGCTGGGTATAGTACCGTTAACTGGCGAAACTTCATTTATCGATGTAAATAAGTCCGATTGGTTTGCTGATTATATCTATACAGCTCACGAATATCAATTAATTGAGGGTTATAATGATGCTGAATTTGCTCCTATGGATACCATCACTCGTGAACAAGCTATGACAATTATTGCGAAAGCGATGAAGATCACAGGTATCAATCCGGATTTATTGCCTGATCAAGTAAACACGTTGATCGGACAATATAAAGACGATTCATCGATTTCAAGCTATGCCAGAGGTCATATAGCAGCTGGTTTAGCAACGGGTATTATGAATGGTAGAACAACGACTACGATTCAACCGAAGGGCCAAATCACACGTGCTGAAGTGGCTACGTTACTTCAAAAATTACTTAAGAAGTCGAATTTGATTCAATAGAAGCATGAAAGCGAAGGATCAGACCAAGAGGGTCTGATCTTTTGCTTATTAAGATTCCAATGAGCAAATACGATCTGTATTTTTGATTAGTTAAAGAGAGGGGATTTAATGAATAAGTCACGTTTGGGGAATGCGTATTTAAAAAAGACTGTAATTATATTAGGTATGTTTTTATTGTACTTTCCATTGTTTTTAGTTATATCCATGTTACTTTTCGGAATAACTAACATAGTCGATCCGGGTGCATATTATAGATATGCTACTGAGAGCAAGTATAGTGAGGACGTCTTTTTCTCACCTGAAATTGATGCTAAAACAAAAATAGGGAATACCATTACAAAAACTTTTATTGTTATGGAAAAAGATCTACCAGATAACACCCAAGCAATGTTTCATGAGCTTTTAACAGAGGAGAGTTCATTTCTCTCACAGCTTAAAGAAAATAAGGCGTATATGGATTACTTGGTCGATAATAACTTAACTCTTGAAGAATTAATTACATATATGAAGTCGATCTCTAATTTAAGCAATGAAATTTTAAATGGTAGTTTGTACTTTTCAGCAGTAATAATATTTATCATTGTATACATCCTGTTCCGCTTTAGATTAGAGTTATATTGGTTAGCAGGAATATTGTATGTATTTTCAAATCTGGATGGTTTTACGTCAGGAATCTTTTCAAATATTTTCTATAACCCTATGCGTTGGGCGAGTATGATGATTGGACAGGAATACACAATAAATCAATACAACATGTACATAGAGTTTTTACCTAAAATCAAAGAAGCATTTTTGACTTTCATTATCTTTGACACTGTAGGCCAAATATACAGGGAGAAATGGGAGAAGAAAAGATTAAAAAAACTCACAGAGATTTATGTTTCATTAGGTGCAGCTTTAAATTTGATGAGAGATTTAAGAGCTGCAAACAGTAACACTCCCTTCATAAAGATTACTAAGGTGAACATTGATTTATATTATCTAAGTAAATATGCATCAAAAAACAGAAATGATATTGCCTTAAAAGAAGTGAGAGAGCTTACAATAATGTTTTTACGTAGAATTGAATCTAGTTCACTATCACTAGACGATGTCATCCGTTTTTTAGAGAGATTAATAGTGGAGTTAAATGGCTCGGAGGACTTCAAAAATAAAATTAATCTCGTTACAATTTTATCAAACAATCAAGTTAAGGGAGGTTGATATAAATTTTCAAGAGGATTCATTTTGGTGATACTTGCTCCTACACTTTCAAAAGGAACGGTGCTATTTCGAACGATCAGCGTCACTTCTCCGGTGGAGGTATAGTCAGCCGCCTTCCAGAGCGCTGACGACTTCCCATTGATAGGACAGAGTCCCTTCAGGCGCGCCATCATCGCACCTGGTGGTTCCCAGATCTGCGCTCAAGGTCGAGTATTGGGATTTATTTCATTATATCTTCAGAGAAGTTACGCTTCTCCACATAGTACGCTTATGAAATGGAACAGAAAGATTTTTCCCCGTTCCAATGTACGAGCACCTGTCCTTCATTTATAAAGTGGAGATAATGGGGATCTGTCTCATCCATTCTGGATTTGGTCATAATAATTTGCTTATAGATGCCTCTTGCTTTTGGTACCTTTGGGATCGATTTTTGGTTGTTTCAAGATGATGCAATAGATCGTCTCCGTTGAGAAATTCCGCAAATCGTCAAAATGGAAAATTCACCGTCGTTATGGGAGGCTTCGAGAATCGTGCAGATGCAGAGAAACATTTGAAACAATTTACGGTCCGGGAGGACTACAGTGAACCACTGTATGTTGATAGCTGGATGAGCAATGAAAATCTACAATAATGAAAGAAACCTGCCCTAGTGCAGGTTTTTTTTGTTGTAACTATGAGATGTGGAGAAGTGCAAATCTGTAATCTTACATCGTTGTCAGTTTTGTGTAAGTTTGATCGATAGGAGCTGAAGTGGCCTTAATATACACTTAAATCAATTCAACGCACCACATTCACACCTTTAGGAGGCCAAACTATGAAAAGTGCATATGCGGATCTACTAAAAATAGTAAGTAAAAACATACCATCTATTCGGTTGAGGGGATTATTCGAATGTACCGAGATACATGGGCTGAAATAGATTTAACGAAAATTCGCGAGAATGTCATACAGATCCGCAAATTTCTACCCCGTTCGGCCAAATTAATGGCAGTTGTTAAAGCAAATGCATATGGCCATGGAGATATTGAGACGGCCAAAGAAGCAGTAGAGGCAGGCGCGGATTATTTAGCGTGTGCCTTCATTGAAGAAGCCATCCGCTTAAGAAATGCCGGCTTAGCACAACCGATTCTTATTTTGACTCCGATACGTCCCGAACTTGTACCTCTGGCTCTGGAACATGATTTGATGCTTACCGTTACACAAGCTTCATGGTTTCAGCAGATGAGAAAATACAAACCTGTTCATACCCGGCATAAGCTATCTGTGCATGTGAAAATGGATACTGGACTTGGGCGAATCGGTATACGTACGGAAGAAGAATGGCTTGAAATGGTTCCATGGCTCCGGGCTCCAGATGTAATAGTAGACGGGTTCTATACTCATTTCGCGACAGCGGGTGAGACAGACAACAGCTATCTGCAGCTTCAGATTCAACGCTTCCTGGAAATGAAAGAATGGAGCAGTATATCCCAGATTCCAGTCAATCATTATCACTGTGCGGGAAGTGTGGCAGCACTTCGATTTCCGGAATTGTGTATGGATATGGCTCGAATAGGAGCTGCAATTTATGGTTTTTATCCGGAAAAACTAGTATCGAACATCCAGGTAAAGCCTGCATTCAGTATGCACAGTAGATTATTGCAAACGAAAAGATTAAAAAAGGGCGAATATGTGGGTTACAACAATGCTTATCAAACAGACTCCGATCAATGGATCGGAACAGTGCCTATCGGTTATGCAGATGGATGGTCGCAGAGAATGCAAAATACGAAGGTGTTGGTGGAGGGGCATCAAGCAGAAATTATAGGAAAAATCTCCATGGATCAATTGATGATTAAGCTTCCCATGTATTTTCCGGAAGGATCCAAAGTGACCTTCATTGGTTATTCAGGTGAACAGAAAATTACGGTTCAGGAACTGGCCAATCATATCGGTGGTGTATCTCAAGAAATAACGAGTTCCATCACGGACAGAGTATTGCGAATCTATAAAGAAGGCGGGGAAATTCAACGTGAAATCACGGGAAGTCGTACAACAACATATTGAAATCAGCGTAAGTAACGAAGAACTATGTCACGGGCACTTAGTGTTAATAAATTTTCAAAACCCAATCAGAAGGCAAGTACAAGCTAATCAACTAGAGTCCTTGGATTCCTTACTTTCAATAAAGAAGTTAAATAAGGAGATGCTTCTGGAGAAGCAGTGCTTCAAACAATTTCATGCTCTACTTAAGGCTTGTGGGGGGATGGATGAAATTGTCGCTGTCAGTGCATATCGAACCAAAGAAGAACAATCCCAAATCTATCAGGATTGTTTGATAGAACAGGGACCAGAATATACTTCCAAATACGTAGCCTTGCCTGACCAGAGTGAGCACCAAACAGGGTTGGCTATCGATGTCGGTAAATTGAAATCGAATATCGATTTTATTGCACCTTCCTTTCCTGACACGGGCATATACAGGTCCTTCAGACAACATGCCATACAATTCGGTTTTATTCTTCGATATAAGCAAGAAAAAGAATCAATCACTCGTATTGCGTATGAGCCATGGCATTTTAGATATGTAGGATACCCCCATTCCAAAATCATGGAAGAAAACAATCTATGTTTAGAGGAGTACATCGATTTTGTACAGCAATATCGGTACTCTGGAGAGCAGCTCACAGTTAAAGCAAAGGACATGACAATCCAGATATATTATGTTCCAGCGGATAAAGAGGCGTCTAGTCATATCCCGATCTTGAAATGTGATTCTTATCGGATATCAGGAACGAATCGTGAAGGATTCATTGTTACGACTTTCTCCAACAATTAAGTTATAACAATAGGAATTATATAGATTATATTACATTTTAGGAGGATTTTAAGATGCAGAAGAAGTCGATTGCGGTATTGTTTGGCGGATGTTCAGGTGAGTATAACGTATCTTTGAGTTCGGCTGCTTCAGTGATTGAAAATTTGGATACCGAAAAATACAATCTTGTGTTAATTGGAATTACGCAGCAAGGTTCTTGGCTCAGATATAGTGGAACGGTTGAGGATATTCGCAATGATCGATGGCATTTGCATCCGAGTTGTATCCCATCCTTTTTCTCACCGAGCAGAGAAGTCAGAGGACTCATTGAGCTAGTGCATACGGAATATCATGTAACACCGATTGATGTTGTGTTTCCAGTGCTTCACGGCAAATACGGTGAGGATGGAACCTTGCAAGGATTATTGGAACTGTCGGGTATACCGTTTGTTGGATGTGGCATGTTATCCTCTGCGTTATGTATAGACAAGGAACTGGCTCATAAACTGGTGCAGGCAGCAGGGATTGATACACCGCGTTCCCTTACAATACATCGAATTGAACGGATGGAAAAAGTGTTATCAGCAGTAGAAGCACTGGGTTACCCTCTCTTTGTTAAGCCGGCTAGATCAGGATCATCTTTAGGGATATCGAAGGTGAACAATAGGCAGGAATTGATTACTGGGACTGAACAAGCCTTCTTACACGATAGTAAAGTTGTCATTGAGCAAAATATCAACGGTTTTGAAGTGGGGTGTGCTGTATTGGGCAATTCTGATCCCATAATCGGCGTTATTGATGAAATTGAATTGCAGGGACACTTTTTTGATTATTCGGAAAAGTACTCCTTGTTGAGTTCGAAGATTCACTTGCCAGCCCGTATTGATGAGGATACTGCAATGAAGGTTAAAGAGAGCGCTCTGACTATTTATAAAACGCTTGGATGCAGAGGGTTTGCGCGAGTAGATATGTTCCTGGACACTGACGGAAGAATTGTGTTCAATGAAGTCAACACGATACCTGGTTTCACATCGAATTCCCGCTATCCTAACATGCTCCAAGCTAGCGGCATGACTTATGCCAATATTCTTGACCGGCTCATCGAGCTCGCCATTGGTGTGAACTGAGAGCGGTTGAACTTGCGGTTGAGCGAGGATTGGATGGATTCATTGTCGATGATCTCGTTCAAAGGAACGGATATGCAAAAATGAGCAAAAAGGCAGTTTCAGTTTTTATTGGTTCATTTAAAAGGCGGACATTCCATAACATAGGAATGTCCGCCTTTTATAAACGAATTCTTGAATTCTTTATCTATTCAACTTAAACCGTTGCTGCAACATGCTTCTCACGGGGAATCTTGGTTGCATCAACCATGTTGCGCAAGGAAGCAATGGTTTCTTCGAGTCCACGAGTTTTGAGACCGCAATCCGGATTAATCCAGAACAGTTTAGGATCCAATACACGCAAGGCACGTTCGATCATGCTTGTCATTTCATCCACACTTGGAACACGTGGGCTATGGATATCATATACGCCAAGTCCAATGCCCAGTTTATACGTGTTCAACTCAAAGCTGTGAATGAGTTCACCGTGACTGCGGGACGTCTCGATCGAAATAACATCGGCATCCATCGCTTCGATGGAATCATTCATGTCATGGAATTCTCAATAGCATATATGTGTGTGAATTTGAGTCGTGTCTTGAACCGTGCAAGTGGAAATACGGAAAGCTTTGACATCGGAGAAAAACTATATTTATCTCCCATACTTGATCTGTATAACGGAGAAATTATTACATATACGATTGGTTCAAGACCGGTCTACTCGCTTGTTTCCACGATGTTAGATCAAGCATTTTGCAGTTTAACAAAAGAAGAAAACTCCTTATTCATTCGGATCAAGGCTGGCACTACCAGATGAGACCATATCGTCATGCCCTTGAAAAACGTGGCATCACGCAAAGTATGTCCCGTAAAGGGAACTGCTACGATAACGCCGTCATGGAGAACTTCTTTGGCATCATGAAATCCGAGTTTTTGTATTTAAAGCAATTTGAAAATATCTCATATTTTAAACAAGAACTATCCAAATACATTGATTATTACAACAACAAACGCATTAAGGCAAAACTAAAAGGCATGAGTCCGGTACGGTACCGGATTCATGCCCAACAAGTTGCTTAAAGAGATAATCTGTCTAACTTTACGGGGTCACTTCAACAAGACGTGGTTTTTTATTTTTTGGAGGAGGTTTATTTCAGCAATATATTCTTTCTATTTCGACATTGAACTAACTACTTGTGGACGGCTCTTTATTGTGGGATAGAAAAAAGATAAAGACAACATGGACATTTAATTGGCAGTGAGATAATAACGTTGTACATAAATTTTTCATGTAGTTGTGTTGTTTTAATTTCAACATGCTGTGTAAAGTGATCATCGCACCATAACTATTAAAGAGATATGCATAATACATGTTAAGGAATAAGTCATGATTAAAGCATTCAGTGATGTAAGAAAACAACATTATATAAAAAGCATATTATGAAAATAAAAGTCGAAAATCATCAAAAAAAATATATATTTATGGATAAAATTAACTTATAATTAGGTATAAAGTGATAATTATCACTTTTCAGAAGTTATTAAATAGAACTTTTGGATTACATAAAGATGAATTAATAATTATCAAGACCTAAGAGGAGGAACCAGAAATGGGAGTTGCAGAAGTCAAAACTCAGTCATTGTATTCCAATGTTCAGCGGGGAAAAAAAGAAGATTTTATTTATCTAACAGCTTCCGATTTAATCTTAAAGCAAGATTACTTTTCGGATGCTACAGCTCACTACTGGGTTCAGGCAGATACCGTCCATCTGGATGGATCGATACGTTTGCCTGGGCGTAATCTAATAATAAATGCGAGAGTTATTTCTTCCCATGGAAACATATCTATTAGTACGTCTGGATTACCCGTTCCTCCGGATCAGGACTTCGTACAAGAACCAAAGGCCGATTCCGGCATCAAAGCGATCAAAAGTGGAGACGATGGCGGAAAGGGTCATGACGGTTCCAGTGGAGCCAATGGGATGGCCGGCGGGCATCTTGTACTGACAGCAGAGCGCTTCAATCTAAAAGGAGAATTGAATCTCTCAGCAAATGGAAGTAATGGAGGTCGCGGGCAAGACGGAGGAGACGGGATGGATGGCCGGCCAGGAGATGATGGAAGAGATGGCGAAACCCATATATTCTGGTTTAATGATCATTCCACATCGGGTGGCGATGGAGGTAATGGAGGAGACGGTGGTAACGCAGGAAGGTCCGGGAATGGTGGAGACGCTGGACATATTTTTATTGGATATGTGGTTTCAAGCGAAGAGCAGAGAGTAACGATGGAAACGAAAGTGGGTATCGCTGGAGCGCCAACCTTGCCCGGAAAAGCAGGAGCTGGATGTCCGGGAGGCATAGGTGGCCTTCAACTGGAGACAGTCTCGGTAGGGAAGAAATCAAGCGTTACAAAGCGCAGCAGTACGAAGAGATCCGCTAATGGAAAGGACGGCGTAAATGGCACAGTAGGGATCAGCGCAGAACATGCAATTGATGGTAAACCTGCTCAATCCATTATTGCACAGATTGGATATAGTCAATTTTATGGAGCGAAAATCGCCGATACGGAAATATATAAGAGACTATCTCCTGTAGATTTAGAAACTGGCTTAAGTGCCTCACTTGAACGTCAAACATTAACCTTACATAAGGCAGGATTGGCTTATCTGTCTGGGAGTGAGGAGAAACTCGAAGAGGCTGCCGATTTACTAAACTGGCTGCAACAGACAATACCGAATGAGTCCTGGTTTAATGAGGTACGAGCTCAAAGTACCTATTCCGAATTCCAAAGCGATATGCTGGACGCTTCCATTCAGTGGCTAGCACTACGAAATAAAGCGATGATCCTTATTACACAGTTGGGACAGGGTCTAGACTATTTTAGCCATCCATGGAACTGGGTGCCTCTGATGCCTCTAAATAAATATCAAGACTTGGGTGTCAATCTGATAAACGCAGCTCAACAAGCTGAAACGTTATATCGTGATTACATCTTGGCTGAGAACGATCAAAGAGGGCGCTTAAAAGTATTAACCGATGCCATTTCCGTTGCAGTAAATCGAATTAATGATATAGAGGGTCAAAGGCAAGATTCAATTAAAGAGCGGGCACGCTTGGAAATAGAAGCAGACAAGTTATATGAAGATATACTTTCAAAAGAGAAGTCGCTCCAGAAAGTGGCTGAAGAATTTGTAGAAGCGCTACGGAAGAAACTTGCTTTGTCCACCCTGAAGGCTACATTTGATTTGATAGTGAATGGCGTAGCGCTGGTTACCAATGTAACCCCTGCCCTAACGGCGCTCAAAACAGGCGGTGCCATAGCATCAGCAATGAGCAACTACTGGGGTACAGGAAAGACCATTGTGATAGACGATACGTTCAAAAACGCCAAAACGGTAGAAAAAGAAAAAAAGAAAAAAGAAGAGGAACTTTCTAAATCCATTAAAAATGTGACTACCGCTGCTTCTTCGGGGTTAGCAATTATAAAGGATGGAATAGAGATTTACAATCTGATGGGGCAAATGCAAGAAGCACGTGATTCCTTTGGATATTCTTCATCCATGCTTGCCATGTCACGTGAGAAATTCGAAGAGATGTTAAAACCGGTTTATGATCAAATGCCGGAAGATAAAGTGGAAGAATATCGTAAGGCCTTTAATCAATATCTCAACGTCGTTGAAGAATACCAACGCAAAAAACAAGCAGTGACAGCTAAACACCTGGAGGAAGCAAAACTATTTGCTGAAATGGCACAACGACGTGCAGATCAAGACCGAATCAAGCAGGTAATGGGAGATGACGTGGATGCGGGCTTGCCACTGTTCCATACGTATATTTTCGACCTGTACAACGGCTTAAAGCTGGCATTAACAGATTTCCTGTATCAAGAATACCAAGCATATCGCTATATGGTCCTGAGCCAAGAGCTGTTCCCGTTTGTTCAAGATAGCCACGTTGCCGAGCTTAGTCGTATTCATGCCGATATAACCGTTAAGTTGACAAACGCACTAAATGCTTCAGAAAATCCGGTGCAACCATTCAAAAACGTAACGGTTATCTTTAACGAAGCATCTTTCCCAGAGCAATTTGAAACGCTGCGAGCACATGGAACGGCATTCTTCCCCTTGACACTGGATAACCAACTCATTCGGGAGAGAATTGCAGGTAAAGCTCACATGATGGTTAGTGACTGCCACATTCAGATACCTGGTGCACGGAATGCCGCAGGAAGCATTCACATTGAATATACTCACTCTGGTCATTCAACATTTCTTGATTCGTATGGCCAACGTTTTGACTTTGTACACAACAAGAGCCACGGATTCTTTGAATATGAAGTAACTCCGGATCGAGGTGCAACAGGTGATATAGAACCGAAGGAACTCATTCGGAATGAGTCTGGTGGTGCTGTGGGTGACGGGACTAGCAGAATTATGCCAGGTTTATTGTCAGTATGGTCGATAGAGGTACCTGGAGAGGATCGAGGCGGTCTTGTACTTAATGAGGGCGTGGATTTGAGTCAAGTGAAGAAGATTATCATGACCTTCCAGGGGAAGGCAGAGGCTTATGCTGCTAAAGCTCCAGGAACAAAGTTTACCTCTTTTGTAGCAAAAAAACCTGTTTCTGAAAAGTTTGCTGATCATGAGATGTTCGGATTACCGGATACTGGAACAGAAACGGAAATAGGGAAAGAAAATTCGATCCTTATAGAACTCTAGTGTTCTATAATAACCCGACAAGAGCGAATGCTAGAGATGACTGAGTTACTCAGATTATTACATGTGTTTGTAAAGGTCCCAGTATGAAGTGGTCAATAGCACACTTAGAGGACAATTAAAAAATACCAAACTGGCGCCGGTGCTCAACCGGCGCCAGTTTATTTAATTTATGCTGCAGTCGTCTCCGGTTGTAGATGTAGAGGAGCCCTTCCGTTTTGGGATGCGAGATGAAGCTCACTATGGATGCATTGACCATGCATTTATTCGGACGTGACATAGTAGCATGTCGTAGTAAACGTGAGGATACGTACTGGAATCTTTGGTCGCTGTGAAAGACCATTATAGTTATGTCTATTTGATTGGTATATGCGTTAGCAAAGTCTGTGATGTATAAGCTCATTTTCGTTTTTATTCTCCGATGTAGTAGGCGACAATCTCGTTATTCAACACGATTTAACGATACTACCTGCGCTCACCAGCTTGGTATTGTGCAACGATGGTCACCCAATTCTGGTTAGGCCTAACTGCCTTAGACTCTCGGGTCAGTAGATTTTAACGTTCAACTACTGGCTAGCCTTCATTCGTACGACACATTCTACGATTCGGTTAAGGTTACGCATGTTCATTCTAGAATGCACTTCAAAGTAGTGGCTTAGGAACTCGTTTTTTTCTGTTCTTTTCGTTTATGGTGTTGTCGAGTCGATTTATATTTGGTATTATAGAACTATATCAATTGTTTAATTATTCTATTACCTGAGCCATGAGGCAAGCAGGTCATTCTAACTTTGAATTATTTATTGGAATATCTATGTCTAAATACACCCTTTAGGTGCTTAAGTATCATTTGGATACTTCTATGTACTTATAGGGTTTTTATTATATATGTACCTTATTTCTAAACACCTTTGGTGGAGTTTACTCTTCGGATAACCCACTATAGGTGTTTTTTATGCTATACATAAAAATGTTGGTTTTTCGACTTAACAGAACAACTCTTCCTCTAATTAATCAGGACTTAATTAATTTTCGTTCTATGTCAATAAACCCAGTTATCCTGATTTATAGATCTTACCCCCCCTGAGTTCAAAGGTGAATTATTAAAAGAGTAGTAACTTTTGATAAACAACACATAACTTAAGATAGAGGAACTCTGAAGTTAAATTAACCTAATCAAAATATGAGGGGAATCATACTAAATTGAAAAATAAATCACGTGTCTTTCAAGTGTCAGAGCTACCTGAAGCTCTCAATCACTCTTTGGAGGAACTGTTTAAAGCAATTGATGAGAAAAGTGAATTAATGCTGGAAGGGAAATCTAAAGCGAGTAGTGGTATCAGTGATGAAATTGAATCAACGTATATTTCTCAGGAATTTAAAGAGAAAGTTCATTCGGTTGATACCAGAAATGAACAGTTAAGTGCTGAGTCAATCAATGCAAAATTGGTTGTGAATCGCTCAAATTTCCCTATTGGACTACGTGAATATTGGGCTTTGAGAGATAAATATGGATCAGAGCTCGTAGATAAGATATCAACGACCCCTGCGTTAGGTGCGACTGGGGAATACGATGTGATGATGGGGAGATTATTCCAAATAAACGGCGTCACAATACTACAATATGCAGAACAACAAATCCAGATTCAGGGAATGCCTGAAATGGAGGGTGCTTACCTTGTAGAAGGCTCATTTGTTAAATCGAACTTGTTTTGTGCAAACAAATTTATTGATCTGGAAACGAATGCTCACAAAAGACTAATAACAGTGGGAGTTTAAACGCTCTCCGCTTTCTCATATATCCGATAGGTACATATGACTATTGGTTGTTTGAGAAAGCGGAGATACACACTGTCATAAGTCAAAGTTCCTAATATTTCGCAAATTCATATCGACAATATTCTAGCAGGAGTGTAAAATGATTTCATTCATATGAAGTTTCACATATTTACCCATATGAAAAAGTGAAATCGAAATATTTATATACATAATTTTTACAATAGATTCATATTTGCACTATTTTTTTATATTTTAAATCTTTTGACCTATAACATATACATTTAGTGGAGGCGTTGAAGATGTCAAAACAATTTGCAAGAACCGGTGGTATTAGCGAGGTAATGAATAAGCCACTTGACAATAGTATACTAGTAGAAGAGATCAAGGCTGCTATATTAGTGGAATGTTACCCATTAGTGATGTCAAAAAAGAAAGAAGGTTCTTTGAAGTTCTCCGTACGAAGCGGACGCCTAGCCATTAATCATGTTTTAGAGAAGAAGGTCCTAAGTCCTAAGACTATCGATGTGTGTACGGGTAAAGCGGAAAGTTCTACTCCTATTGGAATGAGCCGAAAAGGTCTTAAGACATTGGTGATGATTCTCGATTCTGTACTGAAAGAAAATGAACCGATTGATCATGCGACTATTCTAGTTAATTATTCGGTTGAGGAGAATGGGGAGTATGCTGATGGTGAACTTATTGTAGAACGAGGGATACACCATGCAAGATATTAAAACATCTCTTGACATTAAAGCTCTTAATAAGGATAATCATAGTAGATTATTCTTTAACTAACTTAATACTGACAAGCGGAAGCACCGCCTACCTTGGATCAATTCCAAAGGTTTGGCGGTGCTTTTTTTTGTTCCCAAAAAAGGGGGAATGTACGTTAGATTGTGATTACAAATTGAGTTTAACTCAGTAACACATGTTTTAAAACAAATATGTTAACACCGCTTATAAGCGAAAGGAGAATTATCTTGTTAAAAAAAATTGTATTAACCTTAGCACTTGTGTTCGCTCTATTTCCAGTATTCGGTCTTGTAGTTCATGATAGCGCGAGTGCCAATGGCTCTGTAATAGACTCAGATCTAAAAGACGGGACTATGTATAATCCCAATGGAACTCAAAAAGCTAATGTCGATAAGGTTAACAAACCTCTCAAGTTGATTGTACAAATTTTTGGAGGCGTAGGGGGCACATGTTTTGTACTGGCTGTCATGTACTATGCAGTGATGATTATCTTTGGTTCGCTTAACCCTCAAAAGGCAGCAACTTATTGGAAAGCTTTGTTGGGCTGTGCTGCGGGGGCATTTGTCTTCTTCGGTGCCGCAACCTTCGCGGATGTTATTGCGGGCTTATCAAATTCAGCGAAGTAGAAGTTAAGCACTGAGCAATGGTCACAATACCGGATATGAGGACGCTATATGTCTGAAATCATATAGGTAACGGTGACCGTTTCTCATTCACTAGGGGGTTGAGTATGAACAATGAAATAGTCGTACCGATTGATATCACTCAAGAGGAAAAATCAATTTTGGCTGTCTTGTCGATTCGACAATTTTTAATTATATTTCCTACACTCGTGTTTTGCGGAGTCTTTTTCATCTTCGGGGGGCTTCCCTTTTTGGATGGCGGTGCAGAGTGGATAGGAAAGTTGATTTTATTTGTTATCCTAGGTGCCATTGCAGCTTTCTTTGCATTTTTTAAGTTCGATAAACATGAGCAATATGCGAGTGAGTTTGTCGTTTCTAGGATTAAGTTTCTACGCTCTCAAAAAACGTTCACACATAACTAAACGAAAGAAGGACCTTAAATGCAGATTTTTATTTTTTGCATGATGGGATTCCTGGCACTAATGCTGGTATTCCTAATGATTGCAAAAAAGAGGATGGACAAGAATGAACCTATTATTGGATGGCAAAGAAAACAGCATCTTGAGGAAGTGAGTGCTGGATCCGTAGAGCATCAAAAAAAGAACCTCAATAAACACGAGGAGAAGCAACTCAAAAAAGATCGGCAGGACATGAAGGATCTGATCGGGATTGAGGATATTAAACAAGGCATCTTTGTTAAGCGAAATAACGAATATTGCCTGATCGTCTCTACAGATTCTGTCAATTATGATCTTTTGAGTGCTCAAGCTCGCCAATCCACAATTCTGGGATACAGCAGTTTATTCAGAGTTGTTCGATTCCCAATTCAGATTTTAGGGCAAGCCGTTAGGCAGGATCTACGGAAAGAAGAGAACCGTTGGAAATCTAACTTAGAAAAATGTAATGCACAAACTATGGATTACAACACAAAAGTAATTAATCATATCAAGAACAAATCCGAAAAAGAATTTCGAATATCTCGAAAAGTGTATTATGTGATCACCTACGTCCCATTGCCTAGTAAGATGGGAGCGCTCAAACCCGAACAACGCGAAGAAATGATTCGAAATGAATTATATCAACGTGCGGCAACCGTAGTAGGAATGTTAAGACAATGCGAAATACACGCGGAATTGTTAGATTCCCTCTCTGCTATGGAAGTAATGAAAAGAGCACTAAACCGGGATCGAATGGTATTGAATCCGATCGATGATTTGGTTACACATGGAAGAGAAAAGCTATCTTCGTATATTACTGTCGACGTTACTACCATGCCTGGATTTGAAGATCTAGTATATGAAGTGGAGGAAGTGCGAGACTATGTTCAAGCGTCTGAAAAAGAAGCAAGAGGACTCATCGAAGTTGCAAATTGATGATGTGCGCAAAGGCAGTAAAGATGATATACCACTTTCATTCCCCTCTATCGTTGACAATATGTTGAATGATGGAGCTCATTTTGAGAGTGATTATTTCACTTTGAAAACGGGACTTGGGAATCTGAAATATGGAAGGTCCTTTTTTGTTAAACCGAGTGGTTACCCACGTACGGTTCGAATAGGGTGGCTCGAAGCACTCTTTAGTGGGGACGATTTGGATTGTTCCGTACATATCGAACCAATTGATCGCAACGTTGCGATCAAGAAGCTTCAAGATAAAATTGACGAACTAGATACAGTTATTTATTCTGCTGCAAATCGAAATGATCAAGCCAAAATTGATGATTCCGTTCAGAAGCGCGATGATACAAAATTCCTTCAACGTCAGATAAAGAGCAATCAAAATGGGCTTTATTATGTATCCATTCAAGCAAGTGTCTACGCAAATTCTTTGGATGAGCTTAACGCGAAGTGTGTGGAAGTGGACAATGCTGTATCCGGTGAATCTATTGAAATCATAAGTGCTTTTGATCGACAGAAAGAGGCTTTTCTTTCATGTATGCCACTGGGAAGAAACTATCTTTCTAAATCTGATCGCAATTTGGATCAGCTTGCGCTAACGGCCATTTTTCCTCACGCATCATCTAAATTGAATCATCAAGGTGGATTCCCTATTGGTCGCTATGGTCGTGATTATGTTTACTATAACAACTTTGATGCATCATTAAATAACTATTCCCTTGGCATTTTTGGAGTGTCCGGGTCAGGTAAATCCGTGTTGGTAAAGCAGATTATTGCGCGGGGCTACATGGACGGTATTATGAAAAACGTCATTATCGATGTGGAACCGGAGTATCGTGAATTAACGTATGCTCTTGGTGGAGTGGTCGTTCCGATCTATCCATCCAAAGAAGATGATGTTAGTCGAATTAATCCACTCGATATTTTCCCTGAAAAAGAGATCAAGAACAAAGGCACAGAAGATGAGTTTATTGATGAGAAAATTAACTTGAATGAGAAGGTCAAAGAAGCTCTTGAATTCTTCAAAGTCATGAAGGAATCATTGACGCCAGATAATAGGGGCCTAACCGCTGTTGAAATCGGAGTCTTAAATGATATTTTGGAAGAATTATATCTCTCTCGAGGGATAACGGAGGATCCAGACTCTATTTACGAACAAATTGAACATATTGATGACTTTGGCTCTATTACGTACCGCAAAAAGTTAATTGAAATGCCGACGATCACTAATGTGTATGATGCACTTCTACATGAGGCTAAGAATGATTATGGTGAGGAGCTCCGTGAACTGTGTAACGTAGTAAAACTATTCACGAGAAACAAAGCATTTGGTATGTTCGATGGCCAAACCAGAATTATATCCGAAAATAATGTCTCTCTGGATGACGCACCTGTGGTTACTTTTGATATTAGTAAACTTTCAAGTAATGGTATAGAAAGACCTTTAGCTCAACACGTTCTTATGACTTGGGTGTGGAGTAGATTCATCGTTTCTAATCCGAAAGTGAAAAAGCGGGTTATTTGTGACGAAGCATGGATGATGATCAAGTATGCATCCATGATGGAGTGGCTTAAAATCCTTTCTGCCAGAGGACGGAAATGGAATGTATCTCTTACTTTAGTGTCTCAACGATATGAAATGTTTGAGCGAACAGAAGCCGCTAGAGATGTCGTGGCTCAGTTTGATACGGTTTGCTTCTTGAGACAAAGTGATCAAGATATTTCCCCGATACTCAATACTTTCAGGCTTTCAGAAGATGTTGGTAATCTCATCAGGACATCTTCAACTGGTCAAGTGCTCATGAAAGCCGGTAAACAGATCGTTTCATTCCAATCTGAACCGACTCCTGAAGAATGGGTATACCTGAATACGAACCAAAACGTCGAAGTTCCGATGAAGAAAAAGACAACTCGTGAAGACATGATAGGTTGGCTTGAAGATAAAACTCATATACCGGCAGGTGGTGTGGCGTGATGAACCGTTCGAATCTGCTACTGGCATTATTGTGTTTAGTAATGTTGCTTGCGGGTTGCGGATCAACGAATACTACGTCAGAAACCGTGGCTGCATCGACAAGCAAAAGTAGTGGAGCAACACCTTTAAGTACAACCGATGGGACAAGTTCAGATGTTTCTTTCAGCCCTGAAGAACTCGGTAGTGGCGGAGATAACAGTGGAGCTCTGGTCGGAGAGAAAACGCAAGAAATGTTAGACAAAGCAGAAGATGATGCGAACCTAATGAACGGTTTTATTATCGGACAAGCCAACAATCTATTTAAGATACCTGGTATTAATAGCATCCAAAACTTGGTGTTTGGTAATCCCTACAAGACATGGGGATTCGGTGAAAATGAAAAAGACGAGCTTGTTGATGGCATCTTTTATCAATCTGAAATGGATCATGTCATCAATCCACTAATTGCTACGTTTTCAGGAGTCTATGCAACCATTTTGATGCTAGCGATCATGATGTCCAGTTTAAAGTTTGGAATGAAAGCACACAGTCCTCAGTCGAAAGAAGATTTCTGGAAAGATATCCACATGTATGTAGCATCCGCGTTTTTTATGGGTCTTTTCTGGATGTTATTCCATACGTTGATGGCACTGAATTGGGGAATTGTACAAGGCGTGGGTTCTACACTTAAAGGGCTAGGAAAACCTCTAGATGGAGTTTCTATTATCGCAACCGCTACAAATGATGGTGCATACTCATTTAAGATGGGAGATCTCTTTGTATTCTTAGCAGAGTGGGGCCTTTCAGCATATCTTAACTTTATTTACATTGCCCGAAAAATAATCATTGTTCTCCTTTGTGTGATGTCGCCTTTTGCAGCCTACAGTTTGTTATTTGCAAAAACGCGTTCATTTTTTGGTACCTATATTAAAGAATTGTGCGGAAATATCTTTCTACCGGCTATTCATGCGATTATTCTATTCGTTTTCGTCCAAATGGCAGGTAATTTAGGTTCTGGGATGGGCCCAATGATATTTAAACTTGGCATGATCATTATGTTTGTTCCTATAACCGGCATGGTAAGTAAGTGGCTTAACCTCGGAGACTCGAGTTCTTCTGTAGGTCGAGCTGCGAATGCTATGGGCTTGGGGGCTATCGGCGGAGCCATGATGTTATCTAAAGGTGTCATGAATATGTCCGGAAAAGGGCGTACCACAAACACCACAGGTTCAACAGGTGGGGGAACGGAATCGCCAGGCGGATCTGAAGTTTCTATGGGGAACGATGTCGGTGCATCTACTTTAAGTAAGGCTGCAGCGGGTGGATCGGCGTTTAACAAAATCAAAAAGGCTGGCTCAATAACTGGCGGGATTTTAGGGGGTACTGTAGGTTTGCCATTTGGGGGCGCTGGTGTGGCAGCTGGTGCTGCAGTGGGATCTAAGCTAGCAACCGGTGTTTTGCAAGGTACTCGAAATTCAGCTAAAGGTTTACATGGCGCATACAGTACAATTCGGAACGCGGGTCAAGGACAAAATCCAGACGGAACTTCTTCTGGATGGAAAATGTCAAATGTGAAAGAGAAATGGAATGATCTCGCAGAGCGACGTCAGTTGATGGGTAATCTTGGCGAGTCTACTGGGATGCTTGCAGGTGGTATAGGTGCTGCGATTGGAATGTCGGTAGCCGGCCCACTCGGAGGAGCAATCGGTGGTACGCTTGGCAATAAGTTTGGAACAGCTGGTAAATCTATGGGACAAATGTTGTCAGGTGTAAGCCGTCAAAGAGCATTTGATTCTGGAAGTGGAATGCGAGCTGATGGAACGATGAGTCCACGTGGGATGACATTAAATAGTCTCTCTGAAGATCCACGTTTCAGTGGGAGTCAAGCTCGATGGAACCAAACGAATGACCGCTCCTGGTATGAAGCCAAGGACCAGTCAACTGGAAAATGGGAGAAAATTGGGGGCTATGGTGCAGGTGATGCTTCTCTCAAAACGGGTCAACAACGAATGGTAGATTATCAGATGCGTAATCCGAAACAAGACGGCCAATGGAATCGTCAAGAGAACGGTTCATATATGCGATCTATTGAACACCCGAGTACTGTTAGTCCGGTCAATGTGAGGCCACGAACTGAGAGAGCATTAGTTGGGATGAGTGGATCAACAGCGGATCTTGGAAGAAGCAGTGAGGCTTATATTGCTGACAGTGGTGGCCAAAAGCTATACTCCGACAACACGTTTGACATGCGAAGACTTAATCCTGAAGATTACTTCAATCATAAACAACCAGGCAAAGCAGGTGGAGATGACAAAGTGGCTGATATGGTTGGAAAGATACCGCAAGCTACGCGAGCAACCGGTAGGAATCTAATGCAAGGTGCTAGTCGAGTTGCATGGGCTCAATCAGGTGCATATAACAAGGGAAATAGAACAAGTGATATATCTTAATCAAATTTGGTGGGTATTGAGGATGTCTCGTAGGAGATATCCTCTTGCGATTGTGGGGTGAGAAATTGAGTGCGAATGAGATAGGCGGTCAAGCTGCTGGACAAGCAGGGGGAGCATTAAAAAAAGGCGGTACAAAAGTAGCCTCTAAAGCGGTAGGAAAAGCGGGGAAGTACCTAAAAAAACTACTCATGAAATTCTTGAAACAGCTTGTATTATCGATTGGGAAGCTTATTGTCTCATTGATAGGCCCTTGGGGATTGGTAATAATCTTAGCTATTCTTCTTACTTTAGCTGCCCTCTCTGCCATTCCATTTGCGGACTGGTTTTTAGGTGGGAATGCTCGTAGTGAAGAGCAACATGCGGCGGATGTAAAATATGAAAAAGAGTTCAAATCTGCAGCTGATAAAACAGTTGCTGAACTTTGGGGGATTGAAGCAGATAAAAACTGGCTTAATCAAGTTGTGAAGACTGTAAAACCGAGTTGGGGCATACCTGCATCTCTTGTTCGCTATGAAATCATGGTAAATGAAAAGAAAGTTGAACTATCTGATTATAAACCCGAAGAATTGATTAAGAGCTTTCAACCCTCATTTTCTTATACTACAGTCTCCGATGATAAGGAAAGAACAAAATCTATTGTAGCGTGTACGGTTACAACTACAGATGGAGAAGGTAACTCATCTACACATACGACAACTGAAGAGACTCGATCAGAAAGCACCAGAAAAGCACATGATGTGCTATCAGATATTACATTGGATTACGGCCATATGAATATTAAGCCCCTGAAGTTGTACTATCCTGGGGGTACAACGACAATAACAGATCAATGGGATCTTGTGGGTACAAGTACTAGTGGTGATTGTACTACGACCACCTATCAGCAATATGATCATACTACTGTCGATGATCGCTATGTCCCGGACTTTGTGGTTGATGGTGAAAAGTTCCAGCAAATACTAATTAACCTCGGGGTAGATAAAGATGATATGAAATTATTCTATGAGTTTATATCCGTTGCTGATCCTGATTGGAATCCTGCTTTATATGGAGGTAAGGCATCAGCGAACTATAGTGGTAATTGGTTGCCAGGCACAGCTTCAGTTCCTGCTGTGGTCTTGAGATATGAACCTATAGTAAGGAAGTATCTAGCAATGGTAGGGTTAGAGGAACATACTCAGTTGCTGCTAGCCATGATCATGCAGGAGTCTGGAGGCAAATTGCTAGATGTTATGCAATCTTCCGAATCAATTGGGAAACCACGTAATTATATTACCGATCCTGAATTATCAATCAAAGTAGGGGTAGATCACTTCTCAACAGTATATAAAGCTGCTGGGGGAGATGTGGAAATAGCACTCCAAGCGTATAACTATGGTTTAGGTTACGTTAAATATGCACTAAACGCTGGTGGATATTCTAAGGAAAATGCATTAGGGTTCAGTTTAATGATGCGAGAGATAAGTGGCTCAAAGGGATATGGTGATCCCAATTATGTAGATAACGTGATGAGATACTATAATGCAACAAGTACGGTCATAAAAGTTCCTAATGATGGCCAGATATTTGATGTACAAGAGGTACTAGACGTTATGACTAAATATCTCGGGCATCCATACTTATATGGTGGAAGAGATCCATTCGGAAAAGGTATTGATTGTTCAGGTCTTATAGAATTTGCTTTTAGGCAAATCGGAGTCGATTTGTCGGGCTCTACAAGAAATCAATATGATAAAACAGTTGAAATAAGAGCCGAAGACGCCAGACCAGGGGATTTTGTGTTTTGGTCTACCTATAAGGCGGGTCCTTCACACATAGGCATGTATCTTGGAGATGGCAAGTTTATCAATTCAGGAAGTACGTATGGCGTAAGTATTGATACTATGCACCGTTGGAGAAAGATACCTTTCTTCGGATATCGTCGTCTTGTTGAAAAATAATACTACCGAAAGGAGTAATTTAAAAACCATGACAAAAAGAAGTTTTTATGCAGTATGGTTAGCAATTGTCCTATTAGGCGGAGTAGGTATTGGCTCGTTGGCTTACACCAGTAGTCTCAACCAAGAAAAAATGAAAGAACAGACAATCATGCAACAGAATAGGCTATTTGTCGAAGGATTCTTTAACTTTGAAACGACAAATCAACGTTATAAAGCTATAAGACCTTATACAACTGAGAAGGGATATAGATCTACATTTCCTTCAGGAATAGAACTGCCTCCTGATAGTGAAGTTCATTCAACGGTAAGTGACATGAAAGCTTATTTACAACATGATCCTTCTTCTGATAAAAATCATACTGAAGTCTTAAATAAGTTTTCACTTACTACAGAATTCAATGAGATAGGAAGTGTGCAAACAATTGTCATGAGGACAGTTCTTGTGGATGAAGGACGTGGAGATGGCTGGAAAGTAGATGATATTGAGATGATTATTCAAAACACCCATGAATAACAGCCTTTGAAAGGTGGAGAATTTCATTATGCATGAGAATATAATGCAATCTGTCTTCCAAGTTATTCGACTAGCTCAGATTGTAGGGATTCCTGTTTTTGCTTGTTTATTTGGACTTGGATTTATACTTTTACTGACTGCCGGGAAAAACCCAATTCGAAAACGAAGAGGCCTGCTTTTTGTGATTGCGTTTGGTTTCGGAACTTTCCTCATTGCATACGTACCGGCGATTGTTCATACATTCGTAGGGGACGCACCCAACCAAACCTCTACTGGACAATCAGTAAAGCAACTTGTCGATTCAACCATGCCATTCGGCTCGATCATTTTCAATGGGCTTAAATGGATTGCCATTCCTGTAACGGGAACGATGTTTTATATCGGTATTTTTGTTCGTTTGATGGCTGCGAAAAATCCAGGAAGAAAGAGAATGGGTGTTGGACTCGTAATGTTTTCGCCACTCACATTGGGAGTAGTATTACTTATTCCTAAATTACTTCCAAGCTTATAGATGAAATTAATCTAAAAAATTGTACCTGGTGGGATATCTCAAGAAGATTTATGAATCTCTAACTATGCCCAGCTTCTCAGAGTGATAGTTAAATCTTAATCCTAGTGAAACTCTCGCTGAAACTTTTGAGTTCATGATACCGATTAATGTAGAATCCATACTTTTCATACGTATTGTTCAAAGAAAGAGGGTATTTCCTCGTTTTTTGCTTACTAATTAGTAGACATACGTGATTAGAACCAATCCCGTAAGGATAGTGATGATTTTTTTGATGCATCAATTATGATATGATTTGGATAAATGATTCTACTATCTTTATATTGGGATTGATATCAATGTTGAATAACTTATCTAGAGAAGAAATAGAGAAAATTCACGCTGAAATTATGTTTAAATTAGCTGCACCATTTCCTCCTAAAACGGTCGAATTCAAGAATGCAAATCCACGCAGCGCGTATATTCCTGTACATCCCATCCAATATAAGGTAAGGTCAGCTGCTGGACCATATTGGTCTTGGAGAATTACTACTGATAAACCCATCTACCATGAGGATACGGATGAAATTGAAATGCGCGGTGTCTTGAACATTCTGAATTCAAGTTCTGAAGGACAAGGATTTGCAGTTCTAGAACGGGATAAAAGTAATAAAAAAATTCAATTCTATAGGGAATCTATTCGTTCAGCGGTAAGTGACGCTTTTCGAGATGCTGCAGATTATTTTGCAGTAGGACATCAAGATTTAGCACCCTATCGTAAATGGGCGGAAAATCCAGGAGTTGGACTTAGAAGCTTGGAAGATCAATCTGAAGGACATAGTCTATCAGATACGGGCAATATTGAAGTGAAATACTGCCTTAAATGTGGCGTTGTGCTCTCACAAGATGATTTAGACTATCTAAAGATAGTGCGCTGGAACAATACAGTCTGTAAGGAACATGTTCCAGTTCATCAAAAGAAAAAAAACGATCCTAACTTTTTAGATGGTTAATATCAGTGATAGATTCAAAGCACTCAAGTAAAACAGTCACGTTCTTAGTAATATGTTCTATATTTTAGTGTTTTCTGTTATAATAATTTTTATTAAATGAATAGATACGACAGCCGGAAGCACCGCTGATTAGGATTATCCTAATTTGTAGGTGCTTCTTTTTTTTCAAAATGATTAATGGAGGAGTAATTTATGTTAATGGAAACACGTATTCCAAGTCGTTTTATCGGTATGTACCCAGGAGAATTTATGGTCGTTGGATTATCCTTTAAATCAATGCAAGAGAGGATACTACCAAGTGGAGATACTAGATTTAAAATCGGAGATATTGAAAAACCTTTAGATATTATTGCTGCTCTTCATTTAAGTGAGCAACATTTGTTGAACTGAACACATGTGAGAAGTTCAGAAGATGGATAAATAACCACCTGCTGATTATGTAAAGGATACTACAATAAAAATCATTGAATTAGTTCCAGTTATTCTATATAATTAACTTAATTGAATAATATGGACACCTACGTGGAAGAACCCGGGGTCATTGGATAACAATCCAATGGCCCCTTTTTGCGTTCGTTTGTTTCATTCAATGATACATAAAGAGGAAGGATGAATTAGTTTGAAAAGGGGAAAGAAAGTATTCTCATTTTTTATGGTACTGGCAATGTTAGTGTTCTGTTTACCTATGCAGGTATTTGCTGAAGAAATAGGTGAAAGTCGGCTTTTTAGTGTTGATTTTTCACCAAGGGTAGATATGAATAGAGAATTTAATCCTGATGTCTATACATATACAACATCCGTCAATACTTCGGAAAAAAGTATCGCGGTTACACCTTATGCCATGGACTCAAATACTACAATTCGTGTTAATGGAACTGTAGTTACCAATGGTACACCTTCATTACCGATTACCCTTGATCAAGAAATAACTCTAATTACTATTGAGGTGCAATCCATTGATGTGCCGAGCAACGTTAAAACCTATGTGTTTTCTGTTAAAAAAACGATAAATCTGGACGATGCCGGCTTGAAATCGATTGTGGTTGAGGGGGCAACACTTGATCATCCATTTAGTACAGAAAAGTCCTACTATACTGGACGTGTACAGGCTAATCAATCGTATGTGAGTGTAAAAACAACAGCATTCAATAGTGCTATAACTAAGATTAATGGTAACTTAGTTAGCTCTTCAGGAAGTCTGGTTGTAGAGATGAAAACGGGAATCAATACAATCTTTGTAGAAATGACTTCCTTAAATGGTGCATCTAAATCCTATACATTCGTTTTAACCAAGCCTGAAGCCAATAACAACGCTAATATCAGAAGTATACTCATTAACGGTAAGGATTTTGCAGAGAACGGTTCAGTTTTTGTAGATTATGTGAGCTCCAATGCTACTAATTTAAATGTCGTCATCAACCCATCTGATAACTTTAGCTCGATCAATCTGGATGGTAAATACGTTACGGCTGGATCCTCAACAAACTTAAACCTAAGACAAGAAAGTACTAGTGTATTCCCCATTGTCATTACTGCTGCTAACGGCATAACTACTAAAACTTATAATCTTCATATTATCCGCCTAGGCACATCGAATTCTACTACGGGTGATGTCAATAATAATGCTGCTTCTGGTACCTCATATGCAGGGAACACTAGTCTTGCGGTAGATAGCAAGGGAGATGTTGTTGTTACCGATGGTGCTGGTGCAACCACAACGCTCTCCAGACAAGGGTCGGGTCGTTTACACTCGGTCAACTTGGATACTCAAGCTATCCAGAAGATACTCCGTTCAAATTCTAAAGTTTCGGAGATCGTAGTAGACTATTCTAAAAAAACAGGTTTGAATGATTCATTAAATTTGAATATTGATAGTACTTTAACTAAACTGCTTCAAGATCGAAAAGTAAAGGTCAAGCTCATGTCTATAAATGGTTATGCTACAGTGGATTTAACTCTTTTGAGAGATTGGAATAACGGAGGTAGTATTACCATCTCACGTGCCAATATTGGAGTGAGCTATGAGGATGAATATATACCTGCTAGTGGTTTTATCCGTTTTGAATATACCGGTGGTCCTTTAGGTGTATACAATCCTCTGGACATAGAAATTCCAATCTACAGTGACGCTGATGTTAAACTAGCCAACGTTTATCGTTTCGATGAGAATTCAGGATTTACGTTAATCCCTAGTACAACAGAGGAAAAAGTGAAAAGATCTAAAGGAGTAAGTGATGGCGACTTTATTGTCATGAACTTCAAAAAAAGCTTTACAGATATAAAGAATCATTGGTCTTTTAAGCTCCTTGATTTTATGTCAAAAAAGCAAGTTATCTCTGGTTACCCCGATGATTCATTTAGACCTGATCGCTATGTAACACGTGCTGAATTTACTTCAATGCTTATTAAAGCCATTTCTGAACACTTGGATACAGTTAATGTGGGAGAGGAGCCCTTTTCTGATGTAAATACTAATGACTGGTATTATGCTGTAGTGGATGAGGGATGGAATGCAGCTCTAATCACGGGTATTACCTCTGACTCCTTCGGACCTAACCAAAATATAACTCGTGAACAGATGGCAGCCATAGCGGTACGTGCACTTAATCAATTGAAAATACTACCTGACATGACAAGCACACAGGCAAACAGTATTTTAGGAAAATATAATGACTCTAAAGTGGTTAGTTCTTGGGCTAAAGTTGATCTTGCCACTGCTATTGATCAAAAAATTATTGATGGTATTGGAAATAACAAGCTTGCGAGCAATGATCTAGCAACACGCGCACAAGCAGCTGTGATCGTGTATAAAGTTTTAAATGAATCAATTGGTTTCTAATTGCTAAACCAGGAGGTACTTTTATAGGTGCCTCCTTTTAGCGTCTTTATTACATGTTCTGAGCTCACTAATTCTATATTTTTCCAAACAGCTTTTGAAAGTGATTTTGTATGTCAATTGTGCAAGATTTTAAATTTTGAGAACTTCAAGGATCAATCTTTGAAGTTCTATTTACCTCTGCTCGAGTGTTATCCAGATGCATAACACGAAAACACATAACTTCCTGTAGTACTTCTCTAAATTAGCTAGACGATTTACTTTCATTTAAGGAGATACAGTTTTTTAGGTTCTAGAAAACTACTTAATACAATTCCAAAGTATCATGATATCCAATTCTCTATTTTGGATAATTTGCCCAAATTAATTTCTTGCTTTATAATATATTTGTATTATTTTATCAATAAATTCATTATTCTGGAGGTGAATATTGTCGGTCGTTATTTCTTATAACGATTTTATATCAATTTTACTTATAAACCCATAATTAGAGGAGGAACTAACAGGTGATCATAAAACGACGGAAAATACTCACCATTTCAAGTGCCATCATCTTATCATTTTCATTACTTTCTGGAGCAGCAGCGGCAGAAAATACTGAATTCGAGGAGAATCATTTTTTAAGTAATGGTGCCTTGGAAACCATGGATCCAGAGTTTTTGGAACAATTGGAGTATAGTGATGCAATTGTGAATAAACATAAGCGATACCGGCAATCTAATAATCTTGACTACTCTGAGGAAACTATCCGGGCAGCTCTTAATTCCCCTAATGCAACGAATACAATCCCTAAATATAGTATAGCTCTTACTGAAGAAGAGGAGGCTTATATTCAGGAAAGAGATGAATTGATGGTCAAATATGGTGATGAAATTTCAAAAATGATGAAGGAGAATGGGGTTACCACAACCAGCGGACCCAACAATGAAATTACTGAATCTTATAGTGACATTGGAACTTTTTATCAAGAAAAGTCCAACGGTTTGAAGTTTGTCATAAGCTTCTCCGTAATAAACGAAGAGACCAACAGAATTAAAAAAGCTATTGAAGACTTAGTTCCAGCTGAATATTTAGAATTTCGGGAAACGAACTTTTCGGAAGCTGAATTGGTGAGCGCATATGAAGGACTTATCAAGGAAAGCAGGGAAGCAGGTATCGCGTTAGAAGAAGTAACTGTTGCCGTAAAAGAGAACTCTGTCATAGTTAAGGTAGCAGATCAGAAAAAAGTTGATCTAATAGAAGAAAATCTTTTAGAAAAACAAACTTCTATTAATTCCTTGAAAGCGTATAAACCCAGTATTTTCAGAGTAGTTGTTGGACAAGCCAATGACAAACTAGAAGCTCGGACTTCTAAATTGGATACTATGGCAGGAGGCTTGCTGATTGTCAATAATAGTGCTGACTCCAAAGCAGGAACAGGCCCTTTTTGTACGTTAGGTACCTTAGCTACAAAAGGAAATGATCGCTTTATTATTACAGCTGGTCATTGTTTCAACTCTTGGGGATCAAACGTCTATCAAGGCGGTGAGCTAATAGGTACAAAGCATTATCAGTATGTAGGAGATAAAGCAGACATCGGAGTTATCAAAGTGGACGCAGGAAAAAAGATTTCAAACTATGTATACAAGTATTCGTGGACAGATAGCAGAATTACTTCGTATCAATCTAGTCCAAGCTCGCTTGATGTTGGTGATAACATTTGTTTGTCTGGGGCAAGATCAGGTTTCTTGTGTGGAGAGGTTACTAGTCTAAATACATCTATGAATGGAGGAATGGGGTACATTCAAACTGACATAGACTCAGCAGGTGGAGACAGTGGTGCACCTTATTGGTATAACGGTGTTTTGATGGGTATCCATTCAGGAGGAGAGATAAGCGGGACTCCATTTACAAGGTTTACACATATCGCAAACGCAATTGCTTATGGAGGGGTATGGACGCCGTACACATCTAATACGGTGAAGTGATTATAACTGATTTTAGGAATGAAAAAAGTCGTCAGTGCTCTCTTGCTACAGAAGAGCTGACGACTTTTTTTGAAATATTCATGTGAAATCTAAACAGAGTTATGATATCTGTATTATTTTGAATCAATTATTTGAATTTCTTGTGCAGTAATTGTAGGAGGTACAGTATCCAATTGTTCATTTTGGACCTTGAAGCGAATTTTGGAGCCTACTTTTAAATCTTGGATATTAATATCGGTATCACTGACATTTTTTAGGTCTAGCCAAAATAAGTCATATTTTTGCGATCTAATAATGTCTTGAGAAGTTTGCTCAGCCATCTTGTTTAAATTAGACGCTATTTCAGGATTATCTAAATCTTCAGTGATTAATAATTGTGTGACAGCATTACCTAATACTATGGCTTCCATTGTAAGTGTAGAATCTGTAGGTTGCTTTACGTTATTCTTACTTAGAGATTCGACATTATTACAGGAACCAGCTAGTAAAAAAGAAATGATTAGTACAATAGGTGCCCAGCGCATAATTTCACCTCCTTATTAATATAAGTACAGACGATAGATACATAACAAAAGTTGCAATATTTTCAATTTTTTCTAAGAGGAGTACGCAAACCTATATACTCCATATCCAATTTAGAACAAAATTAAAAGTTGAACATGCCTAATGACTTGTCATAACCAGTGGTGGGATAGACAAGAACATAGGGCTAATTTTTAATAACATTCTGTTCTAACTAGAAATTAATTCGAAAGCGGATATTGAAGGAGAATGTGGTATATACAGAAAAAAAGCTGAAAAAGCAAAAAGCAAAAATTATTAAATTTGTATTTGTGATACAATACTCTCCCCACACAAAAAAACAAGGAGGCTTCATGAAAAGGAAGTGCCCTTGTTTACGCTTTTAACTTCTAATAAATTCAATTCATATTATCCTAACTACTATCTAAGTTTCTTTGTTTACTTAACTGTTAATTATATTCAGTAAGATATTACTTAATATATTACTGAATATAAAATTGTTCCATTTGTTCGTTCCACGAGCCTTATATATAGGACAAAGAGTTAGCTCTACAAGATAGTGAAGAATACCTCGCTGCTGTCGCCCGGAACTATACATTCGAAAGCGATGGGGCTTGCACGTACACCCGTCTTACTATCGCAGGCAAAACCACGTGGAACCCTGACGTGAACGCGATCCTGTTCCTAGGGATCAAAAATTAGAAGGAAGGACCGGACGATGGCAACATCACATCCTATTTGCTGTGAATCACTGATTTACAATGCCCCTTGGGGGAGAAAGTTGGCCGATGACGATTGTGACTTTACCGATAAGTGTGCCGGGGATTTCATACTTTTCCGTTGTTTTATGCTTTTGGAACACAATTAGAAGTATAAAATTTCCGTTAGGCCCATTAGAACGGTTATGATAATTCAAGTATGCACACAACTAATCAGTTGACTTTCTTTTCGTTAGGCTAACGGGCAGGTTAGTTCCAGTATGTGTTAAAATGAGTTTGTTAGGAGCAGTACCTGCTTTACGACCTTCTTATTCAAGAGGTTTTTGAAATTGATTTAAGGGAGCGGAAGAAAATGGGGGCAGATTTCACAGCTTTCTTAGGCCATAAGTTGAATAGAGATAAAATTGAAATATTATGTCATGCACTAAATTCTAGATCATTAAAGCACGTTGATGAATTCATTAATTTCCTGCTCCCTCATAACCCTAAGGATGAGGATAAGCCTTTTACGGTTCATGAAGGAATTGGTGGCACTTTGGAAATCAGTGGACCTTGCGGAATGGATTTTACATTCTCGGAAAAGGTCTGTTATTTTCATCATTATATAAGATGGAGAAGCTTTCTCCTAGAGGAGGAGTTTCAACTTTATTTAAAGAAAGTTACTTTCGATTTAGCCCGTTATTTTTCATCAGAATATGCAGTTTATGTACCGGACAGTGGTTCAAGAGAGTCAGGGGTTCTAGATTTTATTTGGGAGGATGAAAATAAAGATATCCATTATATAAGGAATTGGCTTCTTGAACGTTGCGGAAGACCTAAAGACAAAATTATTGATATTTATAAAGAATACGAAGATTACTGGGATTCTGAAGGATATTACGTAGATTATTTTATTGATTTAAAGTAGGTTCTCATTCATCAAACGGTAACTGTTAGTGGAAAACAGCGTAAGGCAATCTGCCAGTTGGTAGCTGCTCCTTTTTTCGTTAAGCTAACGAGGATAGTTGAAGGAGGAGTTTTAACTTCTCATAGAAGTTTTTTACTAGAGGTTCCAAAGAAGGAGGTGTCGGATATATGATAAAAAATGAAGATGAGTTCAATAGTTTATTATCAAAGAGGAATTCAGGTGAAGTTACATACGGTTTAGAATTAAAGAGTGCTATCGAGAAAGGATGTATATTGGAGGCATTTTTGAAGCGAATGGGCCATAATGCAGATGAAATAGAGGGTAACTGGAGAATGGTTGATAAAGATTATGCTAAAAAAATTATAATTTATGTTCTTTCGAAAAACATGACCCATGATATTGATTTGAAGACAAAACCGATGGCAAATGAATTAAGTGAATATTTTTTAGATCAATTTCAGAAAGAAGCCTCATTCTATACAAACGCAAAGTTTGATTCGAAATCTGGTTACTTTAAGCTCTACTCTTGGACAACGATAAATAACTCACAATGGCATACGTTTGATACGGGAATAGTTGCAATGGACAATATACATATTGGAATCCTATGGGCAACGGACCCTTTATAAATGGATTTAAGACTGATTACTGATGAACTATAACTAAATTCACGTTCAACTAACGGGAAACTATAGCTTAATGATGCCCCGAAGGAAGCCGACGACTAAGATCGGCTTCCTTCGCTGCGCTAACGGGGGCAGGGTAATTCAATAGGATATTAGTCTTTTATGGTAAGATTATAGAACAAGAAAAGATAGTTAAAGTCGTCGTTTTTAGAATGAACAGTATGAAATTATAGGAGAGTCCTAAAATGAAAAAGAAAATGAACTATTTAATCTTAATTATAACGATCATCTTTATGGTTGGTTGTACCAACGTAGAAGATACATCCAATACAGATGTAGAAACAGATTCACAAGAAATAACCACTGATACAACAACTAAGAATAGTGAAAAAAAAGCAGCTGTCAAAGCGGTTGTTGATGAACCAGTAGGAGAGGAAACATCAACACAACCAAATAACGAATTGTCTTTAAGATACAAGCTTATCGAAGTCGATGGTGGTGATTTGTCTGGGCATCGTGAACCTAACGTTGTTGTTGACATTGGATACGGAGACCGTGAATATTGGGCATTTACTAATGAATATGGGCAATTAGTGCGTGTCATTGCTGATAAAATTATTCTACAAGACGACCGTAACGAACCTGTACTATCGTCTGGCAGATACTACCCTGATGAGGCAAAGGTTCCGGGTGTTGAAAGTGACGTTTTAGATGAAGGACATATCATTGCTGATTCTCTCGGAGGGGTATCGAATGCATATAATATTACCCCACAAGATAGCACACTCAACCGACATGGTGATCAGGCTTATATGGAAGATGCGATACGCAAAGCAGGTGGAGCCACTAATTTTGAAGCGATTGTCACATATCCGAATACAGAAACCCAAATCCCTTCAAGTTACCAGTACACGTATACGTTAAAGGGTAACAAGATCGTTGATACATTTGACAATGTGAACCCTGATGATGTAAATGCATCACTCGGATTAACAGGCAGTGAGCCTTCTGACTCAACTAGTTCAAATAAAAACGCTGACATTTCTAGTGTTGATACAAACGGTAATGGACAGGTGACGATTAAAGAAGCTAAAGCAGCAGGTTATAGTATGCCAATAACGAGTGATCATTGGTTATATCCATATATGCACGATGCTGATATGGACGGTATGGTAGGTGAGTAAGACTAAATAAGAGCAGTTTGCCGTCGCGGCAACTGCTTCTTCTCATTCAGCTATCAGGCAGGTTAGTTTAATGAAAAGGGAATAACACACCTCATATAGGATACTTTATCTCTAAAAGGGAGGGGAACACATTGCATGATATGATGAATAAGAGACAATTTATTGAGATGACAGTTAAAGAACAACGTTCTATAGTATTGAAGGTTAATAATCAAGAAGAATTTTTCCGTGGTGTTTCTAGAGAACTAAATGAGGGCTACCTATTTGTTGAAACAGAAGAAGGTATACACTTTAAATTTAAAATGGATGAAATCATTGAGATTTATGCTATCAAGTCTTCATCTCCAAAGCATAGTGCTATGCAATCCCACAGTTTGATGAAAGGTAGTAAGGATGACCTTGAAAACCTGGTACTCCAGTTTGAAAGTTTAAATGACGATGTAAAGAAACAAATTACCTCTTCTTTATCAAAAGTGCTTGGTAAGCAAGTGATCATTTCGAAAATGGATATAACTTCATACAATTTATCTGAAATTGAAATGATTGCTAACACGATAAAAGGATATATACTCACTATTAAAACACTGGATATTCGTTCTGAACTACTCGAATCATACAACAATATGGAGTTACCTCAAAAGATATGTTTTGAGTAAGGGCTAGATCACAATTGAGAATAAGCTATGGGAGGAAAAATTATAACCGCTAAAATAGAGGTCGGGCCCCTGGGAGGTGAGTATGTGAAAGAAGTAATTAAAAATGTTCTGTTAGGTACTGTAGTTTTTGTCGTTGGCTTTTCCATTATGCTGCTTCTTACAAGCTCAGATATTGAAGCTGAACTTACATATTATGCTGCCATAGCGTATGCTCTTTTATATTTAGCCAGTGTTATATCTGTCTGCACCGCAGTACTCCTTAAAAAGATGACTCAATTAAAAAAGTGAACTACTCATCATGCTAACGAGAAAAGATAGTTCAATAAAAAACCATCGTGATTGGCTGCTTTTGTTCAACTAACAGGCAGGTTAGCTTAACTAAACTTGCTAATTAGTTTGTTTATTAAGTGATAGAACATCCATAAGCATAGAGGTGTATGATAGATCTTACTTACTTGCGTTTATTCTGATGGAGATGATCTACAAAAAGTTTTGGACTACAATATATTATTGTGTGGGATATGTTTCTTTGAGCATGTCTATTGAAAGGAATGTTAATAATTGAAAAACAAAGTTCTAGTGATTATTGGTACTATTGCATTGTCTATCTCACTTATTTTTGGAGTTTCTATCGAAGGAAATAAAATTATAGAAAACAGTCCTAAAACATCTAAAGAACCACAAACACTAACTTGGGATTTGAAGGGCGACAAGGTGGACCCTGTAAAAGATTATTCTGTGACAATTGGATATTCACACATCAAACTTAATGTAAAAAATACAGGAGGACACTCTTTTAGAGTTGAAATAAAGTACAACAGTAAGAATACAGTTATTTTTAATGAAGACATTGCAGCAGATGAAATAGTGGAATTCGTAAATAATGATCTTATGCCGCTTGTTCCTTCGGGCGCTTATTCAGTAACTATTTATGGTGGATCAGGACTACCCAAAGGACAAGTTCTTCTTACACAGTCAAAAGTACCATATTAAAATATTATTATGAACAATGGAAAAGGGAAGAACTTCTGGGCTTAAAAAATGTCATGTTAATAGCTGGAGCAATATACAGAGTTAGTTTAAATCAATGAGAAAACTAGGTTTGAACTAACGGGAAACTTTAGTTAAATAGCACCAGTCTAAAACCTCTTATTTGAAGCAAACTAAAATTAATTGCTCTTATTAGGAGGTTTTATTGTGATCTTAAGTGAACTTTGGAATCATTATGAGGCGGATAAACGAATTCAAGGATTTAGCCCAAATACATTGCGTGCTTATGCTTCGCAACTAAAGATGCTGGTTTCGGATCTGGGGGATGTAGATATTTCGGGGGTAACTCTAAATCTCCTGAAGGAATACTTAGTAAAGCAATCAGATCGTTTAAAGCCAAGCAGCCTTGGGCACCGTATTCGCTTTGTACGTTCCTTATTTAAGTTTGCATATGAAGAAACCTACCTATCTAGCAATCCTTCCATTAAACTGCGTGAGCCAAAAATGGAGAAGCGGGTACCTAAGTTTTTGATGGAAGAAGAAGTGATACATTTAAAAATCTCTTGTCAGACCAGCTCTTCTTGAATTTTTGTATTGTACAGGTTGTCGTATAGGTGAGGTGGAGAAGTTAAACATTGAGGACTTGAACTGGGAAAACTGCTCTGCCATAGTAAACGGAAAAGGGGCAAAGCAAAGAGAAGTTTACTTCACCACGGAGTGTAAAGTATGGTTGAAATAATATTTAGACAGTCGCGAGGACTCGTGTAAAGCCCTGTTTGTAACAGATAACAGTCCAGTGAAACGAATGGCTATACCAACACTTAGATGGGCATTAAAGCGCTTAGCATCTCGTGGGGCGGTTGCCGCAAACGTGTATCCTCATCGTTTTCGTCATACCTATGCCTGTCAGTTGCTCGACAATGGAGCACCATTAGAATTTATTCATGACATGTTAGGCCATGAAAAAGCATCAACTACACAAATCTATGCTCAACTACGCGGTGAACGACGGAGAGAACTATATCGGCGATTTTTTTAGCTTTGTTAGCGGTAGATCTCGTTTAGGATCAGCCGCTATTCCACTATCGGGCAGGATAGTTTAATAAATGATATCGAAAATATCACCAAAGAACCGTTTTATATTTTGCCGAAAAGCTTGCTAAAGTTTTCAGCCCGCCAGCTGATTTTGAGCTGGGGCTAGATAAGAACTACCATGATTCTCTAAAAAATGTAGGAACTCAGTGATTAGTCTCTTCAAAAAAGGGGTTGGATTGGAAAAAACCACTCTACACCTTTTTGCTAATGATGTTGGAGTCTTAGAAAAAGGCAGCTAGCAATCATTTACGTTGCGAAGAGTTACTTGGGATACGGATGAATCTTGTGCTTCAATTAGATATACATTTAATTAGTTCATATAGAAAGTCAGGTTTTATAATAATATAACAATGGGATAAAATACCTATTTATAATCTATAGTACATGGTAAAATATTCTTACTATTGCCAAGTTTGTTTGATATTTAGGATTTGTTAGACCTATAAAAAAAGATACTGGGAAGTGTTAGTGAGAAGAAGTACATATGGAAAGCAGAGGGGTTTAGATCATGAAGAAACTTTTATTAACAGTATTAGCAAGTATATTGACTGTAAGCATGATAGGTTCGGGAAACGAAGCAGTTGCAGCTGCAAGCACTCCGAAGCAAGTAGAGGTATTGCTGAATACCGTAAAAATGAAGTTTCCAGATGCGAAGCCATTCCAGGATGGCCAAAGTAGTGTCATGGTTCCGATCCGCTTTGTATCTGCAGCGCTGGGTGCAAAGGTTACATACTCGAAGGTTGGCAAAGTATCCAAGGTTGGGATCTTCAGCAAAGACCATACAGTGGACATGACAATTGGGCAGACGACTGCATTGGTGAATGGTCAGAAAAAGGACTACGGTACGCAGATTATTCTGAAGCAGAACCGGACATTCGTTCCGCTGCGTCTAGTCAGTGAAGGACTTGGCTAAAAGGTAGAGTGGGACAAAATTGGCCGTTGGGTCTGGATCGGGAATAAAGACTTCCGGAGTACGGATGATAAGCAGTTTAAGATGACGAAACTGAGCGATTTCAAGGCGTATACAAAAAGTGATGTTATGTTCAAGAACATTAATGATGAGAAGTATTCAGGCATAAAGATCATCAAAGAAAGTGACCTTCCTATCCAATTAGGAAATAGCCAGGTGGTATATAGTATGGATGTCATCAAAAGTGCAATTACGGGAGATGATGAAGTTCAGATTCGTAGTAATCATAGAGGAAACCCTATTGCCTTTTTGATCAAAAATAATCATGCAAAATCGCGTGGAGTCATCGACGTAGCTTTTATTAACAATGGTGACAAAACAGGGCTGAATTACTATCCAGTTTTGAGTCAGTCAGATAAATTTCAGAATGGAAACTACATTCAAAACTACACAGACTGGATGAATTTTAAAATTACTCAAGCTGATTATATTCTTCTTAGAGATGGCGATCTCGACAATTATGCCGTAGCGATCGTTAATCCCTTCAAGTAAGGGACAAAGATTGAATGAAAAAGACAATCAGCTCGATACTGACAACTCGGTTAGCAAGATTCGTAAAAAAAAAGGGGAAGATGAGGGGAGAACAAAATTCATGAAAAAAATCTTAGTTACTCTTATTGCTGGACTTACCGCTGTAACAACAATAATGGGGGGATCGTCCATACAAGCAGCTGTATCGTTTAAAGACGTTCCAAGCAATCACTGGGCTAAAACATCCATTGATTCAGCAGTATCCAAAGGATACTTCAAAGGATATAGCAATGGGACATTCAAACCATCTGCTTCAGTTACACGTTCTGAATTTGCTTCGTTGCTTGCACGTGTGTCTAAAGCAGATCCGAACGTCGATATATCCAATGTATTTAACGATTTATCCAATCATTGGAGCAAAAAGGAAGTTGATCGTGCAGTTTCTCTGGGATTCATAAATCCTGCAGACTATCCAAATGGTTTTAAACCAAATACTCCTATTACCCGCGAAGAAATGGCTAAGTGGATTAGTTCCGGTTTAGCAGCCGCCGACACTGACTTCAAAAAAGCATTGGAAGATACTAAAACAACGCTTGTACCAGTTAAGGAATCATTCTCTCCAGGAATTTCAGAAGCTAAAGCTCCGTACATCTCAGTGGTTATCGGAACAGGAGTGATGACTGGATATCCAGATAACTCATTCGGGGTGACCCAAACAACCACTCGCGCAGAAGCTTCTGTAATATTGCTGAGAATCGCAAATATGGAAGGTAAAAAGGCTTCTTCATTTTCTGATCTGAATGAGATTAGGGCCGTTGGGACAACAAAATCTAATTTGAGTCAAGTGACACCTTTTTCAACAGCAAATGATAAAACATATGCAGTGATTTCTGGGAAAACAAAAACATTATCAAATGGTGCGGGTAAAGTATCCTTACATCGAACCATCTATATTAATACTACTAATTGGACTAACAAAAAGAGCGTTTATGCACCGTTCTTTGTATCGGAAGAAAATAAAGATTTCTACAAAGAAAACACTAATGTCATTCCGGTATTCCATGAGATTACAGTCTACCCTAAAGCGAAAAATTTTAGTTCTGATCATATCAGGACTGGACTAAATACTGCTTTGAGTGGTCAAAGGATTGCTCCTTCTTCACTACCTGAAAAATACGGTTACTTAACGCTACCGGTGTATAACACTGAACAGTTCTTTGCTAAGTATAGTGCCTCTAATGGCGTGAAGTTATGGATAAAAGAAAATAAGAACGTAGATCGAGAAGGGTTAATTGGTATGTACTATATGGATGATGGATCTGCTTTGTCTCTATACAATAAATAAAATCAATGCTTGGATGAATTGGCTGGTTCCATTTCAGATACTCGAAATATGATAGCTCATGCTAAAACAAACTATAAGCCAAAGGGAAAAGAGTGCCCATTTGAACAACTTGAAGAATTTTCTAGCTGCCTAAAAGTAGTGGCAACCCAAGTAATATGTTGGTTTGCGAGACAACACGGCAAAGGAACATAGTTCCTTAAAGCAAAAAAGCCGCTAAATAAGCGACTTCAATGGGACCATGTTTTTGTCCCTCGACATGTATGTATGACGTGGTTGGTAACTTTGTGTCAATGTACAATTATTGAGTCCATGCGTATTAAACCGTATACCTCCACGTCCGCTGAAAGATATATCCGAGTTGTCCCCCGACATTTTCCAGACTGGTAGGCAACTTTATGTCATTCTCCAGCCTGTTGGGCACTTTATGTCAATTCTCCAGATATACTGATGAGACAAAAAAATGACCATAACATGTTGTCATAGTCATTAATTCTTATCTCGTATGGAATGTATTAGTTTTCAGGTTTTGTTGTGAAAATTAGACTATTCTGCTGTCTAACAAAAACATTGTGTCATTGATTTAAATGAAGATGGAGAAGATGAGATTGTTATAATTCTGACTAAAGGTACAGGGACTGGAATACATAATTCAGAAGTGCATGTCCTTAAAACAGACTTCACAGAAATCCCTGTTATGGATCCGAAAGAATTCATTCAAAACAATTTTAAAGTGAGTCTAAAAACTGATAAAGATGTCCGTCAGTACACTATTTCGGTTGATGGACAGAAGTATTCATTTGAATTTAGTGAAATGGACTCAAGCGAATGGTTTAAACAACCGACAGTTCAAAATATAATACGATATGGAATTAAGGATAATGAGCTTATTGCAGAGCTGCCTATTCAGATTTCTGCAGGAAACTATTTAGGAGATGCGATCGTTAGATATTCCTTGGTTAATGGAAACTTAGAAACATCCAAAATAGAAATCTCAAAAGAAGGAAGCTCATTATGACCTTCCTTTTTGTTGTAAGGATCATTAAAATCGTTCTTCCTGAATCTGAACTTATGTTATAGCTTTAATGGGAGATGCCTTTTCTAAAGAGAAGTATGAAACTGAAAAACGAAAGGACTTTAACAAACAAGCGCCTGAGTTAATCCAGATAGACTATATTCTTAATCAAACAGCTTTGGCTGTCGAAAGGGCACAGGCTAAATTGATGGTAGCGTGTAATAAATATTAAAATAAATAGTTTAATAAGTGAGGTTGAAGTAATTGAATAAGATAAGATTTTATTGCGAAAAACATATTCCTGGAGTCTATACTATTTTCGATGTACAATACACTAAAAATTTAATAACTATATTTGAAGAAAATAATCTGATATGGGAACAGTCAGATCCAAGATCGATGTTGATAGTTTATGGATTGAAAACAACACCAAGAAGTGGACCAATTGATGGTGAATGGTATATGATTTCCAACGAATTTTGGAGTGATTTTGAATTCACTCCATTAACATTCTCAGAAGATCCAACTACTCTAGAATCCCTTACTATCAGGTTAAAGGCAAAGGTTAAGTCAACTGTGCAACCAGTAAACTTTTCATCCATTCGGACGGAGGGGCCGGATAATATCGAACTAAAAAAATTATTGTTTAATCAGTATACTCCACCTAAAAATCACAAATTAACGGAGGAATTATTCCCTACGGAAATGGCCGAACTTGAATTGCTCGTAAGAGATGTGGAATGTGGAAATTGGAACGAAATTAGACACATGCCTTCGGGTTTTAGACTTATATATGATATGGGCAGTGATCTAACTTGGACAGGAGCTCAGATTATTAATATTGTTCAAAAGGCTAAACTGGAGAATGATTTTCATTTAGTAATTAGCCATTGGGATCTTGATCATGTCCAATCAATACTTGGAATGTTTGATGATGAAATAAAAAATATAGTTTCTTTTACCGCACCTTCTAGAATTCCAAATACAAATACAGTTGATCGTATTTTCGAACGGCTACTGTCAAATGGAGTGACACCATGGATTGTCATGCCACCACTACGTCAGAGTAATTCTAAAAAAATTCATTTAGTTCCACTCTTTAAAGTTGGGTTTTTAACATTGTATCGATCTACAGATGGTTATAGAATCAATCAATCTGGAATAGTATTATTAATCCATGGTCCCAATGCTCCCGCACTTCTTACAGGAGATCATTACTATCCTGAGATACTTAGAGATGTAATTATCCCCAACAATCTTGTTGATTTTGAGATTGTGGTACCTCATCATTGTGGAAGTGCAGGGACATTTGATGTAAGTAGTTGGAGTAAATTAGCTATTCGTGGAGCTATTATTTCTACGTTAAGAGGCAGATATAGAAATCTTCCTATAAGTGCTACTCATAATTTCTTTTCTGCTATATCTAACTTTCACTGTACAGACTGCATGAACACTAGCATAGTACATATAATTTGATTTGATACTAGTTCTTATATTTATATAGTGTATTGCGAACTTTTTAGTCAGGTGTGCTCCTTAAATGGGAATTGATTTAAATATTCGTGTGTCTGTTTAGGTCATGTAAGAAAGTTAGTTTTGACCGTCAATTCAAGAGCAAAGTTGTAGAAGAACTTCGGTACTCTTCCCGAAACGATAATTTAATAGAACCAAAAAAAGCAGTCGACATTAAATTGATCGGCTGCTTTTTTAATGGTAGAGAAGGGGTCATCACACTTGATGATAATGTTGACGAATATCCTCCAGTGAAAGTTTTTAGATAAATTATTTGATTTCTCAATACCTCACATTCCCTACCTCTTTTTATTATATATCTTCTCAAAAAACTAAAAAGTATTCAAGTTATTTAGTTTTAATATATTAATTAAATTATTAAGTAATATGAATACTCATATATTTCATAAAGTATTAAATAACTTTAACATATAAGTATTCAGTTTATTTAATAAAGGATTGCTAACAATCAGTTTAAACAAAATTATTAGTGTAATGTAAAGGTGAGAGTCTACATTGGTTTACCGTAGTAAATATTATGTAAACTTTATAAAGGTAGTACACTTGTATATTTCTAAAGTAGGTGTCTTTACCTCCAAATTTCAAGCTCTTTTGACTTAATACAGCTACATATCGTTAGAGAACACCTCACAAAATGAGCTAAAAGAGAAAAGAAATGATCTTCAAGAGGACCGTACGTGCTATAATAAAGTGCACCAAATCCATATTTTGCGCCCTTTTAGTTTAAAGGCATTTTTACTACTGATGATGGGAAGTTATATGTAAATTCCAATCTTCATAAGTTTTATATTTATGAAAATTATAAATACAAATAGGTATTTTTATATATTTTATAATTAATTTACTTATATAGATGTATTTTGAATGTGATTAAGAGATTAATGTTAGGAGGGAAAGTTAATGAGTAATCCTTATGAGCTCGAGGATTTGTATAGTGAGCAGATTCGAGCTTTTCGAATATACCTGAAGCAATCCGGATACACGGCCTCAACACAGAAAGAATATATGAGAGAGTGTTTGACCTTTCTAGACTCATTAAACGGTTCCCCGCCCCAGGAGGTAGGGAAATTGCATATTATGGAGTTTCTAAATGACAAACAAGCAGCAGCAGATATAACACGGAACAGAACTCTTTCCGCTATCAGGACATTTTATACGGCATTAATGGATTTTGAGCTTGCTTCTAAAAATCCGGCTGCAGAAGTGAAAAAGTCCAAAACGGAAAAAAATAAGAAGCCCGTGTATCTCGAGGAAGAGGATCTCACAGAGAGCCTTAAATTTATCGAAGGGCGTTACCGAAACAGAAACATAGCTATATTCTTACTTATGGCTTACTGTGGATTACGGGTAGGGGAAGTTCACCGGTTGAATTTAAAAGACCTGAAAAAGACTAAAGGAGTAATAGAAGTGTTTGGTAAGGGTAGAAAATGGAATGAAATACCCGTTCCAGACGTTTTACTAGACTACCTACTAGAAGTTGAAAAAGAGAGGATTTCGCCTTATAGCCTTAGGGAAGATGCATTCTTTGTATCTCAAAAAGGGAGAAGACTCTCGATCAGACAGATTCAAAAGCTAGTTAATCAAACATTTGAAGCATTCAAAAAGAGTAATCCAAATGTAAGTGATATGAAACTATCTTGTCACAAGCTAAGACACTCATTTGCTACGATGCTTCTCAAAAATGGAATTGATATACGAGTCGTAAAGGAACTTATGGGCCATTCATCAATAGAGACTACAATGATTTATACTCACGTTAACGATGAACAAAAGAAACTGGCTATGGCAACCATGAATGTTCCTTTAGATTCTATCGGCCAATCAAGTGTTTATTTGCAAGAGACCCCTCATCCTTAGATGATTAACAACTCATCAGCAATGAAGGATACGAACTGAACGCATCTAAATCGAATTGATATGAGTTGAAATATCATTAATGAAATATAGTTTAATGTGAGTTCAAAGTGAGAGGCATGATAACGCCTCTCTATAATTCTTTTTTTTCTAGTCATCTGACTTCTTAGACTGCATGTCTAGCCCTGTAATTGGCTCAGAATCTGGAGTATAGAGACTTATTTCGACGATAGACTCCACCAAGCGTATAATTATAAATATGGCTAAGATCAAGATAGAAGTGTTTGTATAAAAGTCATTCCCCGTAAAATAGCCAATGATTAATCCTGAAAACAGAAAAACAAATTTAATAATATTATCACTATTGGTTAATCTAAATACATAGACTATTATCCCAATAAAAAATGCTTCAACTGCTGTAAAGTATGCTACGGCACAGAAGGCCAAACATACTGTGATAAGGGCAGTGTCTATAAAGTACATCCGAAGTTCTACTTTTTTTAAAATTACCAGAGAAATCAAGCTTAACACAATTAATAAACATAAAATTATAGCTATTGGCCAGTTGGCATCCATAATGAACAACACTCCTTATTTTGAATTCTTAGAATTAGATGGACCGTCGTTGTCCGAATTAATCCATTGTTTTATCCTCCCTTTCTAAAGACAAAAAAAGCACCACTATAAACCTTAGAGGTTATAGTGGTGCTTCCACATTTCAACGTATTTATTTCATTCAATTTTATCATATTAAACTCAGATGCTCAAAGAGTATTTAGGCTTGTCTGACTGATGGTTGTACTTTATACTAAGATTAATCAAATATCTTGAATCTGGAAGCACCAGACTGCTCTAAAAAGCGGTTTGGTGCTTTTTTTATTTTATTGAAGGAGTGACTTTATGTATTACCGTAGAACAAAAAAATGGCTAATAGCGTTGGCAATTTCAGTTCCTATCTTATCTGGCTCATCTTTGGTGTATATTCTCCAGACAGAAAAGCAACAGAGTATTGGGAGCTTGCAGCTACCCAAATATCGTGTTGTCGTAATGTCTGACAACCACAATACTACAGTGGATACGCATGCTGAAACAGTTGGAGAAGTATTGACACAGCTAAATATTAAATTAGGTACTCAAGACATTGTAGAGCCTGCTGCGACGGTAAAGTTGACCTCTAATACACAAATTAGAGTTACGCGGCTTGCGAAATCTGAAAAAGAATATGAAGAAGAGATCCCGTACACAATAGTAAAATATAATGATCCTGATCTGTTTATCGGTGAGGAAAAAGTAATACAACAAGGGATACCAGGGAAAGAGATAGTTAGTCGATCTACAGTGTTAGAAAATGGTCAAGTATCGTTAGAACACGAACGTTCACGAAGAGTGGTCCATCCCTACACGCCAGAGGTTATTGCTGTAGGGACAAGGGTTCCTGAACCTAAAGTAGAGTATAACCATACTGATGTAATTGAAAATATAGCTGCTACAGAAGATGATAATATCAATCAACCACAAGAGAGTTCAATAGTTCTCGTAGAAAACAAGAAAAAAATCACCACGATTGAGGAAAGACCGGTAGAATATAAATTTATTTTGGAAGAGGTTGAATTAACTGCATTTACAGCAGGTGTTGAGTCTACTGGTAAGGATCGAGGGCATCCACAGTATGGTATTACAGCTTCAGGAGCTACAGTGGAAGAAGGTCGAACAATTGCAGTTGATCCAAGTGTAATACCAATGGGTTGGTGGGTGTACATTGAAGGTGTAGGCTATCGAAAAGCGGAGGATACAGGTAGTGCGGTAAAAGGTAATATCATTGACGTATTTATTGAAGATCTCGACAGTGCGATACTTTTTGGTCGACAAAAGAACAAAATGGTGTACGTAATTGGCCCGAACAAACCAAAATAACTTAGTTATTAGGAATTACATATTAATTAAACCTTAATTTAACATTTTTTCGCCCCTGTCAAATTAATTTAGAACGTACAAATGCGAAGCACTCATCGTCCTTTAAGGGCGGTGCGTGCTTTTTTTATTCGAATTTGCTTTTAAATCTATACAAATTGAATTTGATACTTTGATAGTAGGTCTGAGAGAAAAGCGTCTATTATAAAAAATACTAAGGAGTCTAGTACTTGTATAGTGGAGAGTTTTAGTCATGTAATAATTAAATTGTTCGATTACAAGAAAAACAGATGAGCAATAAATTAATTGGTCAATTAAGAAGCGTCTAGGTAGTGTCTTTACGTATTAGATAGATAGGGATTACGCTGTTGCCTTTTAATCAGTATAGAAAGCAACTAGTAGGCCTAATTTAGAAGTGTTATTTAAATTTAAAATATCACTTTAGTACATATCTTTCAGTATCCTTGAATAAATAATGGAGGATAGTGTCGATAAGGATAGAGAAGTATACTTAATCAAGCTGGAGGAACAACATGAAGGCTTTTCTGTTCAAAACGAAACAAGTGAAAATCATTCTTATAATTGCTATTTTACTACTTACTATTTTAGGTCTATTAAATCAGACATACTATAACTCTACTCGAGAAGCGCTAATTTACGAGCAAGTTGAAAAAATGAAAGCTGAAGCATTAAACATTAGCATCTCTATTCAATTATCACATAGGGGGGGGAGGTCATTAGAGAATTTAATTGAACAGAATGTAATGTCAACTTCATTACGAGAGGTAACGGTGTTTGATCCATCCATCTTTCTTAAACAACAGAGGAAACATCAGAAAATTGGTGATACAGAGAATTATGATCAAGGAATCCTTTTCGGTACTTACCAGTATGAGATTGAAGAAGATTATGATTACGTGAGAAGGGCATATGAGGGTAAAAAAGAATTCACCTTTGAAACTGAAATAGACCGTAAACCCATTCTAAAAGCTTACTTCTATTTCCATCTTGGGTATCCGGTGATCATTAGTATAGTATCGGACATTAGCAAAATTAATAATTACATGGTCTCATTTCTTCTTAAAATGCAGTTGCTGATTGGAATTTCTACTCTACTCGTATTGATTGTACTAGGAATTATATCGAGAAATTACACAAGTAACATAATTATGGGGCTACAATCTGAAGAGGCAGCATTTTTTAGTAACATGGATCTTCTCTTCACTACGGTTAAGGAACAACGACATGACTTTAATAATCATATGTCCACTATTCAATCACTAATAGCTACTGAGCAATATGAGGAACTTAGAAAGTTTACAGATGAGATGATTGGAGAAGTAACAATTATTAATGATATCATCAATATTAATTCTCCAGCACTAGCAGGTTTGATACAAGCTAAATTAACATATGCTTCAAACCATAAAATTGCATTTAGTTATGAGATTAGCAGCATGCAACTCGAATTTTTAAAGAGTACTGATCTTGTAAAAATAATAAGTAACCTGATTGATAACGCCTTTGACACTGTAAAAGCACTACCTGAGCAAGAAAGAAAAGTAGAGCTGACTGGTTACTTAGAAGATGATCGATTGTTATTCAAAGTATTCAGTAGTGGTCCTCCAATTCCTGAAAATTTAATTGATAAACTCTTCGAAAAAGGATTTAGTACCAAAAAAGATAAAGGACATCATTCTGGATTGGGTTTATATATAGTTCAGAGGATCATTAAACGATATCATGGCCGCATAACTGTTGATTCAAGAGCCAATGGAAACACATTTACTATTTCGATACCTATAAAATCAAAAGAGATCTGTTCTCTCTAAGAGGTTTACCGTCTCTTCCGATTATGATAAAATGAATCAGAAATGAATACATCTAACGCGAAGCACGCGCATGTCCTAAAGGACTGCCGTGCTTTTTTTGCGTTTTAAACTACTTAGGAGGGATGACAAACAATAATGATTGCTCTTGATGCGTTATTTGTTGATCAATACGTGGAGCTTGAAGACAAACAAGGTAATATGTTGGTTGCACAAATCAAAGCTATTGATTCAGAGACATTTCGAATTGGCTCCATTGTGGTTAAACATCGGATATCGATACCTAAACTCGTAAAGAAGGAGGTTTACATATATTTTGCAGGAGGATCAGGAGAAAAATTTCAATTCAAGACTTGTGTTCTTTCCCAATCTAGAGGTGAACCAGTAGAGCTACAGCTTTCCATTCCAGAGGACGTTTCCATATTAACGGTACAAAAGAGAGAATTTTTTCGGGTACCTGCAACCGTGAGTTTTAAACTTGATGTTGGAATAAGTGATCATCCGATGAAAAGTTATATCACGAAGGATATAAGTGGAGGTGGGCTTTCATTTATAAAAGATGGACATTTGTTTGAATACAATTCGGAAGGGCTCAACGGATTATTATTTATCGAAGCAAGAGATTCCACTCATGAAATTCCCTTTAGAGGGAGATTCGTGTATCAGAATTTAATTGAAAGTGGTCTTCAAATTGCATTAGAATTTACAGATATACGGGAATCACATCGAGACATTATAATAAAATATTGTATGAGAGTTCAATTGCAGCGTAGACTTTAGCATGAATAGTCGGTCTAATATTAACTGAATTAATGATTTATGATGCTAATTTCTAATGACGTAAGCATGTTGTATCCAGCACCCCATCAAAATCAATGAGATAAAATGTAGTGATGGGGTGCATGTTTCTTGATTGTTATAGGAAATTATTGTGATATAATGTAATATCTAAAGAAAGGTTGAAAGGACGTGAGCGATGAGTTTTGTTCGAAAAATTGAAGTAGAAGGTAGATTATCTATCCCTAAAGAACTTCGAGATAGGAGACATATTTATTGCGGTAGTGAACTCATCATTAAAACAGAAGTGGATAAGTTGATTCTTATAATTCCTCAATCAAATTGTATACTTTGTTGTAAGAACACAGGCTCGAAGCTTATTGATTTTAAAGGAAAAATTGTGTGTTATCAATGCCTAAAGATGGTGAAAGCTAACTCTACAGCGTTAGAGAAAACTGAAGAACTACTTGATAAGACAAGCAGAACCTCTAATCTGATTAAAATGAAAAAGTTAATTGAACTAGATCCTGAGATTAAGCAATATCAAATTGCTGAAATATTAGGCATTTCTCGATCTAGAGTTTCTCAAATGAAAAAAGTCAGAAAACGAGTTTATAACAAAGAGAGTATTCGGTTGCAATCAAACTGAATAGCGACAATGCAGTATGATTAGTTATTACATAGAATATCACTGAACTCCTAGTAGGAACATAGAAACAAAGTCTGAGACCCCTCTTAAAAAAGATTGGGTAATGCCTTTATGGGAATTCTATAGACAGATTGTATCTCAGGGAATATAATGGAACTAATTAAATAAGAGAAGCGAGGAAGCACCTCGCACTTAGTCATTACTAAGTGTGAGATTGCTTCCTCTTTTTGCGTTTTAAATTAGTACCAGGGGGTTAGTCATGAATACGTTGGATGTAGTAATCAATCTGCTTGAAACAGGGAAATCATTATCTTTGTTAGATAATCAAACAAACGGAAAGATGAATAAAAGGGACGCGATACATAAAATTGCCCAGATAATTAATGAACTCCTTGGTTATGATCGTACTACGGTTGTGACAAATTATATTGATGGAAAGCTGAATCTGAAAAATACAATTCTTAAATTAGTTGTTAAAGACATTGAAATATCAATTCCCTATCCACCAGAATCGATTGTAGGTAATATTGGACATTCTTATTCGAATTCAAATCTAGTCACACTACCTATTAAAAATCCAGTACAGTCATATTTTCATGGTAAATGTATTGAGGCTGTTCGGAAAGCCTCTGAACAATATGGTAGTTTTCTCTCAAGAAGTGATTACACAACTTTCGCGCAAAACAATCAAGGTTATCCTTGTGCAGAAACCATAATTAAATACCTGGGACAAGGTTCGACAAAGTGGAAAATAGCTATATCGAACGCTTTACAGTTAAGGTTGGCAAAGTAAAGCATCTATCGAAATTATTAAATTTATTTGTAGGGGGAGAAGAGAATGGCTCATTATCTTAAAGTAAACAAAGGAACGGAACAGTGGAGTGTTATCCATCATCAGTTTACATATCATGAAAAGTGGTTTAAATATAACGATGAAATTAGTAGTTTTTTAGGTTGGGATGTTAAGGAGGAATTTGGACTATATATGAATGTAGAAGTTTTAACACTAGAAAGGGAACACCTAAAAAAGTATAGGCCCGAGTGGATCGAGCAATTTAAAAAAAACTCCAAACCGGCTGAGGCTAAAATAAAATCGCATGTTAATAAATCTTGGATCAAATTATGTAAGGAATTGGGGTTAGAAGTTGCAAGATTCATTGATGTTAGGATTTCAACTGCTCTTCTTAATGAGCGTATTAACGTTCATCAACTGGAGGATTATTATATAGAAATACATAGTGAGAAGATCTTTTTGCCAAATAATTATAACTGGGGGGAAGAAGTTGATACCCCTTCCTTTTTAAGATTACAAGCCGATCATATTGAAATAAAGAAACTACAGAGTGCGTGAATGTCTTACAGGCACTGATCAAAGACCATTTAAATGTTAATGAGTATTTATTTGATGTATTTACAAAATGGGCTTCCTGCGTGCTACATCTAAATCCACTTGTACTTGCCAGAGCATTATTGTTTGTTTACACGGCAGATACTCAAAGGATATAATAAAATTAACTGAATAACGACATGAGGAAGTACCTCCTACAACTGCTTAGGCTGTTGCATGAGGTACTTTTTCTATTTATAAGGAGTGAAATGGATCGTGAGGAAAATCATCCGCAGCATTTCATTATTCGTGCTTTTATTTATTGCTAATGGATGTAATCAGTCAACAAGTGTCTTACCTACTTTGCATGATTTAACCGAGAATTCCTTCATTGCTTACGATGAAACAATATTATCAGGTAAACAAGTGAATAGAGTATTGGACCGTTATACAGAGGTGGTACCTATAGTTGTTGTGAAAGACGGAAAAAATTATGTTTTTGGAGGAAAACAAGTCCTAATGGATTCAAATTTCAAAAGAACTACTAGTGATATTCTCGATAAAGAAACTCTTATAAACTTTGAAGCAACCTATAAAAGCCTTGTAGTACGTGACCTAAACAATGATATTGTGGGTATTAAACTAATAGAGAGCATCCCCTAAGATCTCTCTTGAGTTCATTTAGATTCTTAAAAGTTTGATTAGACACCAATTCATTCAATATTCACTTGGTTTTATGTACAAGCTGATGTATAATCTAAAGTAATTGAATACCCGGGAAGAGGAAGCACCTCAATAGGACCACATGGTCTTATTGAGGTGCTTTTTTTGTTTTTTCGGTACAAACTAACGAGGGAGTGTTATCAATGAAAATTGAGAAAAAAAGGAACTCACTAAAGAAAGGGATAATGGTATTTACCTTAATGGGATTACTAGTAGTTCTTCTTATGGTTCTTTTATCAGGTTTTAAATCAAAAGAGGAATTCCCCACTTTTCAGGATGTAGACGGTAAGATAGAAGTCATGGCAGGAGAGTACAAACTTGATAAACAAGCTTATATAGGTGATCCACAAGCGCCGGTTAAGGTCATTGAATTTGTCGACTACAAATGTCCCTATTGTATGGCCTGGAATAATGACAATTTCGATAAATTCAAAGATAAGTTTATTGATACAGGCAAAGCCCAACTCTATATAGTTAATTATCCTTTCTTAGGCCCAGACAGCATAAAGGCAGCAATGGTAGGAGAAATTCTTTGGAGACAAAATCAAGAGGCGTTTTGGGAGTATCACCATGCAATTTATAAGAACCAAGGAGAAGAAAGAACCGTTTGGGCGAATGAAAAGTTCCTACTTAAATTAATCGATGATTATGTACCGCATGGTAATTCTAAATTGGTTGAAGAGAGCTTAAAGAAACTAGAGGGGTTATATGAAGTAAAAGAAGATTTTAAAATCACCTCCATTAATGGCGTTGCGAGTGTACCAACATTTGTTGTAGAGGGAGATAAATACGTTAATCCTAGTTTAGAACAGCTATCTGAGATCATAGAATCAAATATGTAGATATTAACTCAAACTCATTTTATATGATCACTAAATTTGGTATGTTTTCTCAAAACCAACAGGGGAATTAGTTGTTCAATTTAATTTTACATACTAGAGAAATCAAACAGCAGGGGGGATCCTCTGCTGTTTGATGTTTTTCTTGAGGAACCTACGAAAAAAGAGAATACTTCGAAGATCTTCACCGGCTCCGTGATAGTCAAAAGCTCTAGATCCAAATAGAAAGTAAAATTAAGGAGCTTCCACCCTGGAATTTTTCTAAGGGATACAGTGAGCATCATCTCTGTCGACGAAATTGTAATTTGAATAGTCATACTTACTGATTAACTCAGTTATTGATCTCTTCGTCGATGCTGAGCTAACTATTTTGTACGCTTGTATTGTGACTGAATGCTGCAGAAGGTAAGTCGTTGGCTTTACCAGATGAATAAGTATTTAAGCTAATTACTATGATAAAAACATTGAATCTTATGTCCAGAGTTGCTAGTACTACATAGGTATTTAAATATTTTATTCTGTGGAGTAGAGTAATCAATTAATGTTCGTAGATATCTTTTAGAAATGTAAAGAGATAAAATTCAGATCCTTGGGAATATGTTCATATATTTTGGGATATAAATAGAAATATCAATATATCAAATTCGGGGAGTGTTCATTATGGAATTGCGTAAAGACAGTTGGGACGTTGAAGCAGATTTGTTTTTAGCACAGACTGTATTACAACATATCGAATCTGGAAGTACACAATTAAAAGCATTTGAAGAAGCTAGTGAAAAATTAAAAAGATCAAAAGCAGCGTGTGGTTTCCGCTGGAATGGATCCTTACGTAAAAAGTATGAGGACGCTATTCGAAAAGCTAAACAAATCCGAAATCAAAACAAAAGTGATGGAAGTATTGTAACTATAACTAATTCAAGTACGATTGCTCATGAACTGAGTCCCATAGAAGAAGATAATACGGTTTATTCACTTCAAGACCCCATTCAACTAGACCAAGAGTTTGTAGTTACCTTTAATGAAATTATGGATAATCTGAATTCACATATTTCGTTGCTAAGAAAGATGACTCTAGAATTAGCAGGTCGTCTCGAAGAAGCGAATAATAAGAATGAGAAGTTGAAAAGTGAATATGCAAACTTACAAAGTGAAATAATTAACGCTGTTGACATGAATGTTTTTATGAGACTCGCTGATAAGATATCAAATAATAAAATAGAACAAATAACTGGGTAAACAAAAAGCAGCCGCGAGCTGCTTTTTTTATTTTCTTCAAGCTTGTGAAACATCAACTTAACTAAAAGATCAGGAGCAAAATGGATTATAAGTATTTTTGGGATATTATACCTATATCCTTTGATCATTTAGTGGTAGAATATTCTTGTTATTGGCAAGTTTGATAGGTATTACGGAACAAAAAAATACATTCAAGATTATGGGAAGGACGTGTAAATGAGCAGCATAACACATTCACATAAGAGCAGATCCCTAATAAAACTAACTCAATGTAGAAACACCCCACGTAACATTTAGATTCAAATTAACAAATCTGTTTAATCTCAATCTGAAAAAAAGGTCAATCCTAAAGAATACATAGCTTATATCAAGGAAGTATAGTCTGCTTTTAACATGTGGAGCGTGAAAGAATTGAAAAATCCGACTCAACTCTTATTAAGTGGTGCATTGGTATTGGGGATGTATTGATTCACCGGAAACACAAATCAGGCTGCAGTTACCTTATTTAAAGATGTACCTGCCTGCCATCGATGCAGCCGTAGCGAATGGCTATTTCAAAGGATATATTTGTTGGCACATTTAAGCCAGGTATGATGGTAACCCGTGCAGAGTTTGAAACATTTCTGGCTTGAGTGAGGAAGAAGTAAATGATGCAGTTCTTTAGGTTTCCTAAAACCCTCGGATTATCCGAATGGGTTTAAACCGAGCACGACGTTGACACGCGAAGAAATGGCGAAGTGGATCATCTACCAATGTGATTCAAAAGACTTATTATTGAATTTATTTTTTTCAAATTATCGATTAAGGGGACCTTATGAAAAAACTTAACTTATGCTTTCTTATTGTTATATCGCTCTTACTAATGGCTAATCCTATATCAGCAGCATCCACATCCTATGATTCTCTGCCTACGCCAGATTGGAGCATTGCACATAAGGATAGCTCTGACATTATAAGAAAAGTGGCACACTTTGCAAGAACAAAGGATTATCTTTATTTTATGGATTCGTCAGGGAAGGTCACCGTGTATAAAGAAAAAACCAGAGCTAAAGTTGGGTCAGTTGATGTCATTTCATCTTCCCGTGTGATTTTTGCGAAATTTGGTTATAAAAATGAAATTTTCTCTAATGGAAATATGTCATTTATTACTGCTTACATGGATGAAAAAAAGAATCGAGAATTCTTCCAACTCCGTGTGTATTCTCCAAATGGTAAAAAACTATGGGGTTATACATTTACAGAGAAATCCTCCGACGAAGTAGGATCTTACATCATGAATGATGGTACACTGCTTGTTCATTTAAAACTAAACACCTCCAGTTATGTGACATATCGTTTCAGTGCCGATGGTAAACTACTCAATAAGAAATCAATTAACGAATTTATGTACTACAAACAAAATGGCTTTATTACCACTCTTTCTAATTGGTCCTCAGCAGGTGAATACAAGTCTACGCTTTCCTTTTATGACGATCACTTGAATAAATCATTTAGTTACCGGAATATTGGTTTGTCTTTTATGGGTATCTTAAAAGATAAAACAATGTTATTTACAAAATTTGATCAAGGAGAGACAACGGCAGTTATTGCTAAAAACTCACAAGGAAAAACACTCTGGACAAAAACACTGCCAGAGTCAGCTGGTCCTTATATTGGTAATACGAAAATTTCAACTAACTCATTTTTAATGAAAAGTAAGACTTCGATTTACGCTTTTGACTCAAAAGGATTTATAAACAAAACCAAAATATCATCAAATTCTTTTGAGTTATTTGAATCGGATGAAGGTTCAACCATTCTTTTTCAAGATCAAAACCAACTTGGAATTCTGGATCGAAAATCACTAAAAATTAAATCACTGTACAAATTCAACATGGATTTAGGAGACGGACAATTATACTATGAAGGTAAGGGGATAGTTTACGTCCTGAATTATGCTTCAAGTAATGTGAGTAAATTTACTCTTTCATATTGAATTGAATGACGACCTCTCAAAAGGAGGCCGTCGTTTCTATTTCAGAAATCTTCAGAAAGAAAGGCGCCTGTTCTGCTCTCAGCTTATGATTGATCTCCATCTTGCTCGATAGCCATCCATTTCGCCTCATTCCCATGTCTGTTCGTGATACAAAATTTATGTAAGTCTTGGCGTTTCTTTGTGCTTACTCAATATTTAGCTTTCTTTTAACCTATAGCAGAAGGTAGATCTATTATTTTGACAAAGAATTGTTAGGTAGTTTATTTAAGCTGAGAGTTTATCGTTGATACTCCATTCCAAGACGAACGCATCCAACCATTAATTATGGCAATTATCTCACTCGAGAAGATTGAGAATGAATCCTTAGTTTGTAATGATGATATACCTAAAATAAATTGATTTGGATCGGAGAGTACTAATGAAAAAGATACATAATATAGCGGTTATAATCGTGTTGTTACTTGTTTTAGAGTGGACTGTTCCTGGAAAATTAGCTATGGCTAATGAGATTCCAACCGATAGTAGAGATAAGATCTATTTTGAATGGATGCAAGATTCGAACTTTCGTAATAGAACAGGAGACGCCATTATTCGGAAAACTACAGTAGACTATCATACAGGTTTATTTACCAGTGAAGACACAGTGGTAGATTATGTAGATAAGTCTTCGGAGTACAACTTCAGAAAGATTAAAGGCATGAATACAAAAAATCCATTGATAAGCTATTCGATCCTACAGAGTGGTTCCACCGAAAAAATTGTGAAGTATGATAGCCGCACTAAGGTATTTTCCATTATTGCTAACCGAAATACAGCGAATGGAAGGATAGACGGCGTTTATCCAGATGCAAACATGTATGTAGTAGAGAAAGGAAGTCGCGAATACCTGGTGTACTCTATATCGACCAATAAGCTTATACATACAGCCAAAGAACGACCTACCGAGCATAACGATATATTTGTGACGAATGTATTGTATCGTAATTATTTTGATCCAGCACCTAAAGTAGGCGCATTATATGTCGAGGCAGGATTATATTTCGATTCAAAAAACTATACCTATGTTACATATCCTGGTGAATTCCCCTACGAGATCAGGCCTGATGGAAGTAAACTGAAACTTAAATCTTATCAAAAAAACAACTCAGATGACTTTGTGTACAAAAGAACATTAAGTTCTTCTGTTGTATATAAGCAAACGAAGAAAAAAAGGTCATACAAGCATGAGCTTATTATTCATGGTAAGTCACATACTTTGTTAGAGTCTGATACGAGCAGAGCAAATTATGCATTTGGTATCGCTCAATTTAGCCCTCATGGGAAATATGTTGTGCTGTGGGTCAACTACACAGAGAACGGTAGAAGAGTCAAAGGTAAAGAGGAGTACCGTATATTTGATACCTCTAATGGGAAGTTAATTCAAACAATACCGATTAATTCGACAGGTTCATCTTCTGCCATCGACTATGGCATGAGTTGGATGGGTGGCACCGATCATATTATTCAATCTGGCTTGCTAAATTTTGGAGCGTATCGAATTGTAGGCTCTGATCTGATGACACCTCGAAGATACGGCAATGTCGTTGATTACTCACACGCAGATTCCTATTTCTATACGTTTGGCATGGATAATTATTTAACTATTAATGACCCTATACCAGTTAAATTCAAAGGCAAGTACATGCAATATGGGGGACAAGGATCGTTTCGAACGACGGACCTGACAATATATTCTCCAGTAGATGAACTTGTAAAACTGCTGGGGGGTAACATAGATAACAGCAATGGCAAGATCACTGTGACTTACCAGGAGAGTTCTTTTACTCTAAATCGCAGTAAGCAAATTGTATGGAAGAATAGAGTGTATTATCCGTTACGGGAGTTATTAACCGGGATATCCCTGAAGCTCCTGGTTGACACTAACTATCTAACGTCGAATGACTGGAGAGAACTGCAGATAATAAAATAACGTTCCACAATGAAGTTACAAGATCGAATTCATTATTTAAATCAATAATTTTAAGGAGCTACTTTATGAGAAAAACACTATTAACACTGACCGGTTTTATTTTTCTACTCTTAATGACGGCTACTCCTATGTATGCAGCAGCAACATCCTATGACTCCCTACCTAAGCCAGACTGGGTTGTTACACACGATGAAGTTAGTAACTTTGGAAAAATAAAAGATTATCTTTATTTGATGGATTCCTCAGGAAAGGTCACCGTCTATCAAGAAAAAACAAAGACTAAAATAGGATCTGTTGATGTCATTTCTTCATCATGGGTGCAATATAGTGGTGGATTTGAATATAAGAATCAAATATTATCCAACGGAAATATGTCATTTATCACATCGTACAAGGATAAGAAAAAAAATAGAGAATTCCCTCAACTTCGGATTTTTTCACCAAAAGGGAATAAGCTTTTGGATTACACGTTCACAGAAAAAACTACGAATGAAGTTGGGTCTTATATTATGGACGATGGTACATTGCTCGTTTATTTAAAACTTAATTCTTCTAAATATATGACATACCGTTATAGTGTAAATGGAAAATTGCTTAGTAAGAAAATGATTAATGAATTTATGTATTATCAACAAAATGGATATATCTCAACCATTTCTAATTGGTCCTTTGCTGGAGAGTATAAAAGTACACTCTCTTTTTACGATGATCAATTGAGAAAAGAATTTAGTTATCGAAACAATGGTTTGTCTTTTCGGGGAATCTTGAAAGATAAAACGATGATATTTACAAAATTTGATCAAGCTGGGTCAACGGCAGTCATTGCTAAAAATCCACAAGGAAAAACGCTCTGGACGAAAACAATATCAGAGTCTGCTGATTTTTTAATTGGAAACACAAAAAATTCATCTAACTCATTTATGTTACAAAGTATTAGCTCCATTTATGCTTTTAATTCTAAGGGTTTTGTAACCAAATCGAAAGTTTCAACTACAGGTTCATTTTGGATACGTGAATCAGCAGATGACAAAACTCTTCTCGTTGAAAAACAAGATGGACTACTAATTTTAGATCGAAGAACGCTAAAAACCATAACCTCATATAAAATAGACACTTCGGATAAACAATTTAATTATGCCGGTAAAAGGGTTGTTTACATTGTGGATCCACTGACTAGTAATGTGAGTAAATATACACTTTAATATCGAATAGGAATGTTGTTAGTTGCAGTGCAGTGGACTTGCCGAATTCTCATTGGACAAACTTCGATTGCGAGTATTGGTAATGAAAGTAAAATCTCTCATAGTTCATAGATGGATGTTGTATCAACATTGTGAAATAACAATATGATAGATCGGGGTAAAATAGTGGACTTCTTAGAAAAATGGCTACACATAATCCGTAATTGTTCTTTTGATAACACCTACAAAATGGCTTGGGCTAAAGCAATTACAGAAATTGCAGTAGAGCAAGAAAATTCAATTCAAATAGAAGAAGCATTTCTGGTTGAAATTCAGTTAAGGGATATTGCCAAAAAGGTTCTTCGCTATTATTTTGAACAAACCCTATTCTTTGATCTTCAGCAAAGTTCGAATCCTGTGAAGCCGCCTGTCATGTTGAGCATTGCGAAGGAACTGATAGCCACTTATCAGGCTCGTACAAGCTCGATTAAGCCAGTAAAATGGTTTAAGTCGAATATTGAGGCGGTATGCAGTTCAGAGTATGAGAAGGCTGTTTCTTCTACCGTAAGAGCTCTGAAATCGGATGTAAGTTACCGCTTCCTACGTGTTGAAGGTAAGGAAGTGGAAGGCGTATATCAATATGTACAGAAGGCGGATAGTTTATTTATGCAAGGAGAGGATGTACTTGCGCTTAAAGGTAGTCGCCTAATTGTATTTGATGCCATTAATTATCGATGGACGCAGATGTTAGAGAACTTCAATCACTCTCCACGACTTTCAAAGAAAGTACGAATAATCGACGAAGATCAGGTACGTCGAAAACCGCTTGGTAAGTTTGCAGAATTCATTGAAGCTGAGAACCCTGAATTTCACTGTTTTTTATGTGGAGAAAAAATTGTAGCTGAGACACCTGCTATTGATCATGTTATCCCATGGTCATACCTCTACTCCGATGATCTTTGGAATTTGGTATTTGCACATCGATCTTGTAACAGTAGTAAGTCAAATGTGATACCGCATGAGGAAAAGATTATTCAGCTAGAAGCAAGAAATCAAGTGCTTCTTCATCGTTTGAAGGAGAATAGTAAGCTGAATAAGCATGTCTCTGAGCTAGAATTGGCTATCGAGAGCAACATCGTACGGAAATTCTGGATTGCATGTCTGGGTTGAAAAAGATAGGAGGGTTTTGAGATGAAGACGTATAACAAACTTGTGCGTGATAAGATACCGCAAATTATTGAAACAAGCGGCAAATTATATGATGTGAAAGTCCTTAGTGAAGAGGAATATGAAACCGCACTTAAGTTGAAGATGCAAGAAGAATTAAACGAGTTTCTTGAAGCAAAAGACAATAACGAGCAGATACTTGAGCTGGCTGACTTGTTAGAGGTAGTCTATAGTTTTGCCCTTAGCCAAGGTACAACGGTTGAGGAACTAGAGAATATTCGTAAACAAAAACATGATGAACGCGGTGGGTTTGACAAGAAGATTATGCTTTTAACTGTCCAGTAGTCAACACCCCCTCACTTCATAGGTGGAAAAATTGAATGGCAACGATATTCTATTTGATTAGTGCCTAACTTAACTCATGTTTTCAGTCGTAGTTTAAATTGTAGTTGCATTATAAGTCGCTCTTTATGCGGCTTTTTTATCTTTTTAGGCATTATTCTTCTGTCATGAGGAGAAGAACGGATTCCGATTACCACGTAGACGTCTGCTAGTGGTAATCATATTATATTTCCTTTTGGTCTAGCACTAATAACACTCATAAACGTAAACTTGTTGTAAAAAATCATGTTCACTCTTACAATAAAAATAAGACATGCAGTTAATATTTTCGTGGGAGGAATTTCGATGAAACGGACCGGAATGAAGAGATCTTTGGACCGACTTGGACGTATTGTCCTTCCAAAGGAATTACGGGATACGATGGGAATTCATATCGGCGATCCGCTTGAGTTTTTCACTGAGGGAAAAGAGTTGATTTTAAGAAAGTATAAATCGACATTATGTGTGTTCTGCGGAGATCTGGATACAGATATGTATTTTAAAGAACAATTCATATGCCGGACCTGTGCACTAGACTTAAAACTTCAAGATAACATTCCCCAAGAGTACGTTCCTCAAATAGTAAAAATTCCTGCATCCCCGGAGGGTATCGTTCCTGATTCTAAACAAGATACCTCTAACGATTTCAATGAGAGAGCCAGCAACGATTATCCAGATTGGAGGCCAAAAACTGCTATAAAACTCAAACAGTTAAAAGAAATCATTGAGCAACAGCCCGACTTGTCTCAACAGCAAATTGCAGATGAGTTGGGCATTAGTCAAGGACGCATCTCCCAATTAAAGAAAATTCTTATGAAAGGAAATTAGTTCCGAAAAATGTAAAATAGTTTTTGCTTACCTACCGATACAACTTCCAGATTGGCTATGTATTATATATAGTCTAACGTTAGAAGGAAATCTGTAGCCACTAGTCAGTACTGTTTATGATTTCTTATCAGCAAATTCGACAAACGGCAGAAGAATTGATTTCGATGTTGACTACTAGTACACATCAGCTTGTAAATTACACATTTGAAGTCATTGAACTTAATGGTGAAGACACAGTAACATCATTCCATCAATGAGCAGATAATAAGTCAGTTCTTGGTCTTTTTCTAATAGGTAATGCTGAAGGAGAACAGCTTTATTTTCTGATAATTGCATGGAATCAAAAAGTTGACGATAATTATTATTTAGTAACATTCCCTTATAATAAGTCACGACCTATCACAGAATTACATAAAACAGAAGCATTCGGTAAAACGGCGGCTACTTCACTTGTTTGGAAGTATAAACCTATGAAACGAGATGGGAAAAATCAAGAAAGAAAACAGTATTTTAAAAATTACTATGGTAGTTTGAACGTTATCTCTACCTCAAGTTAACTCAGAGGTTGAGATGTTTATTGAGGATCTGTTCTTGCCGTGCAAAACCAGGATGAGGATGATTTATCTATACCTACTCGATAGATTGACTGAGTTTCCGGAAGGTCGTCTGTTGGAGAAACGTCACTTACAAAGAGAGCGAAACTTAACTTTGATTAAACTTGCTAAGCAGCTAGCAATTGATGGAGCAGCCATACTAAATAGAGATTCGATAGCATATTAATTTCCGACCCAGAATCTCTCATTTAATAGTTGGTATAATCTATTCTGTGAAGCCGTCCCAAATAACCTTATCTTGCATAATTCCATGTAACTGATATCCATCAACTGTTCGATGGTGTTAATTCTATGGCGCATCAGGCATAAATACATTCTCTTTTCAAATGAATGGTCCACGGGTGTTAAGAGCTCCTCAAGATCCAAGTTATATTCAAAATTATCAGCCAAGTTGAAGATCTCTCGCAAACTCAATGTCCATTTGATTGCACCGATAGAACAAAACAAATACACATTCATTCTAAAATTTGCTGAAGCAAAATTATATAGGGAGATTAAAGACTGGATCTATGCCAATATGAATTACATATTCGTTGTGGCAGGGGACTGGGTTTCTCAGCGAACATTTCAAATGTTTACACTGCCCATATATCTACTAGAAAACAGATAACGATGATCAAGTAATGGAGATCTAATTAAATGACAGCAACCTAACAAAAATATATCTTACTTATCATGCATAGATAGGTAGGTGATAGTATGTTGATAGATAATATAATTAATGTTAAAGTTACAATAACTGAATAACTACAAATTGCGAAGCACGCGATTATCCTAATTAACATAGGGATAATTGCGTGCTTTTTTTGTTTTTATTTGGCAGCTCCTCCTCGGTGCGGCCGACACAGGAGGGTTTCCAAAACAAAATACTCATATGTAAAGTGGCTACGAAAGCCACGCTATGGGTGGAAAGGAGTTAAATATGTACGCTAACGATATGGGAGAAGGTTCTAAATTTACTTTTTTGAGAGATTCACATATTAAGGGAATAACCAATTTTCCGGTTTGAGAATTTGGATGGGTGGCGACTAGAAGAGATCCCTACGCCTGGTTGTTATTGTTTCACGAATAGTAAAGAATAAACTTTAACTTTTGGAAATCATTACAATTATGCCCGTTAAATGGCTCCGTCATATTTAGAATCAAAATCGAATGAACAGGAATCATTGTCTATTAGAGAATATATCTTGAATAATAAGGATTTTTTTACAAGCAATAAAAAAACGAAAGAAGGCAGGTATTTTAAGATGAATAGATTGAGGAAAGCACTTATTTTGATGCTAACGATAGTCATTACCTTGTCTGGAATGACAATCTACCCAAGTAATAGCCAAGCTTCTGTTGCGCACAAGTGGTCTATGTACACGGTAAAGCAAGGGTATGCCTATTGGGACATAAGAGGTAATATATTTAAATCGGATTGGATTACGGGTTACAGTTCTTTTACTTTTGATAAGAATACTGGAACTTTTAACCTAGATGGTAATTACGGTCAAGCTAATACAGGTGTGGTTTATACTTATGATGATGCTCCTGGAAATAGAGGTAAAATAAAATATACTAGAGCATATAGTGAAGGTATGGCTGAATCAGGAGTTCTTGAAGCTTATGCCGCACCTATACCTGATACCTTAGTAGGGAGCGTGTACAGCTCTGTAGCCAATACCTACCCAAATAATGCTGTTGATCCTGATGGGTTCTATTATAAGTATGAGGGTACCATAAATAATAAAGTACCTGTTGTAGAAATTACTACTAAAGGAGATATGACCTACCTAAATGATCAGGAATCCTTTAGTATCTCTGGAACTGTACAAGATCCCGATAGCGACAATGTATTAATAACAGGGTTTATAGGTGGTATTGGTAAATCTGTAGAAGTCCATAATACAACTTCAAAAAGTCAATGGGTGTTATCATGGGATATAAGCGAGCTTCCATTAGGTACATATAGCCCCATTATATCTGCTGAAGACGGTATAGACATTGTAGAGGTAAAATATCAAGGTAATATAACTATTAAGCAACAAACTTATTATTACTGGAGCAAATTTAGAGTAGATAAAACACCACTTATCTCGTGGGCTAGATGGACATCTGATCAACACCCTAATTTACCTGGATTTTTCACAGGATACACTACTGATCCTGGAATGCATTCTTCTAAAGTTACAGGTACTTATTTTTACACACTAACTGCACAACAACCTGTAGGTTATATCCCACATTTTAATGATAATAGAAATGTAATTAGATATACCAGAGTTTCTGATCGTTTGTACTATCAAGAAGATCTACATTGGGCAGCGAATGGTGGACAAGATATAAAAGGTTCATTAGTACAAACTAACATTAAAGCAGCTCAAAACACTTATCCAGTAGATGGAGTTCACACAGATGGATTCTGGTACACAAGGGTAGGATTGGTGCCTAATACAAATCCAGTCATCAATGTGACTCAATCGGGTAACAAATCTATAAATTTAAAGACCGGGAGTGACACCTTTGTTATTTCCGGCACATCTACAGATGCAGATAACGATACCTTGTCCATTTCAGCGAGTATAGGTGGGGTAGAGAAACAAGTAGTTTTAAGTCAAACTAAGGATGATAAGGCTTGGACTCTTGTCTGGCGTACATCCGAGTTTAGTAGTAGTGGTACTTTCAGTAGGCCAGTAATTACAGTCGATGACGGTAAGGGTGGAATTTCAACAGCAACATATACAGGAAACCTAATCGTAAATACAGATTCCTTGTACTATTGGGATAAGTACACCACCAAAAATCAGGTGACTAGTTATAGAGAATCTAAAGGTACTACCTATAAAAGTGATATAGATAATATTTCAGGTTATCGTAACTATACGTTTAATAGCACTACTGGTGAATTCTCTGGTGTAGGAGAGTATCAAACGGCTCCAACATATCCAACTTGGGCAGGTACTAGATTATATTCGATCGGTTACCTTCGAAGTATGACAGAGTATGAAGTTACTAATCTGGAACAAACTCAAGTTACTAGACATGAAGCTGTAGCTAACTCAACAAATAAGATTAAGGATACGTTAGTGCAGAGCAATATTTTAGATATAGACAAAACTTATCCGGATGATGGGTTACACACAGATGGTTTCTGGTATATTAAAAAATCAACCACAAACATGCCACCGGTACTTTCAGTAGATAATTCTGATCAAAATATCGGTACAGCATCTGAGAAAATCAGCTTGAAGGGTAGCGCATTTGACTCAGAAGGAGACGAAATTTCCATTTCAGCAACATTAAATGGTATTACTAAATCGACCAGTGTTACAGGAGCTGGAACTTGGAAACTTGATTGGGCGGTTAATGAAGTCCCGGAAGGAACATATACGAATGTTAAAATTAACGGAAATGATGGGAATAAAGGCACGGACACAATAACCTATACCGGGAGAATCAACTTTGATATGGTCGCTCCTGAGAAGCCGGAGGTTACCTTATCTGAAAACGCATGGACAAACAAAGATGTGAAGCTGATAGCTAAGCATGGTGTCGATATTGGCAGTGGTGCGGATTACACTGAATATACGAGAGACGGTGAAACATGGCACAAGTACAATGATCCTTTAGTTATCGGGGATTCCGGAGAATGGACATATCAGTTCCGTACAAAGGACAAGGCAGGGAATGTTGGCCAATCAACGGAAGTCACTGTGCGAGTCGATAAGCAAGCACCCACAGCACCAGTGTTGAGTTTGTCTGAGGAATCCTATACACAAGATCCGGTAACGATTACCCTGAAGAATGGAACAGATGACCTAAGTGGGGCAGAACGGACAGAGGTTAAAGTAGGGACAGGAAATTGGACAACATATAATGGGGAAATGATTGTCGATGAGGAAGGAGAAACAGAAGTATGGGCGCGGACGATTGATGTCGCAGGTAATATCAGCCCTGAAGCAACTGCAAAGGTCCTCATCGATCGCACTGCACCAACAGAGCCGAGTTATACTCTCTCAGAGAGTCAATGGACAAACAAAGATGTGACATTCCAACTAAATGGTAGTCAAGACGCATCGGATGTATATTACGAGTACAAAATTGGTGATAGTCCTTACACTACGGGTGAAAGTGGCACCATTACAGAAACAGGTGAGCATACAATTACAGCTCGCGCCGTGGATGCAGTAGGGCTCATCAGTCCGGAGACTCAATTCGATATCCGAATTGACAAGGAACTACCTGATGTGGATTATGCACCTAATGGACTGCAATGGTCGCTGCAGGGTACCGATGTTCAAATTAAGGCATCTGATAGGTTGTCGGGTGTAATTGAACCGGTATATGTAGAGATTAGTCAAAGCGGACAACCGAGTGAAGCATGGCAGGTAATGCCAGACAACGGCAAAGTGACCATAGAGGACAAAGAAGGTATCTGGTATGTGCATACACAAGTGAAAGACAACGCTGGAAACACCGGTACACATACGTCCAACCCATATCAAGTACAGAAGGCACCCGATGCCCCAACACTGGAAGCAACAGCAATCAGTGCTTCTGAAGTCAAACTAAGCTGGGATTTACCTGGCGGAAATCGATACACATCAGGCTACACGTATACCATCAAAAACATGAATACCGGTACAGAGAAGATATTGGAGTATCCGGTTCATGAATACGTGGACCAGCAGCTACAAGGTGGTCAAATTTATAACTATCAGCTGACGATTCGAAATCATGTCGGGTCAGTGGAGACACAAGCCACTGCACTAACATATCCAGCTAGTCCTGGAGTCGAAATCAGTCCTATCTTTCGGACACCAGGAGAAATGTTGATTAACATAGATTCTGTACCGACTGCAACCAATTATCGCTTGAAGTTGATTGATAACCAAGGTGATATCATAGAAAACGGATTAGTTTCAAGTACTCAAAAAGCATTAACTGGACTAATTCCAGGAAGCAGCTACACGGTTCAAGTATCAGCAATTAATGATAGTGGTGAGGGCTTGGCTACTAGTGTCGGATTTTTAACCCTTCCAGAAACGCCAATGGGATTTACAGCTATTGAAATTAAAGAAGATAGCGTAATTTCAGAGTGGCAGAGCGTTACAACGGCAACCTATTACGATCTCTATCGGAATAACGAGCTCATGTATAACGGGGGGGATCTAAACTATAAAGATACTGGCTTAACCCCTGGAACAGCGTATGAATACGTAGTGGCAGCTGGAAATGAAACGGGCGAAGGTGATGTCTCGGAACCTTTGAATGTAATGACCTTGCCTGAACAGGATAACTCCCTAAAAATGCACGGTTTTAGTACAACAAGATTCACTGCGCAATGGAACGGCGTCCCAAGCGCAATCAAGTATCTCCTTCAGGTGTATGATCTCGAACAAAATCTTGTTGCCGAGTATCAAGGTCCAAATCTGGAATATACGGCTTCAGGACTTGAACCAGGAAAGGAATACAGCGTGTCACTGGTAGCTTTCAATCGAACAGGTGCAGGAAAAGCGAAGATTGTAAGGACAGTGACATTACCGAGTAATGTTGAATCTGTACAAGTCACTGGGATTGGAGAAACAGAAGCGGAATTCAACATATCATCCGTGACAGGTGCAACCCATTATAAAATTGAACTGAATGGAGAGGAATTCCTGACGAATGATCTCAACTATGTTTTGTCACCGCTTCAAGGTAGCACGGAATATAGTGGGACCGTACAAGCTGGTAATAGCTCCGGTTGGAGTGAACCGACAGCATTCAGCTTCTTGACTAATCCGGTGCGACCAGCATTACTGACGGTGAAGACTTTCAGTGAAACGGGGATGACATTAACCTGGGAAGAAGATAAAACGGCATCTCGCTACTGGATCACGGATGAGCAAGGTAATAGAACGGATGTAACAAGATCAGAATTTGACGTTGCGGACTTGCAACCAGGGTCAGAATACCGCTTTAAAGTAGCAACCGAAAATGCGACTGGCATAGGTTCTGAATCTGAGATCGTGTGGAGTACCCGAACCGAAGCGCCAGAACTAGAACGAGTGGATGTACAAAATTCAGATGCAACATTGAGTTGGACTGAACCCCAGGGGGCATTTCGATACGAGATTACAGATAAAACATCAGGTCAAGTGTATTACAGCGGATCGGAACCCGTTGCACACCTTGCGCAGTTGCAAGTGGGATATGTGTATAATTTAACGTTATCAGCATTCAATAAAACGGACCACGCGTCAAAAGGTGTACTTGTGAAACTGGTGACTCGAGCTGAACTGAACAATAGCAATGTCAAAATTACTGATGTGAAGTCTCACTCCGTAACAATGGAGATCGAGACAGCAGGACAGGAAATCCAGGAGTTCGTTATTTTACGAAATGGTGTGCAAATTACGAAGGTAGAAGCAGGAAGCCAAGTGAGCTATACAGACACTGAGGTGGAACCAGGTAAAAAATATGAGTATGAGATCATGCCAGTAAATGAAGGCGGCGAAGGAAAAGGCGTTAAACTGACTGCATTAACGGCAACGAAGCAAGTGTCAGCTCCAGAGGTGAAATCAGGGGATGATTGGGCAGAAATTAGTTTCCAAGCCGTAGAGCAAGCAAGTGAGTATGTGGTTCTGGATAAGAATGGAACTGAATTATGGCGTGGAGATACCTTGCCGATCCGTCTGGAAGGGCTAGAGCAAGGAACAAAAACTATCTTGAACATTGTGACAGAGAATGCAGCAGGGTATCCATCAGCACCGGTATCAGTCCCTGTGTGGACCCTACCATCAGTGCCTATGGGTATTGAGTCTAGTGCTTCAGAGAGATCCATTACGCTCAACTTCAGCAATGTGATGACAGAAGGCTTAACTAATTTTGTGATTTATAAAGCTGGAAAGGAAGTAGGACGTGTAGGTGCTGGGGAAAAATCCTGGACAGATAAAAATCTTACACCTAATACCGAGCATGTATACGAAGTGAGGGCTGTAAATCTTGGAGGAGAGAGTACGAAGGGGATAAAAGTGGAACAAACCACGAAACAGGAACAACCTGTAAATCCAGGCAGCCCTTCAGCTCCAACCCCTCCGACAAATCATGATAAAGATTCAGACAATCCTGAAAATGACAAACCTGATGATGTTGTTAAAGGAGATCAGCAGGATAATGAGCAGTCTGGATCGGTATCGGGTGTGTTTAAAGATGTGTCCGATTCAAGTTTTGCTAAAAATGAGATCGAAACCTTAGCGAAAGATGGTGTTATAAAAGGCATTAGCACAAATGCATTTGCTCCAAATAAAGAGATCACACGTATGGAATTTGCTGCATTAATTGTGCGTGTCCTAAACGCCAGTCCTGATGAATCCATCACAATGCCGTTCCAGGATGTTAAAGATAATGCATGGTATAGTGCAGAACTAAATGCAGCTATTGTTAATGGTATTGCAAAAGGATTCAATAGAAATGAATTCCGACCGAATGCTGTAATTAATCGAGAACAGGCAGCAAAGATGTTGGTCAATGTGTTGACTAAGGAAGGCATAACACTTTCAACTACAGCTCAACAATTCTCTGATGATTCGGATATTGCAGTATGGGCATTAGATGATGTAAAAATGGCAACAGAGCAGAAGTTCGTACAAGGGTATCCGGACAATACGTTCCGCCCGAAACACGGACTGACACGTGCTGAGGCAGCTGTAATGATCTACCGTTTACGCGATCATTTAAATTCGATTTCAAAGTGAAATGAACAAGCTATACAAACAACAATAATTTGATTAGCTTGAATGCGTGACTCTTTAGAAAACGGTAGGTACAGTCTGTCTCGTAGAGTCTGACGATAATTGAATATTTCACACATTTAGGACGGCGATGGAGCCGTCCTATTTGTCTCTGTTCCGAAATATCAGTCTTAACATCTTTCAGGATCCCATACGTTGCTTTGGTCTTTTGTGCCGGGGGTATAAACAAGACTTTAAAAAATCTTCCCTAGTCTTTTATAAAGAACAAATTTTCACTTTAATGAGTACCTATTTTAAAAGGTCACGCCTGTGTCTGATTATATTTAACATGAAGCTACTGAGAAGCATACGAGAAATAGGGATATGATAGGACTGGAAATAATTCCAATCCAGTGCGAATTGATAATACAGAGGTTGCTTAACGAGCAAGAGAATTAGGACAGAGGCATTTGGAATAAAAACATGTTCTTATCCCTAATTAGGGAATGTATCTAGTTGCTTTTAATTTATTTCGCCAACCTTAGGTTAGAGAGGTGTATGGCCCAGAATACAATAAATATATGGAGGAAAGGTTAACATTGGAAAGTTTTTCATTTAGAAAATATCCCAATGATATGGTATAACTCTTCTTGCTTTGACACTCCCACCCCTAAAGGGGCAAGATCACTAAAGTGATTGGGATTCTTAGCTAAGCTTAACGTCCTCATTTCATTTCTGCTTTGGACAGATGCTAAGATTAGGGTATGCCATTACCCCTCCTAAGACAGTGCATATAGCACCTTAGGCTGATTGACTGTTACCGCCAATCACAGTTGCGTAGCGAATATTCATCGCCCCAACGATATCACGATGTTTCTTGAATCCACATGGGCACTTATATCTTCTATCTTGCGCCTTGTTCTTTTTTGAACATGCTGGACAGGTTTGACTTGAATATGCAGGGTTCACATATTCCACTTTGATCCCTGCCATATTTGCTTTGTATTCAATGAATTGTGCCAAACGGTAGAATGACCAACGGTGTAGATTCTTTTCGTTTTTACGACTTGTTCTTGTCGTCTGCCTTATATTCGTTAGTTGCTCTAAGCGAATGACAGAAGTCTTATTTTCGACTGCGAAATTAACGATTTCACGACTGACTTTGTGGTCTTTGTCTTTCATCCATCGTTGTTCTTTATCATCTAACTTGCGAATAGCGTTCACTTTCTTTTGTTTTCCTAGCTTTTGACGAACACTACGAAACTTCCGTTTCTTGTATTTGTTTTCTCGCCCATTCCCAAAGAAGCGAGCGTGATCATGATCTGTGATGGCTACGGCAGGGACTTTCAGCCCTAAATCAACGCCCAAAATCCGCATACCCGTTTTTTCAGTTGTTGGCATGGTGACAGCAATTTGGGCTATCCACTTACCTGAGCTTTTCGTGACACGGAGCGTACCAAGTTTATGCTTCAAAAGGTCAACGTTTCGATGGTCTTTGTCGATGAACAATGCACGAATTTTTAAACGCTTAGATTTTCCCTCCACCATGAATGGAATGGAAATGTGCGTGAAGTCCAGAGAATAGTTTTGGTTATTCCATACGCAAATCGGTTTCTTTAGGATCGGTATGATTGCGTATTTACTTTTCTTAACTTTGGTAGAGAAGACACTATTTGCATCTTTAATCGTTTGATTTTTTACTGCACTTGGTAGATTAGCAGGAATGTCTTTTGTTGTCTTCTTCAACCTTTTCTTTTCTTCTACCATCTCGGCTACGAGTGTATTAACAACTCGGATATATTCATGACTACTTTGTTGCAATAGTTGGATCTGCTCTTTAGTCGGCAGCAGCTTTACCTTAACCGTTATGGTCTGAGACAGTTACTTCACCCCCTTGTCTTTTGTTGTTCAACATAACGCTTGATGGTCTCACTTGATACATATCCAGCGGTAGAAACAAAATAGGAACGTGTCCACAAACTGGGCAAATGCAGAAGGTGTGGAAACTCTTCTCGTAGTTTTTTTGATGTGACTCCTTTTATTTTTGCCATGATATCAGCAGGGCTTAATGTTGAAAGTGCATTGAGAAACATATGTGTATGGTCTTTGTCGCACTCCATGGCAACAATCACAATTTTAAGCTCTGCACATACCTCATGCACCAGTTCCTTGAAGCGCTGTTCTACCTCTAATTTGAGAAATATCTTTCTTCTGTATCGTGGGCAGAACACAAAATGATAGTTCAACAAAGATACGGTTGTGTTTGTTCTTCTATATTCATTCACATCTATATTGTATCAGTTTAATAGATGAATTGAAGCAAGCTAAAAAAATTAAGAACGCAGACATTTCGGATACTTGAAGCATCACAATAGTGATACTCCGTATCCGACCTCACTTTCATCCCACATCTAAAGAATTGGGCTTTATCGTTCGGAGATTCTGTAACTCCCTAAATAATTTCCCTGTTTTAAACAGTGCATCTGCAGTTTCTTGAAATTCTACGTTTTCCCTAGCTAAGAACTGTTTAGAAGGTCTTCCAACTTTCCTAGGCAGCTTACCTACATTCTCCGAAAGAATCATGTCCATAAATTCGCTTTGATCGTAAGTATACTCTGATCTATCCTCGAACCACTGTATCATCTTTGTTTGATACTCCAGTAATCTTATTCGTAGCTTCTCCAGATCAACCGGGTATCCTCGCTAGAACAAAACATAGATGTAATCCTGCTGACGTCTAATATTCTTGTTTTCATTCAGTTCGTTTATTAAACATATAGCATCTATGGATCGCTCATCAAACAGTTTCACCACACCGGTACGGCTCGCATTTCCTTCACTTGTTTTTTTGCCTATAAGTAGTCCATATCCAACGTAGCGTTCAATCTATTTATCATTAAGTTCAATGCCGCGTGATTTAGCTTGGGCTTTTAGTTCCTTCTTCAACAATTGTCTCACCTCGTTTTTTCATAATAGTCTGTCCAATTAATAAAAACAAAGGATTCGAATGGGGAAATAAGAGCATAGATGATACACAACTTATATTCTTCTGAAAGATAAGTCATGTTAAGATAAAAGAAATCGTTAATGGAGATAATCCGATGGGAGGGGTAAATTGTAGAGAAGAGATTTTGAGGGATACTATAGCAATTGTTTCAGCTAAAGGGATTCTCCTCTTTACACCTAAGGAAGTGATAGATTATATGAAGAGGGCGAACACACTTTTCGCTGAATCCACCATTAGAACCCACATTACTTCTAGGTGCTGCTCTAACACTGCACATCATCACAAATCTTCTTATGAAAACTATGAGCAGGTACAACCAGGTCACTACAAAATACTCAATCTGTAATATATATCTGCTTGTTAGGATGTAAGAGGCGATAGGGGAGGGATAGGTAACTGAATATAATCCTTCAGTATAAAACAAAGAATCGGGAATCCTAAACCTCGTAGGTGGGGGATAGGCGATAGTCAATCGATTAAAATTCATACTATACTGAAATCTATAGTGAAGTTATTTAACTACAGTTAGGGATATGAAGCATACGAAAGAGGAACATTAGAGAAACAATAACCAAATAAAAAAAGGGAAGGGAGCTATTGGATGAAAGAAGATAATAGGCTTAATATAATGGTTTACACACTAAATAGTGGTGTTAAGGGTAAGGTTGAGCTTTCTAAAGAGCAATCTGAAGAGTGGATTACGTGTTATAACAACGAGACTCGATTTATAACCTCCGTTGGTAAAGATATTTTCGGATTAAATGCAACTCTGGTAGCTGATTTTAAACTCGAACAATCCGAACAGCAAATTGAACTTGATACCCTTAACAGTTCCCAAACTAAAGAGGATATTACAGAAACAGAATTGAATCATGATAAAAGTAACTTACTTGAAACGGATATTTCATTATCCATACCTAGGGTTACATTCAAAATTGCTTGCAAATGTTCTGCTACATACTGCGCACCATATAAAAAAACTACTACATTCTCAAAATGTAAATATTGCGGTGAACGAGTCTTTGTAGATTACTCTGCTGGAATTATTGACACTCACTTTGGTAAAGGTTTATTCATGACAAATAAGAAGTACGTTAATAGAGAATGCCCGCTTCCCGAGGGCTATGATGAGCTAGTTGACACATACGTACCTAGAGACCAATTGCTTGCGAAAACGCTTCGAGATACACAAGAACATATCAGGGGTCGAGACTATTGAGAAGAACAGGATGGGCATGATCAGACTTGAACCGTTCAATCCGCAGCGACTTTCCACAATTCATCGCTTGGATTAATTCGCCCAGGTTTATGATTTAATTGGGGAGGGAGGACCTCCTAGCCATTACATATGAAGTGGCGCCGGGAAAGTTCCAAGTTGCTGTAGTTGAAACAATAATATTAAAGCAGGTATTTCACATTCTAAATATGCTTATAACAATGTATATGTTGAATGTCACGTTACGTAGATATAAAGGAGATTAATTATTTTAATAGTGAATTTTAAATTGATAATTTTGAATAAGTAAAATATAATTAAAGATTGTTTCATGTTAAAAATTACCTAGAGGGGAGGGAGAAAGTGAATCTAAGTAAATAAACACTAAATTGGGTTCTTATGCAAAGTTGCAAATGGTCTTAGTCAATCAGTATGTAAGCCTGAAGGAAGGCGATGTACTATTAAATTTATTGAAATGAAAGGAAGGACTGGGGCGCTTTTATCTCATCTGCCTTCTACCAAAAATGGTCAACGGAAGTCAGATGTCTGCCCAACCAACCACTTCTCCCAAGAATCTTTTGATCGTCCAAGCAACAATATAAGACTTCGCCATAACCATTTGGATAAAGAAGTAGAGCAGGTTATTCTAAAAATAAATAGTTGGAAAATGGCGTACTTTTAGGTGTGTTACCTTTATATGACGTCATGTTTTCTCTTCTGGCCCTGATTAGGTATATAACTAGCCATTATCAATAAGGGATTGCTACTTGCAGCTATCTTTTTGATTTTACTGTTTGCTAGAAGTGGATTGCTCATTTATAAGTTAGAAGTTTACATATATCAGAGTTTAATGAAAAATCAACTGGAGGTTTCAGCGTGAAAAAGAAATTGAGATTAGCATTACTGCTTTCTATTGTTACCATTCTATTATCTGTACTTTGCATTCCTACTCAAGTTTCCGCAAGCCAAAAAGCGATCCAAACGATTAAATTAAAACCTGGCGAAGCGAAGAAACTCAATATTCCCTCCCATTATACCAATAACACCAACGAAACGATGTATCTAAAACCCCAAGTTTATTTGTCCGGTTGGGGTCACGCTGGAGGAAACATGGTTTCGGTCACAAGCTCGCCAGCAATACTAAAATTGCTTCCGGGCGAAGGTGGCGCGTTTTCGTATACCGTCAAATTCGCCCCAAAGGTGAAACCTGGGAAATACCTGCTAGAACTCTCGGTATATGAAATCGGTGGTTATGTATGGAACGATTTTATCATCGAATTTATCGTTGAATCTGAAGAACCTAGTATTCTAAAAATCTTTAATGATGATCCTCACAATCAAAAGCTTTATGTTTACCAGAGTAGCCAAGGGACATACGGCTATGTTGATAAAAACAGAAAAATCATCATTCCGGCTAAATTTCAGACAGCCAAACCATTTAACGCTAAAGGGGCAGCCCCAGTCAGCATCAATGGAAAGTATGGATTTATCAATAAAAAAGGAGCCTACTTAATTAAGCTGCAGTTTGACGAAATTGATGATACTGGTTTTCATGAAGGATTGGTTGGAGTAAGAATCGGAAAAAACTGGGGTTTCATCAATGAAAAAGGAAAAGTTGTTGTGAAGCCTAAGTATGCTCGTATCTTTTTTTATTCGGAAGGGTTAGCTCCTGTAACTCTACACAACGGAAAAGTCGGCTTCATCGACAAAAAAGGTAAAATGGTCATCCCCGCGATTTACAGTAGTGTAACGAGCTTCAGTAATGGACAAGCTATCGTTTATAAGAATGGAAAGGCCTATTACATCAACAAAAAAGGAAAAGTGATCAAGGAGGCTAAAGACATTCTGAAGTGGGAATATGATGAATAAAAACTAGTATGAACAATGAAGTCCATCTCATTTGAGATGGACTTCATGTTTTACAGAACAAAAAGTTTTTCTTATTATTTAATAGCCGAGATCTTTTATGTGCCCGCATCTCAGTTCGATGATGCCCCAACACTGACTTCACTGGAATATAGATACTCTACCACCACTTTAACTGTAACCTTACCCTTATTGAGCTAATGCTTACATACTAAATCATGATACTCAAACAGAAGTTAAACAAGAGAGAAGAAAAGTAACCTCTATGAAACGTTTACTAATTTTACTCAATGCGAATCTTATCCCCAATCCCTGGAATGCTTGCTTCCATATTGTTGAAGGACAAATAGGCCATCTTGGAGTGGCCATAAGGTAAATAGATGATATCTGTCAGAAGAGCGAGACCAGGGATTCTTTTGTTGAAGTCCCTCTATAAAAAGGATGGGTTAAATTCGATGCTCCTGAGTCGCCTTAGCCACTCGTTTGTATGGTTTGAGTTTCAGATGAGGACAGACCAAACCGAATTTCTTCATCAATCCACGACTTCGTTTGAGATTATACATGATACTGATTTAGATGAAACGTGAAGCTTCCGGCGATGAGAGGTTTTCTTCGCCAATTTGAAGACATCTTCATCGCGCTGAGCCTTCTTTAAGAGTCCCCTCTGCTGCTTGAAGATAACGATTTAGCCGGATCATCCGTTTTAGACCTTGGCTTATAGCTTGTTGCATGAATTCAAAATCTTGATTTGCATAATACTGTGATCACAAATTCTATCTACAACCTTGAAATATATGGTATTATTGTACTGGGAATTAGAAGGGGTGTAGGTCTAATGGAGTATATTATTTTTCTGCTGATTATTGCTTAAGTTTTTGTGTTGTCTATATTACTTCTCATCTAGTCGAGAAAACAAAAGATCGTTGTATTTGATAAGGAGGACTACGAACTAAGAGATATTACATTAGCTGATATTGATAGAATGGAAAACGGCTCCGGTTTTGAGTTGTACTTATACAGATTATTAATCGAACTAGGCTATTCTGGTGTCTATAAGACTATAGGTAGTCGTGACTTTGGAGTTGATATCGTTTTTACTGATCCAGTTGGAGTTGAAAATGTCATTCAAGCCAAAGATATTCGGTAGAAATCCGGTAGGCATTATTGCTGTTCAAGAAGTTTTCTCTTGTATGAGATACTATAAGGCTAAAAAAGCGGTTGTCATCGCAACAACCAGATTCACAGATTCATGCGAAACGCTGGCTGGTGTAAATTACGTAAAATTAATTGATCTTACGGACAAGTCTAGCATTATAGAGGCTCTCTGATGATACCTTTGCAACTCATAATATAATTGAAGCGGAACCCAGAAGGATACTTGATGGCTATGAGAAATGGCGAGAAAAGTCTGAGGTTGTACCGTCAAAGTATATCCACTCTCCTAATAATTCGATTTCATTGATTTTAAGCCATTAGTGATGAAGTGCCGATATAATTATTATACGGAATCTAAAGCAAGTAAACTATTAGAATAGTGGGGTAGGTAAATGAAACGAATTACAAGTGAGAACTATTAGAATGCAGATGAACCTTTTAATTTTTTCGGTTACAGAGATCCTCTGACAGGTGAATATCAAAAAATTACGGAGACATCTCTAATAGAGTCGATTGATAACACTATCAATGGATCAAGCATTTAAAGCTTTTGAGGCAACGATTTCCCATATTCATGAAAAGATATGCGGATCAAATTACACTGGAACCACTCGTTTGCAGCTCTCGTCTATGATAGACAGGATGTCAAAGAGAAATATGATTGATCAAGAAAAGCAGTCTAGATATCACAAGCTAAGAAATATTAGAAATATGAACGCTCACCCATCTTTTCAAACGTAACTTGGATTGCCTCCTTATGATGTTTTGAAGAATATATGTTCAGAGATAGATTTCTTGATTCATGCTTTACATAATCAGGACAAGTGAAAATTAAATTTTTGAATAATCGTTATGGGAAATTGGATGCGAACGCGTCCCAAACATACTAGTAAAATTCGTAAATAAGGGATGCAGAGAGGATAAACGAATATGAAATCAAGCGAACGCAGCAAGAAAGACATGCAAAATCAAGGGAATACCCGGAAAAAGGGACGTGGGTGGGGTATATATATGCTCGCTGCAACCTTTGCCCTAACTGTCATCGTGCCGGCTTATCCAGTGGATCACGCATCGGCGGCATCGGCTACGATGGTCTCCCAAGGAGGATTCACACAGGATCAACTCGACGGATTGGCTTATCTGAATGAGATTCGGGCGAAGGTAGGCGTAGGCCCCTTGGAGCTTGATGCGAGATTGTCTCAGGCGTCTCAAGCACACGCGACATATTACAATACAACTCAGTTCAAAGGAAGGACGGCCCATGAGGAGGGACCGGGTACCCCAGGGTTTACGGGAGTGACAGCAGGAGACCGGGGAAAGGCAGCTGGATGGCCAAATAAATCGATAGCTGAAGTCATGTCTTTTAATATGGCAACAACACGTCAAGCGGTCGATGCCTGGCTAAGCACCGCTTATCATCGCCAGATTATATTGGATGAGCAGTACACATCGGTCGGCATTGGATTACAGAATGGTACTGCTGTCATGAACCCAGCCTTCATGAAGTTACAGAAGGATAGTACGGAAGCGAGAGTATATCCGTATGACGGAATGAAAGAAGCGGACGTTGGTTTCTACGGATTCGAGAGGCCGAATCCTCTTGTCCGCTTCGGTGTTGAACACTCGGGTGGCATCATCTCCGCTTCAGCAGGCTTCGCCATCGATTCGTTTGAAGCCAGCATTTTGGATTCTCAAGGACAAGATGTTCCGTACTACAGTGAACTGCATGGCAATACGGTGTTCTTGTATCCCAAGGATGTGCTGGACGGCTACAGCGTCTATACGGTGAAGTTTGATTATACGCTGTATAAGGAGTCGCAGCGACGAAGCAAAACTTGGTCGTTCACGACAGGGAAAGGAAACACGATGAAGGGTTTATCTGCTCAATACGACGAATTGGTGTTGAATTCAGGAAGTAAGTTGCCGATGCAGATCGTGGCCTCTTACGACGACGGGACATTCGCAACTCCAAAAACGGCGATCGCATACTCCAGCAGTTCCCCTGCGGGTCTGAAAGTTTCGCCGGATGGCATGCTCGAAGCAGTTAAGCCTGGCAGTTACAAGGTAACGCTCAGCTCCGGTGAGGTGAAGGGAACAGTACCGGTACGAGTATTCGAGCGCCTCAAGAGCAAGAGCTACCCATCAACTGATCCGGCCAAGGTCAATGATATCGCAGGACGTGCCGACCAAGCAGCGATAGAGTGGGCGCTTCGTTCAGGCATCGCTGGAGCGGACGCAAAAGGAAAATTCCGGCCAGAAGATTCCGTGAGTGAAGCTCAGTTCCTTATCATGCTGCTACGCACCTACAAAATTGATGACGAATCGTATGCTTCCAAGAAAAAGAAGCACTGGGCGGAAGGCGCATACAACGTGGCCAAGGCCCGCAATCTGCTACTGTTCAGCTCAGGTCCGGGCAAAAGCGAATTCCGGGATAAGCCAATTAACCGTTATCGCGCAGCTGGCCTGATCGCGTCGATGGACGGTGTGAATTTCGATTTTACCTATGCAGTGAACTACGTGCTGGCTCATAATTACATGCGCGGAACTGAAGGCAATCAGAGTAAGATGTTTGGTTCCAACGATATCGTTACTCGAGCACAGGCAGCAGTGATTTTGATGCAATTGCAGTCCAACATGAAGCAATTGGTTGGAGCACCGAAATCAGGCACTTCCGAGAAAAAACTACCTGAACAGCTGTTTCCGGAAGTGTATATTAAACCGGCACTTGGTAGCAAAACGTTGATTGTTGAATTCGGCACAGACGGCAGGTTGTTGGTGGAAGGGAAATTCATAGATCAGGCGAGCAAGCAATTGGAGATTCAGATCGATCAGCATCAGGATAGCGTTCAAAGTGGAAAGATGCTGGAGAAAATTCCAGTGCAGATTGATTCATCAGGTCACTTCTCCATTTCGTCCACGGGTACGTATAGCGATGCTACACTAAATGTGTATCTAAGGACGCAAGGAGTGGTTTATGCCATCGGGGTCAAAAGAGGCACAATGAACGCGTCGGATTTTTCGAAATAATGACCGAACAAAATGTTCACAACTTAAGAACGATAGGCGAAGAAGCGTCCGAGCAGGTGAGGACGCTTCAACGTGTCGTGTCGCAGGACAAGAATATTGCTCCATTCAAAGTCGCTATTGTAGCGGCTTTTTTATTTTATCGGTACAAGTTAGTGTCCCGAGCCAAGGACAAGAACTTGTACCGATTGCCGGAATGGAAAAGAACATAGTCCGATTACCGATTAGGTGTACATCTAAGTGTAGAAGAGAGTCTCTTTTGAGCGATTAACTGATAACAGTATGATTAAGAGACTAGCTTCAACGCTAAGAGGTATCCACCGGAACTGTAATCGTATTTGAATTAGATAAATTAAGTTCGTTATCAAGCACTTTAGCTAAGAAAAGGAAGCTGAATGTGATTTTGGAGCAAGGGAGGAGAATATTCAAATATCGTACTTAGTGCTGATCTGTGCTTGTTAATTAATTTGCAATTTTAAGTTTATGTGTATGTACTTCATATAATTAAGAAATATATGTGCTATTATAATAGCGGCAAACATGAATTTGACGCACTTTTATTTTAAATTGATTTTAATGTATGAAGTAGACTCATTATAGGTGAACTCCCGAACATTCTATATGGCTCTGATTGATTTCGAACTTGCCTCAAAAAATCTGGCTGCCGAAGTGAAAAAGTCTAAAACTGAAAAAAATAAGAAATCGATCTACCTGGAGGAAGAGGATCTATCCGAAAGCCTTAAATATATAGAGAGACGATATAAAAACAGGAACAGTTTGATATTTTTACTTATGGCCTACTGTGGTCTCCGAGTTGGGGAAGCTCATAGGTTGAATTTAAAAGATTTGAAAAAAACTAGAGGAACGATTGAAGTGTTTGGGAAAGGTCGAAAGTGGAATGAGATACCTGTACCAGACGTATTACTGAACTATCTACTCGAGGTAGAAAAGGAAAGGATGTCTCCTTACAGACTTCAGGAAGAAGCATTCTTTGTATTTCAAAAAGGCCGCAGACTATCCATTAGGCAGATACAGAAAATCGTCAATATCACATTTGAAGCATTCAAGAAAGGCAATCCATATGTTAATGATATGAAACTTTCATGCCATAAATTAAGGAACTCTTTTGCTACCATGTTACTGAAAAATGATGTAGATATACGCGTTGTGAAGGAACTTATGGGGCATTCTTCGATTGGAACAACTATGATTATACGCACGTTAATGATGAAAAGAAGAAGAGAGCTATGGCAACCGTAAATGTTTCGTGAATACAAAGCTTATGCTGGTAAGGCATAAATAGGTTGATGGCTGCATGAAATTTGCTTTGAACACTTTAATTTTTGGTATAATGGAAGTGTATATAGAGTGGAATTGCTGTTATGGATTTGCTTGATCCCAGAGTAAATTTTGTCTTCAAACGTATCTTTGGCAGTGAAAATAATAAAGACGCATTTCTGAATCGAGTCCTTACTGAAGCAGGAGATCCACCACTTACAGAGATCATTTTAACAGGTGCGAATGCCAAGCTCACATGATTTCCCTGGGGGATTCGCACCTCGAATTCTGTCGAATAGCTCTAATTCATGACCTTTTGGCAATGAATTAGAGCACGAAAACTAGAGGTAATCATTGTATAGTAGTAGAAACGCTGAAAATACGTTAATATCTGTTTATGAAGCATAGTTATTACGTCACTTTTCGCTGTCGCACTCTGTATGGAGTGCGTGGATTGAAATCCTTTTTCGAGGTAGTTGAAGGTGATCACTTCGTCGTCGCACTCTGTATGGAGTGCGTGGATTGAAATACAGCCACGACAGTAGGAATAAAGATAACATCATCGTCGCACTCTGTATGGAGTGCGTGGATTGAAATCTCGTTGATCAGACACTCAAGAGATTCATCCAAGTCGCACTCTGTATGGAGTGCGTGGATTGAAATAATTTCGGCACAAGCGCCACGACGTTTGTCTTAAAGTCGCACTCTGTATGGAGTGCGTGGATTGAAATCATTCCTGCCGCGATCTCCCCAGCCGTTTTCATGTGTCGCACTCTGTATGGAGTGCGTGGATTGAAATAATGAATACTGCTGCTGTTACTGCTGATTTTTCGGGTCGCACTCTGTATGGAGTGCGTGGATTGAAATTTTGGATTCCGGGCCGATCTCGACCATATTGGGTCGCACTCTGTATGGAGTGCATGGATTGAAATTGGAACAGCAACGTCATGAGTGCTAAGAAATTCAGTCGCACTCTGTATGGAGTGCGTGGATTGAAATCAGTACTCTTCCTGCATCTGCATGATGTCTTGTGTGTCGCACTCTGTATGGAGTGCGTGGATTGAAATTTCGCGGATATCGATGACTGGCGTGATGAGTTCGTCGCACTCTGTATGGAGTGCGTGGATTGAAATTACAACCGCACCACAAGCGCACCACTGGCCGGAGTGTCGCACTCTGTATGGAGTGCGTGGATTGAAATATCCTTGCGGCTCACCTTTGGCTTGACTGGTGCATGTCGCACTCTGTATGGAGTGCGTGGATTGAAATCATGTAATCTATTGCAAGCGTTTAGAGGGCACCACGTCGCACTCTGTATGGAGTGCGTGGATTGAAATTTCTTTAGCATCCTTTACATCCTGTTTTAAGTCCGTCGCACTCTGTATGGAGTGCGTGGATTGAAATAGGCGAGGTGGGCAATGTTCGCCCAACCAACACCGGTCGCACTCTGTATGGAGTGCGTGGATTGAAATTGATGGAGTAGATGAAACAGGAGAAGGTGGGGCAGAGTCGCACTCTGTATGGAGTGCGTGGATTGAAATCAACTAGAAAATGCGAAGGAGCAGGCATTTGTGCGTCGCACTCCGTTTGGAGTCAACCATCAGTTGCTTTATGTTTAGAGAGTATCCAAACTTTTATTGTTGCTGTTGTACCATTAAGAAATAGCCCTTATGCTACAACAAAAGTCGATCCTTCAATGGATCGGCTTTATTTCATTGGAGCAATTTAGCGAGTAGAAGATGGAAGAAGATGCACATTCGACCCAACAAGCAGCCCAATCATTTGCTTCATTACAGCAAGGTTTAAAATGAGTCGCACAAAGAGTAGCTTTTTTTTTTACTCACAAAAAAAAGGAAACGAGAATGAACATCAGAATCGTGCCAATGCGCAGATTAATGTAACAGCCTATCCCGGGTAGACCTTCAGCCAGGCGATCTTGAGTATGAGAAGCTTCGCCTGGTATTGAACAGATTGGGTATGTGGAACCTGTCGTCTGGAATAAACAAGCGGGGAAGAAAGTCGGGCAGTAATCAGTGCACTGAATTAAAGCAAAGCCACAACAGATAAGCCAAGGATTCTATTGTTCCCTTGAACGCCATTGGCGAATAGAACCCTTATGCTGGACAGGCTTAAATAGGTTGATGCCTGTATGAAACTTGTTTTGAACGCTCAGATTTTTGGTATAATGGAAGTGGATATAGAACAGAGTTGCTGTTATGGAATTGCTTGATCCCAGAGTAGATTTTGTCTTCGAACGTATCTTTGGCAGTGAGAATAATAAAGATGTATTACTGGCATTTCTGAATCGAGTCCTTACTGAAGCGTGAGATCCACCACTTACAGAGATCATCCTCATGAATCCATACACGGACAAAGATGATCCGCTCGATAAGCAATCGATCTTTGATGTTTATGCTAAAACCTCAGAGTAAAAAACTGATTGATATTGAAATGCAGCTATTTAATAAGTACGACATTGAGAAAAGAACGTTGTTTTACTGGAGTAAACGATATTCCAGTCAATTTCATGAGGGAGAGAAGTATCAGGAATTGAAAAATGCGTCACAATTAATATCCTGAACTATGCTTTTTTAGCCAATGATAATTACCATAGTACTTTTCATCTTCGAGAAGACCGGACAGCTTTAACCCTAATTGATGATATCGAGATTCATTTTCTGGAATTACCTAACGTTATTCTATCACAAGGTGGTCTTGAGAACTGGTTGTTGTTTCTGAAGGGTGTGGATGCTACACATTGGGAGGTGCTGAAGATGAATGAACCAGGATTAGAGAAGGCTATGGATACCTTGCAATTTTTGAGCCAGGATTCCGAAGCGCGTCAGAAATATTTGCATGATGAAGCGTCGATGCTAGAAGGAGCTCGAAAAGCGGGTATCAAATCGGGTATCACAGAAGTGGCCAAAAATATGTTGGATTTGAATTTGGATATATCAACGATCGCTAAGGCAACTGGGCTCACTGAACAGGAGATCATTCAATTGAAAAGATAAGCCCTTTTTTTTAAGTCGCTAAAATAGCGGCTCTTTTTGATTTCAAGTATTCGTTCTTTACTGAGTTTTTATTGTGAACATTATTATGAAGTATATTAATGAGTTCAAATTAATATTCGGAACAAGCTTTTCTTTTTGGGGCGTATGGGATAATATACCTATATAAAATAAACGCATAGTGGCAATATTTTTTCATAACTGGGAAGTTTGATAGGTGTTTAGGATCTGTAAGTCCTATAAACAGTAGAAAACATAAGAACAAGGTAAAATCCATGTGAGAAGCAAGTACATACTAAAGTAGAGTTTTAAAAAGAAAAGTAGAAATTTTCTTTTATATCATTAGCAGGAATAGTGACTACTAGCATGGTGGGTACAGAATCAGCCGTAGAAACAAGAGGAAAAGCAACTGTAGAAGTTTTACTGAATACGAAGATGATGAATTTCCCGGATGCAAAGCCGTTCCAGGATCGTCAAGGTATTGTGATAGTTGCAATTCGCTTCGTTTCGGAAGCCTTAGGAGCAAAAATGTCTTACAGGTTGGACGAACTTTAAAGTTAGCCAAGCTGATTATATTCTTCTTAGAGATAGCGACCTGGACGACTATGCAGTAGCTATTGTCAATCCGTTAAAGTAAAAAGAAAACAGCTAGGAGGTCTGTGATCAATAAAATTCTCGTGAATCTGAATAGAGTATTAGTTTGAACAACTTAGTAAGTTTAAATTTGATTATTAATTGAAAGAAATGAGGACAGAGCTGGTGAAGAAAAAATTAGTCGTTACGGGTGCAGTGATATCTCTCTTAGCAACAACACTTCAGATACATGCAGAAACTCCTACTTCTCTGCATACAAATCTGGAATCAAACCAGATGATTTCAAATGCAAATGAAAAAAAGGGGGAATCATTCAAAGATATTCAAGGTCACTGGGCGGCGACTAGCATTCAGACGGCGCTGAATAAGGGGATTGTCAGTGGTTATCCCAACGGCATGTTTTATCCAGAAAATAAAGTGACACGTGCAGAGTTTCTAAAGCTCATGGTCAGCTCACTGGGGCACAAGGTAGGGACACCAACAACAAAAGCACAATGGTATGATGACTATGTCAAATCAGCTAAAGTGAATAATTTGTATGTGGAAACCGATTTTCCATCCTCGGACTGGACCAAACCCATGACGCGAATGGAGATGGTATATGTAGCAGCACGGGCCATCGGGCAAGTGGGGGAGGATAACTATGACTTTCTATACATTGCTGTGAAAAATGGACTGCTTTCGGGTACGGGTAATGGAAGACTTGATCCAGAGGGTACCACCACTCGTGCTCAAGCTTTGACCGTCATTGACCGAATCGAGAAAGTACGAAGTGGGGAAACGCTGAAGGTAGATCTTGCAGCATTAAACAATGCTGAGAAAGCCAAAAATGCAGATAGAGATCCTTGGGGGCGTATCATTCGAACCACGAATCTCCCAAGAAACGCTAAGGATTTCCCCTATGTATTGGAAGACTGTCTGAATGAAATGTATGAGATGAAACCCAACATCATTGTGGATACGACGTCAGCCCAACTAGCCAAGTCGGATGAATATTTTAATTATAAGCCTATTATGGATCAGTGGAGACAAACCACAGAGAACTACTATAACTTGATGCTTAATGTCGATTACAGAACGATTGATGAAGAGTGGGCTAATGAACTATTTTCATATCATAATCAAGGGTTCATTAGTTGCCGAGCCTTCTATGCTGACTGACGCCGATCGATTAGCAGGTTACTTTATTCGCACTAAATTTGAATTTGAAATCAAGGCATATAACAAGTATGAGGACGTAATGTTTGACGAACGTTTCATGAAGGCAGGCCCCTTCAAAAAAGGAAAAAAATATGAAGGGTATTCGGATATTCCGCTCTCTACAAATTCAAACACAGAAGATTTAAAAGTAAGTGGTATGGCTACTTTATTTGATCGAAACTCTATAGTTCGTGAAGTGAAATGAAGGCTTTAATAACGCCAGTAAAGATCCTTCACAAGTATGGAACGGGATCTAAAGTACAAATGGTTGGATTCAATTAAAGGTTAACCCGAAAGAATACATAGCTTATCTCAGGAAAAAACAGTCTGATTTTTATCTATGGAGCGTGGAAACAATGAAAAAAGTAACTCAACTCTTATTAAGTGCTGTATTGATAATAGGTATATACCCATTCACCGAAAGCACAAGTCAGGCTGCAGCTACCTCATTTAAAGATGTACCTGCAAATCATTGGGCGAAAGCATCCATTGATGCCGCAGTAGATAAAGGTTATTTCAAAGGATATAGCAATGGGACATTTAAACCGGGTGCGACGGTGACGCGCGCAGAATTTGCAACATTGCTGTCCCGAGTGGCCAAAAGAACGGCGAAAACGGATCAGGCAAATGTGTTTAAGGATTTGACCGGCCACTGGAGTGAGGAAGAAGTGAATCGTGCAGTATCCCTGGGGTTCTTGAACTCTTCAGATTACCCGAATGGGTTTAAACCTAGCACCGCATTAACACGGGAAGAGATGGCGAAGTGGCTCAGTTCAGGCCTCGCTGCTAAAGATGAAGAGTACAAGCAAGCGCTGAAAGATACAGAAAACACGCTGGTTCCTGTAGCAGAATACTACAAGGGCGGATTGAAGAAATCAGCATATCCCTTCGTATCAGTAGTTCTGGGAACCGGATTAATGAGTGGCTATCCAGATGGCACCTTTGGTCCAGGCAAAACGACCACACGTGCAGAGGCAGCGGTTATTTTATCACGTTACGAGCAGATACAGGAGAATGAGGCAACTTCGTATAGAGATCTGAATGAGATGCGCGAAGTGGGATTGACTGGTACAAACCTAACTTCTGCTACGCCGTATGTTTATCTGAAATCAGAAGACGGTACAATTGCAAGCTTTGATCGCATCGTTGGTAAATCGGCCAAATTACGCAATAATTTGGGTACCATTATGCCGCATAGGATGATTGTTACCCATGCAAATTCTAAGAAAAGCGTTCTAAATCTTTATGGGAAGATGTTCATTGACAAGAATTACAGATATCCTATTAAACAGGAATTATATGAGGTTTTTATCGAAGTAACGGTAACTCCGAAGGGTGATAATTTAAGAAATCTAGCTTTCTACCAAGCTATAGCCGACGTTTTTACAACGGTAAACAACTTTGATAGTGGAACAGTAGAAGCTTATGGCATCAATAATCTGCCGGTTGAAGAGTACGTGGATTCTGGTTTTTTCAAAAAGGAAGTGCCACGAAAGTTCTGGATGCGGTTTGCGTTAGCTAAAACTTCAGATGGATCTTCCACAGGAACCTGGAAAACCTTCACCATAGACCAAAATACGAGTTCTTCTTTTAGTCTCCCACTAAGATAAGTCGAATGAAGAACTGCTACAGACTTAAACAAAAGCAGGGCGGACCGGGGGGAAGTAATGGTAAATCCATAGTAAGTGGTGAAGATGTTGCTTCGTTCATCAGCCAATTTAATTTAGTACGGGAAATGGAAGGTATACAAATTATTATAGGTTTGGAATGGAGTATTTCAAATCAATCTTAATCTATAGGTATATAGCAAATTACTATTTTTAACTTTGGAGGTCCTATGAACACTAAGCTTATCTAACTTTATTAATGGTATTATTGTTACTTTTCTCACAGGAGTAATGACCCCTTGGGACAGTGTTGTTTACGGTAGTGCCGTTGATTCGAATGCTGAGACAAAAGATAAAACTAACCTACAGTGGATACCTCACAATTATAGGATAAATGGAACAGGAAAACCTATAGTGAGGAAAACGACAGTCGATTACACTACAGGTTTATTTAAGAATGAGGATACTGTACTGGACTTCATAGACACCTCTTCTGAGTACTATTTCAAGTCCATTAGCGGGATGAACACGAAAAACCCTTTAATCACTTATGCGATATAAAAGGGCGGAGCTACAGAAAAACTTCTAAAGTATGATAGCTGTAAGAAAGTTGTTACTACCCTCGCAGATCGAAATATCAACGATGGAGCGATTGACGAAGTTTACCCAGATACAGGGATGTACGTCGTAGAGAAGGGAAGAAGAGAATACCTAGTTTATTCTTTAGCTACCAATAAACTGATACACAAAGCAAAAGAAAGACCCATGGAACACTCAAATATTTTTGTAACTAACTACTTGTACCACAATTACTTTGATCCAGAGTTGTCTATTGGAGCATTATATGTGGAAGCAGGTACGTAATATGATTCAAAAAATGAATATGTTTCTTACCCGGGAGAATATCCTTACGAGATCAAGGTTAATGGAAAAATAATAAAACTCCATACAACTAGAGAAAATGCCGCAGATGATTATGTTGACAAGAGAAAGTTCGCTCAATCAAGTCCAAATGGTAAGTATGTCGTACTCCAGGTGAACTTCATTGAAAACAATCGATCGGTCAAGGAACAGCAGAATACCGGGTTTTTGAAACTCAGACAGGGAAACGGGTTCGAACCATAACGATTAATACGACTGGATCATCTTCTGCCATTGATTACGGAGTCAGTTGGATGGGGGGCACGGATCATATCTTTCAATCTGGTCTTTTAAACCAAGGTGCCTACCGTGTCATCGGGAGCGATCTAATGACACCTCGAAGATATGGTAATGTTGTTGACGATTTTACTGAACCTTATTATAGCTTTTCACTAAATGATTACTTGAGTATAAATGATCCTATTCCGGTGAGTTTCGAGGGGAAATACCTGAAGTATAGTGGTCAGGGAACGTTCAGTCAAACTGATCTAACTATGTACACACCTGTTTCGGAATTAATGGCTCTCTTAGGTGGAACCATTAGCAATAAAAACGGTAAGATTACCCTTACTTAACAAGAGAAGTCGTTTAATCTGAATCCCAAAAAATAAATCTTTTGGAAGAACCGCACCTATTATCCAATTAGATATGTTCTAACTGGCGTGGGATTAAAACTTTTTACTAAATCTAACAAACTAGCTTCCGAAGAGTGGAGAGAACTTCAGATTGTGAAGTAGTTTTCAAAGTGTATGTCGGAGGACTAGAACATAGTTTCTTTGAAGTCGGTAAATTAGCGGCTTTGTTATTTTGTCGGTACAAGTTCTTGTCCCGAGCCAAGTACAAGAACTTGTACCGATTGCCGGAATGGACAAGAACATAGTCCGATTACCGATTAGATGTACATCTAAACATTGATCACATGCACTTAAAGCTTTATTAAGTACCATAATACATGAAAATGTTCACAATATTATGTGACAACTGACAAGATGAGAGGTAAAACACGGTTGCTAGGTATTAAAAAGGCGAAACATCGGACATAAAATAACTGCTGAGGACAAGAACATGTTCCTATTTCCGATTAGATATATACCTAACAATTCTCTGTCCTCTAATTGAGCGGGAACATGTTTGTTTAGAAGGCGGTTTTCCTGCAGTAGTAATCATTAAAGGGGATTCCCATGGTGAACCGAGAGGATATACCTATATTAAATGAGTATATAGCGGTAATATTCTTATTATAATCTGTTTTGTTAGTATTTAGGTCCTAAAATACCTATACATAGTAAAACACCGAAAATAAGTACATACGAACTTGAGGTAGTTAAGAAACTAGTTTTAACCGTATTAGTTAGATAGGATGTAAGGCTGATGGTTTCAGGAACAGAAACGTACGTACTAGAGCATTTGAATAGGAGGTCTCTTTAACAAAGAAATCGTTTGTAGAATCTATATTTAACTTGGTTGCTGAGTAGAAACCTAAATGATGGAGTAAAGGAATGAAAGAGATGAACAAATGGACGATGAAGGAAACATTGAAAGGAAAGACCTTTTCCATAATTATCCTAACGATTATTTTGACCATTGCAATCAATAAATTGGTCAATCGAATAATGACTCAAGAGGTGATTTTTGAGGGGGGGTTATACTCTTCTTATACAAACCATTTCTCACTTGGTATCTATGGTGTGATATTTGCAATCCCCGCTGGATTTATAAGTATTTTAGTTGTAAAGCTCTTTACGAATAAGATTAAAAGGCAGTCTAATCCCTTTGATGATGAAAAAAAATTCAAATGGCATAGTATGTATGGAACTGTTTGCGGATTTATTATTCTGTTTCTTCTACTTAATTTAACCAATACGTATGCATCTCAAATGCTAGTATCTGATGTATGGGATGGTTTCATACATCTAGCTATTTCATTCATTATTCCAATTGTCTTTGCTGTGATATCTGCAAAGTTGATCAACAAAGTTATGGTTCGTATAACAAATACAAACGGAAGATTGATTGAAGAGATAGAGGCAGGAAAATACGATAGAGAGATTCTAAGCCAGAGAGATAAAGCTAGAATGTTGAAGTTATTAAAAAAAGGAAGCGTATCTTCCTTGAAGGGAGGAATGATGCGGCTCAAAGTCATTGATTTTTTACTTTTGGTCGGTGGTACTATTGTATTCGTTCTGCTGTTAGTACTGGATAAGGTTGTCTCATTATTTAGTAATCCAAACCATGGTACCGGATGGAGTAATGGGGAAAGTAATTTACACGAAGAGAGAGAACGATTAAAAAGTAAGGCATATGATAACGCTGAGGAAAAACGGGAACAGGCCGATTTTTCAAAAAAAATGTTTGTAAAACAAGCTAATTATAACGTTAGGTATTCGCAATCAGAATGGAATCGAGCAGTTCGAGATGAAAGAGAATATCAAAGGGCAAAACGTGATGCAGATTCGTTATAGTTTGTCAGCTATGTTCATGTTGTGGTTACAAAAATGTGGAGGTAAAAAATCTGGCTTTGTACGAATGGATGTGCCCATCCCTCCAGACCGTACATGATCGTGATCGAAATGCGGCCCTCAATCTACTGCAACTCGCCAACTAAATGGCATACATTGGGGGAGGAACTCCCCTGTAAGCTGAGGCAGTTGCACTATTGACCAAGAAGCACCCCACCTCTTAGGTAGAGTGTAGTTCACATATCGAGGGATAGGAGCTCCAAGTCAGAGCCAATAAGCTGAATGAACAAAAACTGTCTGGACAAATTAGTGAGAAAGATTTCTTGAGAATGGAAAAAGGCTTAGCTAAACTTGAAAAATGATCCGTCCATATAGTGTGAAACTTTTACGTACAATTGTTTAAGGAGGATATCTTCACATGAAACGTATGTCAATTTCTGAATTGAATGAAATTTTAGTAAAAGCAACATTCTCGGCCAGACAAGAGGCCAAAAGCAATGGTGTGCCCATTGTATATGAAGAAAATGAAAAAATGATCAAGGAATATCCGGATGGCAGAAAAACAGTGATCATATATGAAGAAAATGGTAACAAAAAGGAAATTGAATACCCGTGAGCAAACCCGTCATGACTGTTTTTGCTGGAACGAATGGAGCAGGGAAAAGCACACTAACTAGAACTTTAACGATCAGTTAGGAGAGGTTATTGATCCGGATGCCATTGCAAAAACTATCAATCCTTGTCTTCCGGAATCGGTTTCTCCATCAGCTGGAAGAGAAGCTATCAAACATTCAGTGAATGTATACAGAACGGAAAAAGCTTTTCCCTTGAAACAACGCTTGTCGGTAAAAATGCAATGCGGAAAATAGAACAAGCCAAAAAGGCAGGGTTTGAAATAAACCTGTATTACTTAGGTCTTAAAAACGTGGAGTATCACATCGAGCGAGTAGAAATGCGAGTAAGGAATGGTGGACATCATAATCCAGAAGATGATATCCGAAGACGATATGACCGATCGATCGCTCTTTTATTTTTGATAATACCTCAAAATTTAGATTAGTAATGGAGGTTGAAAGAGAAAAGGTTCAAACTTTATCTCAAGATATTCCCCAGTGGGTTAAAGGTGCCTTTTTAAAAGGATCGGAGAAAGAACAAGATCACACTCGTGCGGACGAGATTACTCGCGAAGATATACAAAAACAGAAAACGAAAGGGCAAGATTTCGAACGATGATTAGAAACGGAAAAAGTTAGCAAATAAGCTACTTTAACTCCATACGATTGGAGTGGTACAATAGCATGAAAAGGGTCTATCTTAACTGATTCTCAAAGGATGTATATTTCATATACAACTGCAAACGGCAAGAGTTTTTATTGGAGACATATTAGTGACTTACCCAAGATAAGAAGAACTGTTGTGGACAGATTGATTGAACTGGGTAATACATTAAAAACAGTCGAACCAAGAGATTAGAATCGACTATAGTCAACAAGATCATTATTGATGTATAAAAACAACTGTGGTATTATATACTACATAAAGAAGACGGTGCGCTATACCGTCTCCCTGCACAATTATTGTTGAGTAGGGAATCCCATCTCCATTAATGATGACAAAGACGGAAATAACCCACACTTTTGGCGCGAACCTCAGAGTGGGTTATTTCTTCTTCTTATCTACATACGTTAGTACCGCAATTAGAAATGTTGCGAACATTATCACGTCTGAGAAGGAGAAGTTCATAGCGCTCACCTCCTTTCGGAGATAAGCTAACCGCACTCAAGGCAAATCATGCCATTTGATTATAGCATATAGGAAGCGTATTTTGAATCATAAAAATAAATTGGTGGTCGCGGCATACAATCTAGCTACTTTGCACATACATAGAAAACAGGGTGATTGAATCTGGAATAAAACGGATGAATTTATATGAATTATCAGCCAATGCCTAGACTCACTACTAAAGTGTCGAGGGACAAGAACATATTCCCATTAAAGTCGCTATTTTAGCGGCTTTTTTATTTTATCGGTACAAGTTCTTGTCCCGAGCCAAGGACAAGAACTTGTACCGATTGCCGAAATGAACAAGAACATGTTCCCATTCTCGATTAGATGAACCAATTTGAGTAAAAATATAAAAATAAATGCAACATTTTACTGAAAATTGCTTTTTATTTTATATACCTTATGAGAGGAAATAGTTTATGAACAAGCGCATTTTATCACTGATAGTAACCTTGCTAATGATTTCGTTAAGTATTTTTATTAGTACAGGTCAAGCGGCGGAGTCCATATCAAACGATAACATTAGAGTGCAAAGCAATGATCCAGGTCATAAATGGGAGATACCTACCGCTACTAGTTTCACGAAGTCATTAGAAACTGAGGCAGAGGCAGTCACGGAACAATATCCTGAAGCCAGTCTACTTAACACAAATATATTGATTGATCGAGGTAACGTACAGCTAGAGTTAATGAGCAACTATAGCGATATTTATACTGGTGCATACACCGATGAAAACGGTAAGAATGTCATTCTTGTTACTGAGTTACCAAACGAATTAAAAAGTTCAGTAATGAGCACGAGTGTTTTTCCTCAAAATATTGAATATTTAATTGTAAAATATTCTTTAGAAGAACTGACTAAAGCAAAAGAATCATTATCTGGAAAAATGAAAGAGTTAGGGTTAGAAGCGGTTGGTATAAATCCTAAGTTGAACAAAGTTAATGTGTACATCTCACAAGAGCAGTACGATAATGCTAAGGAAGAGATACTAAACTATATCGATGAAGATATGGTGAGATGGGTAATAGGCGAGTTGAGCCTTCAAACACAAGCGTATAACTTGTTTCCCGGAGAAAAAATTGAACGAGGAACTGCTATTACTTCCCCGGCATGTAGTTTAGGTTTCAACGGTCGTGCCAATGGTAACAACGTCGGTGTTACTGCGGGGCATTGTGAGAATGGAACTTGGTATGACTTATCTGACGGTTCTAGCCCGATTGGTACAATGAACAATGCTGTATTTTCGGATACGTCTAAGTTCGATGCAGGTTATATAGTATACAACTCATCTGTAAATCCGAGCCATAATTTAAATGGTAATTCTTTAACGATAGGGACAACGGATTACTCTGGCCTATATCGTCAGGTTGGAGATAAGGTAAGAGTACACGGGTACAATTTGAATGGAAGTAGTTATCCTCTAGCTGAGATTGTTGACACTAGTTATGATATTAATGGTGGACCGACTGATATGATCATTACTGGACTTAGTGGTACACAGCTAGGAGATAGTGGAGGATTAGTATACAATGTCGTCAATAATGGTGTACGAAACTATGCAAGAATTGAAGGTACCCACACTGGTATAGTTAGACAAGGTGGAGTAGATACATGGCAAGCTTTTCAAAATATAGTTATACAATTAGTTCGCTAGGTCTCTCGGGAGTTTACACCGATTCCTCCTATTGATGTTTTTATATTGCAAGTGGAAGGTGATGATCATGGCTAAACTAGTGAGTGGACTCACACTCGTTTTGTTGCTACTAGCCGTCGGCTGTAGTTCTCAAAATGAACTAACTCAATCAGATGCGGACATCCGCGGTACAATTATAGAAGTTAATGAACAAGATAATCAAATATTGATTGAACAAGATAACCCAGATGATCCTGCAACGAAACAAATTTGGATAAGTAAAGATGAGGATAGTGAAATAGTTATCGGTGGGGCAGCCGAGTCTAAATTTGCTAGTTCAATAAAAAATAAAAAAGCTGAAGTATGGATAAAAAATCTTATAGCCCAGTCATCACCTCCACAAGCTATAGCTGAAAAAGTCATTATTGAATAATAAAGGTTAAGGTAATTAATATCAAAGTCGCTACTTAGCGGCTTTTTTGTTTTAAGAACCAAATTTTTGTTCCAAGCTGAGTTCCGAGCCAAGAACAAGTAATTGATCAGGGGTTTTCTTAAAAGACAATTCCAAAGAGATAGAGAATCCCAAAACTAATGCCCAATGGAATACTATCGCCAAGAACAGAGCTTGAATAAACTTTTCTCATCAATACCTGAAGCACCGTGAGCTGAAGCCACTCATCGTCATATACAAAGAGAACTTTCTCCCGATGGCTCCTTTATGATCCGATACTACCGCCCCAGTATTGAGGGCAAACGCCCAGATTGAAAGTGCACAGAACTTGCGAGAAGGAAAAGAATGGCGGGCTGTGACACGAGACAATTCCACGGTGTTCGGCTGGAGTGCATCCTCCAGAAGTTCCGATCCTGCGGGCGCTGCAAAGATATATGAATGGCTTCCGGAAAATACGTTCGATAATGTCAATATTAGCGTTTGTTCGATAAAAAGACTCCCCCGGGTCAGAATAATTGTTAATTCTGCTCATGGCGGAGAGTGTGTGTCTAAGAACCTTTAAGCGTGATATACTATGAATGAATGGAGATGGTTGCAGATGAATGAACTGCTTGACCCCCGAAATGATTTTTTATTCAAACGTATATTTGGCAGTGAAGAAAATCGGGATGTTCTGCTTGCCTTCTTGAACAAGACTTTTGTAGAGGCAGGTAGGCCGCCTTTGACAGAAATCATCTTGTTGAATTCATATACCGAGAAGGACACTCCTCGTGACAAGCAATCCATCCTTGATATACACGGAAGAACAGCGGAGGGCGAGCTCATCAACGTTGAAATGCAGTTATTCAATAAATATGATACTGAGAAACGAACGATGTTTTACTGGAGCAAGCTATACAGCGGACAGCTTCAAGAGGGGCATTCTTATAAGATGCTGAAAAAATGCGTGACGATTAACATCCTGAACTATTCTTTTTTGCCCAATGATCAATATCATAACGTATTCCATCTGCGTGAAGACCGGAGTGGGATCTCGCTCATAGATGACATAGAACTGCATTTTCTGGAATTGCCCAAGCTTGGCGATCATGCGACTCCAGTAGAAAATGGTGGTTTGGTTAACTGGCTATTATTCTTAAAAGGTGTCGATAAATCCAATTGGGAGGTGCTGACGATGAACGAACCTGTATTAAAAAAAGCAATGGATACGTTGGAATTTCTTAGTCAGGATGCCGAATCCCGCCGATTATACGAGGACAGACAAAAGTATTTGCATGATGAAGCTTCTATGATTGAAGGGGCAAAGGAAGAAGGAGAGCGTAACAAAGCTACTGATGTTGCCAAGAAATTGATTAAATCAGGAGTAGATGTTGATATCATTGCTTCTTCTACCGGTCTGACAAAAGCAGAAGTGGAACGACTCATAAAACACCATAAAGTTTGATCATAAATGTTGCCGATGACATCTTAGTAAGGACATCTGAGCAACAGATAAGTAATAAAATGGAGATAGTTCCTCCAGTAGTAAAAACACTTTTCATTACTAACGTGGAACAATCTACGTGACAGAGCCTCGAACTTTTTCGAGGCTTATTTGCTGTGTTATGCAAATAGACCTAAAATCATGATAGGATAAGTAACACTGGTAGCTCTCTCACAATAATCACAGATCATTTTTCGCTGTCGAGGGACAAGAACATAGTACCATTGCCGAAAAGGACAAGAACATTGTGTCATTGGGGAAAGATGGTGGACTAAATATAATCTCAATTATATTCCTTTTAAAGCAGCTTCTAATATGTAGAAAGCAAATTCTTATCCTGAGTAAGGATTAGAACTTGTTCTACAACCAATTCGATCTCTTTGTATATTGATGTCACCGGCAGTGATTGACATGTAATTTGGGAAAGTTTAGTGCGAGGCCTGCATACGTTCATCGAGACGAGCGGCATTTGCCTCTTATATTGATCAGTCTTCATCAGAAGCCGCTGGGCGTGTTGGAAAAGGGCATATCCGCATGATGCAAAATGATAATGTACTGCTTCGTTTTGATGATTCTCAATCTACCTACCTTCTGAAAAAGAAAATCCCCCTCAAAGAAGATTTTTTCTTAAGCGTCATCAAAATTATTATAGATCGAATGGAGAATATAAAAGCATCTCTTGAACAGTAAACGTGATCTTGGATCAAATTGTAGATACTCATCACTAAAATCGGATCTCAGACACTTCCTGTTGAATGAGATGGAAGTGGAAATTTGCCCGTACTGAGACTAGGCCATCCTGTAGAGTACCTTGGCTAATCAACATCTAGAGTTTTACTTTCGCAATCGCCATAACCTTCAGAAGGGAGATAGAAAGCTTTAACATCTGTAGTCATGTCTTTTCGTTGTGCTGTGAACTTACCGTTATCTAATTCAACCTCCTGATATTCGAAAGTATGTGTTTTCCTATGCGTATGGCGTAAGATAAGTTTTCCTCCTTTTACTGGTTCACTTTGATCAACAGCTACGATAATCCCATTAATTATCCCATCTTGTAAATAAAAGGTTTCAAATTTAGTGGCACGTCCAGTGAGTACCTGTACTTGCATTCCCCCGAGTTTTTGAATCTCGTGGTGAGGGTTGTCATAAGGGTTTTCAATATATGCAGTAACATCAACATTATTTTCTTTTTTCTCAAATTCTTTATATTTCAACTTTAATTCATCTGAGTACATATCGTTAGTTAGTAGATCAGGGGCGTATTCGAACATCATCTCAATATCCTTGGCTTCACCAGGATCAAGAAAGACCCATCCATGCTTTAGGTACGTGCGATAAAGGGGATTGCTGTTACTAACAACAAACCAAATACGTGTTCTTAAATTAAACGGATTTCCAACTTCAATCGTTTTAATTTCACGTGAAGGTGGAGAAGAAGTGGTTGAATAGAAACGATCGTAATTCGATTGTGCATGGTTATTTTGGTTCGATAACTCTTTAATATCGGGGAACCCCGGTACCTGATAATCTTGAATACGTACACTGATGCAGTAATGACCGCCAGTTTGCGGGATCCACTCGGACGTAAATTCGACTGTAGCATTTTTCTTTATATCTTTTTCCTGATAGCCAAGTAAAGTTTCAGAACCACTTCCGACATTGAAATTCTTAACATAAAAATTAACACCTACTTTGAGTGCATCAGCCCCACCATTATTCGTTATCTTTGCAACCACTGTATTTGTATTTTCAACCCATGGTACATTAAACCATTTTGAATCTGCCAGACTTTTAGCATTCCTTACTTCAATGTCTGGGCTTTGATACGGACGATCGGAACCAGCTGGCCAAGGTCTGATAGAAGGGTCTGGACGACCACTCATGAGAAAATGGATACGCACGTCCGCTTTTTTTCCATCGATGCCACTAACACTTGCTGTAAAATTGGTTGGGAATGTGGGGTCTGTACTGTCCACTTCTTTGTAGGACTGTTTGTTAATAAGCACGGGGCCATCACCGTTGTTCTCTTTATCCAAAAGTAAAATACTTGGTCTGATGTCTGTCGTTGATGGTATAACATCTGTACCTAAAACAACATTGTCTACCGGAAGATAACGATCGCCAATCTGTTTGGGTTGCCCAACCCGATATTCAAAATAATAGTTCCAATTTGCTGCAACCCGTATTTCAATTCCAATGAAGCGCCCTGCAGGTGGATTACCTAGTTCTACCGGATGTAACGTTACAGTTTGGTCAACAGGAGTTGCTGAGGATCGAAGTTCATATGATTTAACCCAGCCAGACGGAACCCAACCAAGACTCAACCGGTTTGCCAGCGAAAAATGCGGGAGTTGATAATTGTAGGCCATGATGTCCCAACTATTTAGATTTCGATTGACTACATCTGGTTTATATTGATCACGAAGATCAAGATTGTGTCCCAACTCATGCGAAAAGGTATCCCAAAGTGTTCTTGGATCCGTAGGATCCGATTCGTTGGGCATTGAAATGGCACCACGTTTTATGGTTCCCGCTGAGGTTATAAAGTTCCAGTTACCGCGCGTAGCATTAGCCCACGCTCTTCTTGGAGTTGTTCCTTCGACATGCTGTGATATACACAAAAGTGTGTCAAAATTTTCAAAGTCAATTTGACTGTCACCTGCGGTAAAGCAGGCTTGAAAGAAAGTTCCTTTGGCCGTATTATCTGCATTAAAGTATTCGTCAAAATTTCCAGGTAAATGAACCGGTCCAAATATATTGGCTGACAAATCAAATTTATTGTAAGACACTTCTTGAAAGTATAAACGGCTGCTTTTTGTAACCTCACCTACAACAGTGCCATCAACAATAGCGTTCATCCAGCGTTTTTTATGTCCGTCTAATGTAGTTGGATCAAAACGTTGAGATTTTGTATCGACCAGCAGAATGGCAATTCTACGAGTTTCTTTGACTGTCTGGAAATTTTGGTGTCTAGTTCGTGTGCCATCTGCCAACGATGTACTGTAGGTGTTATTTGTAGTAATGTTAGAAATCCAACGTGTCGGACCAGCATCATCTTTTAGCCAGAGAGCATCTACAGTGAACTTTGAACTCCCTACTACAATCCCGGTCAAGTTCTCAATTACATTCAGAGCATACATACCAGGCTGATAACCAACGAGAAGCATTACATTAGGTACCTCATCAAACAGTTCATCCTTGCTGGGAGAGATAGAACCACCTTTTAAACCGTCAGGAATTTCAAAGTGCAGATCATCAAACTTCAAAGTTGTATCTGCAGCAAACCGAATTATTATACGGTGATAGGAACCGACAAAGAGATTTTCTTCGGGCATTATCAATTCGACTTTTACTTGATCTTCTTGAACCATGCATTTACCTCCAATAAGTCAGTCAATTAGTATTCAGCTTGTAGCTTATAACAAATCTCCATATTTCATACCTTAATTCAGTGAAGCTTTTCATTATCCAGTCATGAGTAACGATTCCCGTCTCATCTTATCCTTAGGCCGGCGGTACCATAAAAATCTTTGGAGTACGAGTTATCGCCGCTCGATCTTGAGATTGTTAATCGATGCTGTAGCCGCAAATACTGGATACATTAGCAGCGTGAACGAAGAACTATCAATCTGTCCTGCATCTCAGATGCTCTGTTGCAGCGATTACTGCTAATCCTTGGAACCCTACCCCTATGCGGTATCGGTGATTACTTCTACCGGCATCTTTTACTGCAGTATTTAAGAAACGGAAACGTCGGAAGCCAAAAGTGTATAAGCGGCTCGTTTCTTGCTCCACCCGGCATGTCCGCTAAGGTTTACAGCAACCGGTAACAAGCAGTAGGACTTTGATTCTGTCGTCAGCTCTTCCACCTTGTTAACGCAGAGTTAACGTTCGGTATAATCTGCACTGCTTATTTTTCTTCTTTCAGCAACAATGCGCACTGGGTTGCTTCCCAGACGGTACCGGGGCGGCGAGACGTCGGCAGCTGAAGGAACGAGCCGCTGATTACCTCCCGAATATCGGTGGGCTGGCCGTCTGCAGGAGCATTGCACACTTGGTTGCTATCCCGAACGGATGACGGGGCTGCAGGAGCACCGTCATCAGGTATTTAACCAAACGGTACCGACAGCGGGATTTCAGGTGCCATCATCTCAGGTCTGGTTGCTTCCGGAACGCTAACAGGGCGGGCAGGCTGGTGGCAACATCGCGAACTTGATTGCTTCCTGGATAGTACCAGCGGGGGTAAAGCCAGCTACAAGAGCACCGAACACCAGGTGAGCTTCAGACGAAGTGCCGGGGTCACAACCGGCGGCAGGTTCGTGTATACCTAGATCAATCAGCCGGCGCAGATGGGATAGACTATGCGCTGTCGCTGGACGATTTTCGCCGCACTGAGCAGGGGGGGGATATTCAGATGGTGGCAGCACCAACAGCATTCATACGTTCACCGCGCACCATCGTAGATGCACGCAAATACCGGTTCACAGCCGTCGCCTAATTCGGGTTTAACCGGTGGTAAAAGGAAGTAAGCCGGGCGCAGCGTGCGTAGAGAAATCAGGAAAGGCCTTGGCCCGGTTGACGGCTCGAGGACTGAAGCCGGGTGGGGCTTTGTAGTTAGTATCATTTGTGGAATCAGCACCGCGACGTCACCGAGATGGCTTCCGCTACACCGAGCAGAAATCATCGTCCGGTCGCACCATCGTTCGTGTGCGCGGCCAGGCTGTAGGTGAAGAGCCGGGATTAGGCTTACCAATATTCAAATGAAGATAGCTGGGTCCAGCCGGAGCAGGGAAATTAGGAAGGGCGGTGGAAATCGGTAGCGGCCCGCAAGCCTTGCAAGGTCGGGTCATGAAATCCTTATATTTAGACAGAGGTATACTATGTAATGTCTGTTAAAGCTTTATCGTTGAGAATTCAGTAACTATTATGAAATTTATGAGGTATATGGGATTTACAAAGAGAAGAAATTCATTTGCGACACGATATCATAAAGAGAAAAACGGTGTGCCAAGGTTAAGTGTCCATTGTTACATTCAAAGTTGCTATCACAGCGGCTTTTTTGTTTTATAGGTACAAGTTCTTGTCCCTAGTCAAAGACAAGAACTTGTACCGATTGCCGGAATGGACAAGAACATGGTCCTATTGCCGGTTAGGCGTATATCTAATCGTCATCTTACCCTTCAATTCATTAAACTAACGGGCAGGTTAGTTGGATTAAGAAATCTGCAGCAGCAGGTAAAATCTCCAAAAGCAATTAAATTTTAAACGAAGAAACTACAAAGTTTAGACATATGTACAAAATCCTGATTTTGTGTAAATGTAGAGGACAAAAACATTCAAAACGGTTTGTTACCTACATGTTACATAGATACAAGCCAAGTGTTAATTCCGAAAACAGCGTTCCATGCCCTATATACCGGATTAATTATTAAATGAACTTTTTGTTCGGCTTACTTTTACAAATTGTACAATAACTATCTGGTTTGTTGGAAACAAATTCATAACACGGTCTTTTATCATGTATTTCACTCTTCAACTTCTCCAAAAGGAGTATAAGCTGTTACGGTACTAATCCCGCTCGACTCTGTTGAAGTGATCTCTCGGTTACCATTGTTATATGAGTACGTATAAACCAAGGTCTTACTTCCATCAGTTGGTAAATACTTTTCTTCAATAACTCGATTCTGATCATCTTAATTAAACTGCACTTTACTGCTATCAGGATATGTCATGGATGTTTGCAACCGTAGATATCATACGTATAAAAAAGAGTTTTAGATATCGGCCTTAGAAACTTCAAACTAATCGGTAATTAGTCTATATACTTGTCCATTCAGGCAATCGGTACAAGTTCTGATCCCTCTTCATTTGTATTAAAGTACGCTAACCTTTTTGTTGGCTTACTGGAACAGATTAAATATCACACTCGAAATTCCCACTATTTTAAGCAGTGGAACAGAGATTTTGCCTGTATTGAGCAATTTCAGCTTTTATCTCATCACATTAGCTCTTACATTATTTTACTTAGGTAACAATCTAATCTGCAATGACACAATGTTCTTGTCCTTGGACATTTGTTGAATTTCACTTTTCTGATCAAATAGTTTATAGTCATCCAAGCAACACTAACAACCACCTGGTTGCCAATGCAAAAACACTTTCAAAATGATTAATTTCTCTATCTTTTTTACCACGTCGTATTGTGCTTTTATCAAAAGATGTGATTTACCACATTTCTGTTTAAATAACAATACAAGAAACTCCGTGAACATGTCACGGAGTTTCTTGTATTGTTATTTGTAAATGCCTCCTGAAGACACCGATAGAGCACGACAGAAATATCAAGTGGCCAGTTTTGTTCTTCAGCTTTCTCATTTAGTTCAAAGTGTATTTTAATCGCAGCAACTGTTTGATTTACCAAGCTTCGAATTGAGACGACTCCTGCCTCGGTATTTTCCATGCCCATGTTATGTACGACTGAGCGTACTTCCTGAAGACAACATCGAGCAACCTCTAAAACTGTTTTAACAATTTGGGAAGATTGAGTTTCATCATCATTCTTCAGAACATACAGTAACGCTTGCATTTGAACGATGATGAAAGTCAGTCGATGCCCAATGCTATCATGAATATGACGGGCAATACGGTTTCGTTCTTTCAAAACGGCGTATCTAAGGAACTGCACTAGCCAGCATTAATTCTTCATGAGCCTGTTGAAGTTTAACATGCGTTTTCTCCAATGTCAGATTGTTGACTCAGACGTTGCTCTGTTTTTCTTAAAGTTGGTGATAGTCTATTTCAACAAACTGACTAGAGGTCTATATCAAAAATTAACTTTTAACTGTTTTCTGTAATTACATTCAATACAAAAATCCCCTTTGAATTCTTCTTGTTTCTTCACCTTATTGCAAATTATACAATATTTAATAATCTTTCTGTATATGCAGCAATGTTATATCCACTGAAAATAATATTTACTGTTTCCGGTTTTATTTCATTTTGTTTATGGTTAGTAAGTTCAAATGTCACTTCGACAAAGCCTTCCACTTTTACTTCGCCATCAGATTTGAAAAACTCATATTCTATACTAGTTATTTCTAAAGTAAGTGAGAAACTACCTGCAAGCTTAACCATATCTGTATCCCTACTATATTGAGCGCTACTAAGATATATTTCATCTTCAATAATACTGTTTATCTCAACATTAGTTAGTTTCTCAAAACAGTTACAAAAATCACTGTTTTGAAGCAAAATATTACTTAAGTTCAGTTTTTTCTGCCAACCTATTTGAGCAACCATATTTTCCATAAGACGTGCTCCATTAAGTTCGAAATAAGCAACGATATTTTGTATATCAAAAATTTGTTCGATATAATTAATAAATTCTCTTAAACTGATCATAATAAATGCTTGTTCACTGTAGCTTTTAAACTCCTCGTGAAGTTCTGGACGCGCTTCTATTGGTCTTTTATTTTCTAGTACCCACCAGTCTTCTTTATTATCATTTGTTATAAATATGATGGGTTTTTCGTTTAGTTCGGCATGACTTAATAATTGCTTCCAGATCAATAAATCTCCAAATTTTTTAGTTTTAGTTATATCATCTTTGTCTTTTACTTCATCCATGTAACCAGGTGGAATTTTTCGAAGATATCTAGAATCTCCCTCGACATATAAATCGATTTTTTCGCGATAGGTAAATTCAGGGCCTATTTGCTCTTTTTCTCCCATTAGATCCATAAACAATTTTACATTTCCGGTATCAAACATAAAGTCATGTTTTTGAACTTCTTCTTTAATTTCATCATGAAATCTTTTAGCTTCATTTTCGATTTCACTAAGTTTAGCTTCAACAATGTCAACAAGTTGATTTATTTTGGGATGTTCATCTCCTCTATAACTCTTGAAATGGTTGCTTACGTTTTCTCTTGATTTCTGAATAACCTTGCTAATTTGATTAGTGAGTTCGCTATATTTTCTTTTCTCGATAGAAATCACATGCATGTATTGTATTAGATACTCCTCCTTAACTTGGTGAGGAATCCAGATATAATCTGATATACGATTAAGTAGTTTTAATACATGTTGAGAAGTAGAAGGTGAGTATCTATACAAATCTAAAATAGCATTTGTGTCGGGAATAACGACGGGTTGTTCATTCCAAATTTTTGAAAACTCTATGAATTCCATTAGTAACACCTCTGAAAATATTAATAAAATTTAATCTATTGATAGTCTTATACTAAAGCCAATTTCTGTTCTAACTTACATTTCAAAGATAGAACAGAGTTCCTGAAGTGCTAAAAAGTAGTAGTTTAAACAAAATTACTACCTCGGAAGTCTTCGTCATCTCTATCAAACAATATCCGTTTAATTTCCTTTAGCTGGCCTTGTAAAGGTATGGAAGTGTAACAGCATTTAAAGAGGTTACAATGATAACATCGAGCAGCAAACTGTGATTAATGATAAGATATGCTATCACCATACCAAGTCCTGAAATATTAATTATGCAAGCTATCATTCTAAGATTTACTTTTCGTTTCAAATGAATGTCCCCTTTGTTCTATTCATCTAAACCATAGTCATGACAAATGTATGTATACCAAAAATTCTTAATACATTGTTGTCAGAATATCCACATAGAGCACTAGCTTATACCTCGCTGGACTTTTAAATTATCATAATTTACTTAATGGCTTAAAAAGAAAAATATTGATATTATAATGTATAGATGTACAGGCCATACGGAACAAAAAAAGATATTCTCTAGGAGGAATCAATTATGATTCAATACCTCACTGTAGCTATTCTTACTGTTACTGCTGTCCTCTTACTATCTACTCATCTGATAAATTCAAAGACCAAAAAATTATTGAAAAAATAGTAAAAGAATTTAAATGCGGTCGTTTTTACTTAGAAACGGTCACTTTTTTAAACTTCGCGAGGTAGCACATCAGTCTGTCTACCCTCTATGTTTTCTTTAGGGGGTCCTCAACAACAGTTCATAGTTTTATATTCCTTTAAGAGGTTCAATATATCGATAAACTTACCGAATAATAACTTCTCTAGTAAGAGTTTAGCTAACTCTTTCGTTACACCAACTGCAGATTCGTGATCACCATTCACTCGGTTTAATGTGTGCATTTAAACATTTTGTAAGGTAAAACCCAAGTAGTAAGTAACCTCCTTAAGTGACAGTCGAGAAACGTATAAATTTGGCTTAGTGCCTTCTTCACCAGCGTCTTCCTCGTCCATGTCTATGAAATTTCCAATTACTTCTCGATTTTCTTGTCGCGAAGGACATAATATGCATAATCGACTGTTCGTTTAACATATGAGGAACAGTCACTTTTATGAAATGCATCAATTATTAATTGTATATGCATTCCACTTTCGAATTGCAAGCCTGTTTGTGCATCATAATAATACATAAATGCACTCCATACCATGGCATCTTCCCAAGTACCGGTTGTGTTTAGTTCTAAGAAAGTGTCAGTGTGTTTATTGATCAATTGAGCTAAGCCATCTACTGTTTTACTTTTTGGATCGGATAAAATTCCAGTCCATTCCTCGCTTGCCTTTTCATAATCTGATACAATCTGATTTGCATAGTTAGGTATATTAGGAGCGGTTCTATTTAACACTAACATCGTATTTTTGGCCATTACTAACACCATCCTCTGAAGTGTAATTTCGATTGTAGAATGTATTAAAATAAGTAGGAATTGTATTTTTACATTTGGCAGCTTTCCGCTTTTGTAAAGTAAGCCACTCCTTTGAGAATTTATAATGAGTTTATAGTGATAAGTGTCTATCAACTTGTTCAATTCAAACTATAACGAATCTGCATTACGTTTGACCCTCTGATATTCCCTTTCATCTCGAACTGCTCGATTCCATTCTGATTGCGAGTACCTAGCATTATAATTAGCTTGTTTTTACAAACATTCTTTTTGAATCATTGGCCTGTTTCCGTTTTTCCTCAGCGGTATCATAAGCCTCTCTTTTTAATCGTTCTTTCTCTTCGTGTAAATTACTTTCCCCATTATTCCATCCGGTACTATGGTTTGGATTACTAAATAATGAAACAACCTTATCCAGTACTAACAGCATAACGAATTTCTACCTCGGGATGGAGCGTCTCGCACACTTGGCATCGCTGAATGATCGGCTCTAAGGTATCGGCGATCTGAAGATCTCGCCCATACCAGGCCGCCTTAAGTTGCCACTTCTATTTGCTCCAGGCACGCTACTACTGGTAATATTTAAATAATAAATGACACAATATTCTTGTCCCGTGACAGCAACCTACTGGCGTTTTGGTTCATTCGAGTAGTTTGATGAAAGATCTCCGATTCAGAAATTTTCGTTAGCCACTTTAAATTGGTATTCTGTTCCATATTGTACGTCCGGAATGCCAAATTCAGATCCTGATACATCCGCTCTATTGTCCTGTTCATCCGGATCCAGTACCGCACTGCTTTTTATCTTCTTCCTAGCCCAGCGTCATATCTGTTTCACCGACCAACTTCACCTCTAATGATGCTAGTCGTACCGGCTTAGTCAAAAAGTGGAATGATGTTGTCTCGCTCCATCCGGAACTTTTCCCAGCTTGTATCGTTCCGCTATACTCTGTACACCTTGAAGTGGTGAGAAAACGTAGTTTCAATCATTTGTCAGGTTATTCACATTATCCTCCCTAACGACGATCCCACTCTGCAAGGATACCCTGGGCATGCATGGAAAAAGAATTCATTAATATATCGAATATATCCATTGCTCGGTTCTGTAGGACCTCATCTGATAAGGGATCTGTGTAGATGTTTATTACGGCAAGTATTAATTTTCTTGAATCAAGGTACCAATTATCTCTATTACGAAGATGCTCATTACCCATAATCTCACTGATAGCAAGAAGGGTCCACTCTGGATAATCGGTAGCATGTTGCCATAAGATTTCACCTAATTTCCCTCCGTATGTCATTGATCTTGAGCCTGCAAATGCCATAAGTATCGTCCGAATTTCTTGTCTTAGTTCTTTGCAGTTTTTCTTAATATCGAGCAATAAAAAACTAATCTGACGCTGAACTTCTTCGTCCTCATCGTTCATTAGCTGGAGTAATCCATCTACAAGAATAGTGGAGACATTATCCGGAAAATTATATGAAAGTATTCGCGCAACACCTCGACGATGATAAGGATTACCATTTATCGTTTTTGTTAGTAAGGTCATAACTTGCTCTTTAACATATTGACTCTCAAAGAGATTCTCAGAAATTAAAGATAAAGTAACAAGTTCAGCACCGCTTTGTTGAATCTCATCCTTCTCATCAGTGATAAATGCCTCTAACTTAGAAATGAGACGTTCAAATGGCTGACCCATTGCACAATAACAAAAATCATTTGTATAAGTTATACGGTATAACTGAGGATTCCCTTCAATTGCTTTCTCAAATAAATCTAATGAACGTTCACGATCTATTTGAATCATATATATCAATTCATAAATAGCACCAGCCCTTAAAGAAATATCCTCGCAACCGACAGCATAATCAAGGATTTTCCACTTATCCTTATCCTTCTCACGATATATCTTCATCAACGCATTCATGGCAGCTCCACGAACTGAGTCATGATAACCTGATACCGGGTCTTCAGTATAAGATGCTTCTATTAAGGATATATCGTAGAAATAACTAATTAAGAGGCCTATAATCCGCTCCGGTACTTCTTCATCTGCTCGTTTTTCAACAGACCATGCTATAGTTCTCCGTATATTTCGATCATCATACCCTTCAAAAAGACTGATAGCAGCAAAGAATTCACTTCCTGAAATGATAGATTCAGCTAGTCCATTTAACACTGCCTGCACATAGTTGTGGTCAAAGTCATCTTTATTTACTGAGAAAAAGTTTATAAATCGTTCAGGTTCTTTCCTCACTTGCTCCTGCAGCAGTCGAGCCAGAGATTCAGCCCCTCCCTTTGACCAATCAGAATGTCTGACTCCTCTTTGGTATTTAGTCATCGCCTTTTTCCATTGCTGATTTGTCATTTTTCTCACTGACTCAGCATCAATTGGTGCACCTACTGCTCCGCCTCTAATCCGGCGGGGGTTATCAGATGCTTGGTACTCTGGAAATTTCCTCTTTAACTCCATTAATCGTTGTTTTCCATGCGAACTGAGGTTTTCACTAGATATCGAACTTAGAATTCTATACTGACTAAGGTCATAATACATATATCTATCTAGTTTCAATTTTTTATTTAAGGGCAAACGGGATATTATCAAATTTTCTAATTCTCGATGGTCTGATTCCTTAAGATAAGGTATTATTGATTGAATCAGATATCTGCTTTCAAAATCTTCATTACCAAGTGTTAATCTACGTGGATCAGCTAAGACGAAATTAAGAGCTGTTATGGAGTGTTGTTCTGGTACTTGCCGTAGTATATGTGCTATCAAAAACTGTATAGAATCATAATGATTACTAGACAAATAGTTAATCTTCTCCACAAATATTCGCGGGTGTTCTTGCGATAAGAGAATAAAAGCTTTTACCAACGCTCTATTCAGCACAACATCAAACTTAACAAAGTTTGTGTCGTACCAATTACGAAATAGTGAATCGGGAATAAAACTCTCTTCAGTTTCTAGAATCTCGTAGCTTTCAATCTTCACCGCTTCTATCAACAAAGGAATAAACAATTCCAAGAAGTACGACGCTGATTTGTTCACAATAATTTGAAGAGCTTCATCCATTAATGTTGAATCCAATTTATTTATTTCTTCACTAAAAGATATAAAACTAAATGAATCGGATTTTGTTTCGTTTTTAATTTGCTCTTCTTTTTTTCTTCTGTAGTTATTTATAGCTTGTTCCATAAAATTCCTTAAAATACGGCAAACAGCCTCCGAATCGTACTGCGCAAGTTCTTCCCAACCAAAGTATGAAACACTATCGAGTTCACTTTTACTCATTAAAACTTCAAACAACTTTACAGCTTCCTCGCATTTCCATGAGCGAATCTGCAAAACTAGGCTTCCAACAAGCTGTTCTAAACGTTGACTTTTTTTATAATAAGGGCGAACTAACTCAATAATTTCACTTTGTCGCAAATCAATCATTGAAGTTAAATAGCCAAACATTTCATCTAAAAACCCCTCATCTTGCACATCCAGTATTTCAGGGATTACTTGAGTTTTCCAATATTCAAACCATCCAGGATTAAAATATGAGAATCGTAAGAGTTGCGAGCGCACATTTAAGTCTTCCGACAGCCGCTTCATTAGTCTCCATTCTTGTTCTGTAGGGGAAGCGAGAGCAGCAAACCAACGATAAAGATGATTTTTTAGATGGTATCGCAAATCGTTAGATTCTATGAGAGCATTAAGCTGCTTAAAATAGGAACGTTTATCATTCTGACCTCGTAGATATGACATAACTTGCACCAATTGTGGTCGCTGAAATAAACCTTGCGGGGAAGCAACTATGATCTCAACAAGAGAATTTCCCTGTTGTACAAATTTTCTAGCATAGCAATAATCAAAAAAAGTTTGGTGAAAAAAACTCAATTCTTTGCCTTCATCTAATATAATGCCCTCACTCAATAACCAGTGGAAGGCACGTTCTAAAGCGCTTGCTTCCTTCTTACTAAAAAGAAACTTTGGTACCGTAATTCTTTGCGTATTGTCCATGTACTCTGCAATTAGGAAAAGAGCCTGTTCGCGTTCCCAAGCGGCTGGCGCATCGGTGTGGTGCTTCATAATCACCCAGTCCCATACAAGCTGGTAAAGTTCTTGGAGACTTGAAAGACTACATTCTTGCAACAGCTCTTTACTTCCATCTGATTCATAAGCCATTAGGAAGAGGTTTAGATGTAAGGGGATTCTCAACAAATTCTTTGTTGTGGGTAATAACTGTTTGTAATCCACACCTACATCGCATAGAAAATTCTCGACTTCTTCATTAGAAAACTCTTCAAGAGAAAAAACTTTACAATTCTCAAGATTTTTAAGACGAGGATCACTATCAAAATCAAATTTACGACAACTGATAATGATACGCACGCCTGGGATGGAACGCAGTCTAGAAATCAAATCTAATGCCATATTTAATGAACCTTGATCATGGGCCATTGATAGGGAAAGAGCGTCAATTTGATCAATTAATACAACAAATCGCCCCTGTTTAGCTAACGTATCTGCGAGTCTTTCCACTCGCACAGGAAGATCCAATTTGCTTTGTACATCCTTCAGGCTCTGGGCATCTAATAGTTGCTGATCTGCTTTGATCGCCAGAACATCGACTTGCCGGCTCTCTAATTCCTCGAGAACCTCTTGAATAACAATCGTTTTTCCTGTACCTGCTTGATCCAAAAGTATTCCTACAGGCTCCTTGTCTGAAGTTTCCAAAAGCCACTTAGAGATATCTTTGTAGTTATCACGCAAAAGCTTTTTCCCCGTATTCCCTATTGTGTTTTTCTGATGTCTTATAATAGAACTACAGGAATAGACAGCAGAACGCAATTCTGAGAGTGATACTGATTCAGATATTACAATCTGATTGTCTTGCAGCCACTCCTGGAGACTTTTATGTGTATGTGATCCTCTAATCCGAGCATCACCCCCTACTTTATCCCGAAGGATTGAAAACAAAACAGTAGGTGACAAATTAGATTCTGGTATCCAGTATCTCATCTTATCTTTCTCAACTGTCTGCCTAGGCTCTATTTTTACATCTATGCTCATAAAAAATTGTAATATTAAATCATTATTCTCTTTTAGTTCTAAAGATAAGAATTTGCTGAGATGTTCAAAGAATACGAGCTGATTTGTCGTAAGCCTTCCTTGCCATTCCTCGTAACTTTCGCAACTTGAAGCTCGTTCTACTAAGTCCTGAGCATCATATATTTCATCCTTGTATGTGCCACAGATTAATTGTAATCTGTCTTTCCCCTTTTTGAATGAAGGATGGGTAAACTGTATCTCAAAATCCTTCCACAATTTCCCCCATGTACTTTCTGCACCATTACCTTTAGAGATAGATTCCTTGGCTTGGATGTACCACTTTACTTCATTTGAAAATGTAATTACGATATCATCAACACTCTCAGGAGCCTCTACTCTAACTTTAGCCACTTTCTCAGATTCAGAAAAAGATCTTGAATCAAGCATTCTACCTAAGTATAACGCTGCGATGGCGTTTTGATATAAAATTCCTGCCTGAGTTGTTGGTCCTCCGGATTCAGCAATTGCCACATCTCTTCCCCCTTCCACTTCCTTTTGAAGAATTTAGACCTTATATTTTCAATAAATTCATTAATTGGTGTTGTCATTTGAAGAATGTCTTCACTAACAACAATTATTCAAGAAAGCGTCTATTTACCCCTGCATCTATTTGGCTGTATTCTTAAAGGATTATCATTCTCTCCACTAATTGAGCTTTCTCGTATAGGCTTTACTTTTTTGTTTGAAAGATCAATTGGGTTACTGGTGAGAGAAAAATCTAAGAAACCTATTGGATGATTAGTATTATCGATTAACAATAATGATCTCACATCGGGTTCTAAACTACCGTATATATCTGCAATTGTATGGGGTTTTAGAAGGAATTCTTTGAATTCTGAAGGAGTAGGGTATTCTTTTTTCCAAAGGGAATACCCACCTGTTTTTTTTCTTGTATCACCAATCTCAAATTGTTCCACAGTAGGGTTCACAAAATATTTAGTAAGTGAGGAGACATCTGTAATAATAACATCTTCCCTCTCTTTAGCTGTAAAATTGAAGATATTCAAACATACTACCTTAATCATTTTCATTGGGTCAGGTGGATGAATTGGTAAATCAATCGTAGCTACTTGTCTAATTTTATTCCAATTCTCTTGCAAAACTAATGCTCGTCTTTTTACTTGCTCCACACCATAATTAACTTCTTGCTCAGTTTGAAAAATTTCTTTAGGAGAATAAGTCCTGCGAAGACATTTCATCTCAATCAGTAGGATATGGTCTCCAAAAGTCGCAATGAAATCACATTCAGCAGACTTTCCATCAAAAGCATCCTCTAGCTTTAACCCTCCAACGTTTACGTGAAGGCTTGAATTAATTGAGAGTGCTCTATTAATATGCTTTCCCTTTATAAGCATCATCTATTTTCCAAATACCGAATTGCTGTTTAATCATTCGAGGTAAGTTCAACTGTTTAACTAAAGCCGGTACAAAGATAATTTCCTTTTTCCCCATGTAAACTAACGGTTGTGAAAATAAATCCGAATAATTATCTTTATTCTCCTTAGGCTGAAAAATCAGCATACTGATTAGCTCACTTACGATTTAATGCTTTATCCCATACATTTCAGTGAAATTTGAAGCAAATAATTCTTTTTCTATTCTAGGGAAGATATCTGTAACTCTCACGATTAAAATTATCAAAATTCTCGTGAGTTTTTTCGCTATATACGGATCCGAGTGCTTGAAGATAGAAAAAAGCAAAAAATAATTATCAAAACTTATATTCTTATTAATGCCACTAGTTTTTTTAACCCAAAAGTCTTTATCTATAAATTCAAAGGATTTAACAGCGCTACTGTTTATACTCTGATAAACTTCAACCAAATCCATTACCTTTTTAGCGTCCAAGCAAAATAAGGACCGGGGATTACTGAGATCAATGGATTTCCCAAGATCACTTTCCAACGGAATAAGTTTATGTATCAAACTCTCATTGCGACTTTCTCTTTTAAAAAAATCCAGTTGATCCTTATAGCTGTATCGAAGCATCGCAGTTAAGTTTCAAATATTCTTCGTCCATTGGCTCGTAATACATATACTCTTCATTTTCAATGCTATGCTTCATAGAGTATCTCCGCTGCCGTTACAGAATTCCCACTGGATAGAGCATTTTTAGTATATCAAAGTCTATGTTCATTGTTTCTCCTCGATTAAATAAATTCCATTACAAAAACCTTTTAAACCATGTAGCTAACTTGTTTACACAATTGAAAAGTTATTCGGCATGCCAACAAGAAATCGACTCCACATAAAATTTATAAGAAGACAGATCTCATTAATGTGATTTCTACTCCAATTAATCCATTCAATAAAGGTTTCTGTCGGATGAGATAGGGTATCACGCAATTGCAAAAAATAATCTATTCTCTCCCTCTCCCACTGTGTCAAAGCTCCAATATGAACAGCATGATTAGTTAGATTAGACTTAGAGCGAGGAAGTATCATTCCTTTAATCGTAACATTAACAGCCTTTTGCTGATTTGACCATTTCAATATAGTATCTCTTGATGGTTCCAATCTAGCACTAACAGGAGCTCCGTTGATTTTGGCGTCTATTATTACAAGTTTTGAGCCGAGCCACGTATCATATAGTAACCTCAATGAAGCTTCAAGCGACAATACCGCATAATGTACTGCCATAGTAAGAAACTCCCATTCGCTATAACCATGAACGTATAAGAGTCTTGCTCTCTGCATCACATCATCAATATTAGAAGGAATTACATTCGACAACTTTGAATAGTTCATCATGTCCAGAACCAAATCTTCAGAAGTTAGCGTCTTTGACACACCGTTAAAAAATCGAGCTGTAGCTTGTATTCGTATATCGGGTTCTCCAGTTGCCCTAGTTAACTGGATAGAGTGGAATCCAATGTCATTTAAGGCCTCATCACGAATTTGATGAAGCATCTTAACCTCATCAATAACATAGGATTTGACTGCTTGTTCTAACTTCGAATAGGCATAGCTTAAGTTGAAAATCTTTGTCTTACTTACAGTTATCCATACAATTGAATTACCTTTATCAAACATCTCATCCCATGTATCACCTGCACCATGAAGCTGGTCAAGAATAAATTCGTTAGGAAGCTGTTTCTCAAGGCTATAGCTCCCTTGACCAATTCTGAAACCCAATGCACAAATATCATTCTGTAATTCGATAAGAACAACTGGACACGGAAATAATCTTTGAACTACTCTGTATTTAGAAATGTTTTTTATGGATGAGCTTCGATCTGTTTTAACTAATGAATCTATTTGCCCTAACTCCCAATTACGAATATTCCATAGAAATCCTTTGATTTTAGAAATCAATTTCTCCGTGTTACAAATGTCTAAGTCGACCTCCGGCGGCGATTTTTCCATAATTACCTCCAATAATTGGTGGGACTACTCACCTTTGAAAGGGTGCATGACTAATTAGATACAATTGCTCTACAGAAGTGGCTCGTACTTCTGAATGGTATATAGCCGTAGCCGTTCTACTAGACCCTGATTATAACGCGATTGTCCAAATTTGAAGACTATCACAGTAAAGCCGATTCCCACGGATACTACAGTTCCTACCCATCCGCCCCATAAGCCTTGGGCAATGATCGATAAGACCAGAATCGTTAAGGAATAAGCGGCCGATTTTCCAACCCGGATCATACAATCCTTGGTTCCGTATCGGAGAACTTTCTCAAACTAAGCTGTATAGTATCCTGAGAGCAAAACTTAAGTGATAATTCTAACGAGCATAAACGTTTTTATTCTTCTAGTGGGCTTGTTCCTGTGTTGGTGATTTGTAATGACATAATGTTTCTTGCTCTACGAAATAGCCTTGGTGGGCCTTGTGTTTCATCTACTTTTATTATATAAAGCATGTTTAGGATGTTAGCCACCTTCAATTGTTAAGCGAGTAAAATTGCTAAACGATCGGTCGCCCATAGGGATAGCCGCTTCTGTTAAATTTAAAACTTCATTTCTTACTCAACATGAGCCTCTCAGCCAGCGACATATTCCTTAATCTCGGGTAACAGATTCTTAAAGCGATTAATCCTTTTCTAAGCTTCTTTGTTATCGGTTTCAGCTCCGACAGAGCCGAACTGAAACTGACTATCAATCCATTCTTTAATCATTGTCTTTGATTGGAAAAAGATTTGAGCTATCACGAGCAGGTCAGAGAACATAATATCGTCAGCACGAATTAGATGAGTGCGATAAGTCGCGTCCGTAATACGCTTACCTTTGGTCAAGGTAGAATTCATTCGCTTTTCGATACTGTCTTCTGTATAAATGTTAATCGCTAGATCCAAATGATTAAGTCTCACCTGATCGAATTCTGTGTCATAAGAATCCATTGCATCCAAGTGAATCATTCTTCCGATCAGCATCCCGTCATTAATTGATTCCTCGGAAAGCTCCTCTAGTGACATACTAAAATGTTTTCTGTTACCTTCATTCTTCATAGTGGCTACAATTTGTAATTTACGAATGCCACTTATTTGATATTCCCACCACTGCTTTCGTTTCCATTCATCTTCTTGTATATCATCAACAGTATATTGAGGCAAAAACAACTCACTACCTTCATGTTGATCAGGATGAATTATTAATCTTTCGATCCAATACGGATTAGGGGGTTGAATAAACTCTTCTTCTAAAGATAGTGGCGGTGCCTTTTTAGAGACAGTGTATGGATCGACTCGAATATATAATTTTTCGGTGCCATACTTTTGGATAAAATAAGAAGGAACCATTGAATTGAGGTAACTATCAATATGAAGAAATGAGTCTTTGTACTTACAAGTTTTGTGTTTAGGTAAATTGGGAATCGGTTTATAACCAACTGCATCTAATCGAATTAACTCAAGATCAGGATTTCCGTTTGACTTTTTTCTGAGCTTATCAAAAAGCTCTGGATGCGCCTGAAAAATTGGCTGTGAGGGATTATACCCCTCAAAAGATTTAACTTGGTGATAAATCCGACTAGCCTTAAAGATCTCTACTAATATACTTGTAAGTGCGGAATGCTCATCACCAATTAGAGTAGGAAAATTATTACCAACTATATGAACCAAATTATGGTCTTCCGGCGTTAGCATCTGCTTTCTTACCGAAATCAACTGGTTTAAAACATCGGGTTCGTTTTGCAACTTGTCTTGTAAAAAAGCCGCGGCTCCGGCTAGATCCAATCTTTGGCTCTCTGCATATCGCTGAATACACTGCTCGTAGAATTCTAAATCATCCATTTCGGCCGTACACCTCTTTCAGTAAGGAACTTACATCTCTCTTATCTTATCCCATTAAGGATCGAGTCTCAATATACGCCCGCTATAAATCAGGACCACCCGTCCAATGAACTGCACCTCCAATTGGTAGTTGTGTCTAACAATTGGAGTGCAGTTCATAGCGGGTGGTTTTTTGTTTCGCGCGTTTCACGCACTCAACTGGCTAAAGCCATAACAAAAGGCGACTATCAGTAGCCGCCCATGTAAATATTTCACCAGTGTAACCTGTAGCCTACACAATAAAGAATAGTTAACTTCGACGTTTGGATATAGAAAGTTCTAGTCTTTGTCTTAATCTTTCTGGAGACGGGTGATCTTTCTTATCCCTTGGAAGGCGAATTCTTAAAAAACTTGACTCGATGCTCTTACTGTAAATAATTATTTCCCCATCTGGATTAACACAGATGAGTCCTCTTTCATAAGCCTTATCATGGTTGGAACATAAGCAAATTCCATTATTCACCGTATCATCGCCGCACAAATGAGCAGGATATATATGCGCTCCCACTAATAATGAAGTATCAGTAATTTCACACATAGCACATTGATTTCCATACGCGGTTAATACTCTTTTACTAAAGCTGCTGTCTCTAACTAACTTTCTACTTACTTTTTCAACATAAGGTCGATCATCTGGGTATGGTTTTTTACCAGTGTACTTAAGTTCGACCCTCCCATCTTTATTCACGATTGCAGTCGGTAATAAATTATATCTGTTCTTTGTTAAATCCAAGAATCCAGTTGTTCCAGCTTCATCAAAGATTATTTGAACTCTAATCTCACCTCTGTTATGTTCATCAAATGCTAGACAGATAGGGAATACTCCATCATCCGGTAATGAATCCAAATAATCTTCATTAAGTTGTCTATTTCTATCTTCACTAATAGCGGCATTATTTGCATATATCAGTTCTTTTTTAGTAAAACACTTTCCAGCACTTTTGATTCTATGCAACTACCTTCCCCTCCTAATAGTACTAAATCCTCACCTAACACAGACATTCTACCATATTATTCTAGTGAAAGTGAAGGTGGCCACTTGTCTATAAATTAACGAGACACTAGTCATCCCAGATGTGTAATATAGCAATATCAATTTCATACCAATATTCAGGAATATAATGCTTTCCTATTTTATCTTCACTTATTCGAATCTTGTCTGTAGGATAAAACATATTCGTTTCCTTAGCAGGCTTCATAGAAATCTGGAAAAAGTAAAACAAGAAGAGCACTACTGACATACTAACAGTAGTGCATTTTCTTTCTCATGTGTTAATTAATTTGAGTGTTATAAACTTATAATCCAAAAGTGCAACTGTATGTTGCTTCCTAAGTAACTACCGACAGATTGTGTCGGAGCTGTATAGTTTACGTCGTGTATCCCATCCTGGCTACAGGTTTTTATAATTTTATCATTCATTTTGTTTACTAGCTTGTCTTTCTTTATATGGACCTTGGCATTAAATTGGTAATGTTTATTGAAATCATAAAACTGTTCGGGAACTCCCTCTATAAAAACAACTAAGACCAATATTTCAAAATAGTCACACTTAGTTCGTCTGTGAAAAATCTTCAAGCTCTATGTCATGATATATGTGTTTAGAATTCTTAACGCTAGGTATGAGGGCTTTAGCTGATGCAAAAGCATTTTGTAGATAGGGTGAAGAAGATGGTAATGTATGTTTACAAAGATGAGGCAAGAAAAGTGAAATTAATAGCAAGATTCAGCACTTTCACCGATTTCCGTAACCTCGTCTTCGATCCGACATTACTTTTGCCTGAGCTTCCGCGGGAGACATTCTCCGGCGACCATAAACATCCCGTTCTATCGGATAACCTTTTGCAAAATTCCGGCCTTCCTCTACAGCCCTCCAGAGGAATATGGCTATATTCCCTGAAGCTCCCGGATAATCGAAGCACCAGAGCAATTCTAAAGCTCTATAAAGTTCTGAACAACTGTCTGCTCTCAAATCCAAAATATGTAATCTACAAAGCATATATATGACAGAGATAAACATATGATTATTCCGTATATAAATGGATAATTTAAAGGAAAAATAACTTCCGATATTTCAAATAATGGTTGGTAAATCAGACAGTAAAGGAGACATTAGATCTCCTTGATTTTTGTAGCAAAATAAGGAGAGAAGAAGCCCCTTAAGGGGCTTGAATCCTAAATCTATGCATCTATTTCAGTTTTTTAAGACTAATACACACTAAGTCAATACATCTCGTTATTACGTTAAAGATATAGATTCATAACAAATGATCTGACATCCCTCCCCTTTTTTGACAAGCTGTTAGCTTGATCTGAGAGTTTATCTTTAGTTGCTTGTAATCCACTTGATGGAATTGCTGATCTACGATCATTTTCATCCCATCTCGAACTCTCAAACCAACCTATTAAATACAATCCATACTTACATTTATCTTCTTGTAAATACCTATTTACTAATTGAGTTTCCATTGCTTGAAACAGCTCACGATGCCAATTTCCTTTAACCTCGATAATAACAGTAATGACTCTAGATATTTCCCCTGACCTTTCTGGTAATATTGCATTAACATGAATATCTGTTCTCTCTCCAGGTAGTGATCCTGTGCTACTCCGTATTTCAACTTCTCGGTTAACAACGATACCTTTTCCTAATAAGTCCTCTTCTAAATGCTGTTTCACATAATCGGAAAATTCGTTTTCAGTTCTTGGTCGGTATACCTTTTTTCCAACTTCATTCCACAGCCACACTACTGCCGGTGTAAGTCCGTGTAATTTTTGTTCCAGCCTAGTAAGTGATTCGACTAAAACTTCCATTAATTGCTCTCCGCTTTGAACCAGTCTATTGTGCCTATTTTCCACTAGTCGGATGACTTCTATAGGAGTTGGTGGGAACCATGTGTTACGGCGTGTGGTACTCTGTGCTTCAAGGAGGTTCCATTTCAACCATGGAAGTTCAGGCAATTCTGAGACAATCCTTGCAATTTGTTCACAAGCTTCTAAGGTCCCCTTATTTGTTAAATAACGTAAAATTGCATCTCTGAAATCAGCAACTTCTTCACGAGGTCCCACCCAGTGTGCCATTTCTTCATCATCATGATTAGGGTCTTCTATAGGTGGAAATCTTTTTACCAACCAGGTATAAAGGTCAGCAAGTGTTATTTCTGATAAGACTTGTAATAATTTATATCTTTCAAATTCGCCTGAAAAAGATATTAAAACATCTTGAACGAAATCGGGATAAGTCTCTTTTAATACCCATACAGTATCCCAAGCAATTATTGGAACGTTATTTAATAATACAACAGCAGAAATTATAGCTAGTTTACGAGAATCTTCATTAACTAAGAACTCCGGTTTAATTAATGACCTAGCGTAATCCTCTGCTCCACCTATCTTATGTTGAAGCAAAGTTTCAAGTAATCTCTTCATTGATTCAGACATTAAATTCTGAGTTTTCAATTTATTTAGAACCACTTCACCCAATCGGGTATCCCAAGAGTACTTCATTTTACTAATAATAAACACATTAGCATGCTGCTGATTCTCTATATCAATAAGTTGCACCAAATCTGAAATCACTTTTTGAGGAGCTTTGCTGTAAGCTAACTTGACTAAATGTGCTTGTATAGTTGATTCTTCAGTTTCTGACATTTCCACCTGCGTAAAAATAACTGGAGACCAATTTTCCCAATGAGAAGACGTCAAGGATGATAAAAAATCAGCGTCTTCTTCATACATCAGTCTCAAAGCTTTATAACCTGCCATCGCGGGTCTGTTCCAAGCATCCGTTCCAAACCAATTATAGGCTTCAGAATCTTTCTCTAACACGTATTTTTTTGCAGCGTTTACAATTCGCACTTCATCATTTACATTAACCATACTCCAGTTTGGTAATGTTTTAATATTTGGTTCAAATTCTACCCCATGCTTATTCTCTTCAGTAAAACTTAAAGTCCATATTAAGTGCCACCATGCATCTAAATTCCCCTCCTCAAATTCATTCAAACGGAGACAAATTCTTTCCATAATAGGTGGTGGGATTTGTCTGTACTTATCTTTTGAGTCCTGACTTTTTGTTGTAATGGCATAGCTGTCTTTTAATTCGCGTGATTGTTCAGAATCTAAAGGAACGCTTTGAAAAAAAACATGGCAATACTCAGCTAACATTGTATCATTATCAAGAGCAGAATAAAGTAAGTTTACCTGCTCAAAATTAGACGGATTAAATGTTCTTTTTATCAAGCTACACCAATTTTGTTTGACTTCCCGGTTTGTGACATGTTGGAGCTGTTTGATCATCCAGGAGAAATCTTCTGATTTGACGAGTGTAGTCATTCCAGATGAGATTAGAGCTCTTTTCTCAGTAATTGAATTTAACAATGAAAAAAGAAGCGTCCTACGAGTATCGATGTCTTCTAATAAGTCTGTGATATAACTGAAATTATCGAAATATACCAGTCGTGCACGTATAACATCAGTAAAAGCAATAAGGACATCATTCATATTCAAATGTTGGCCTGCTTTGTTTAGAATTCCATACACTAAATTATCAATTGAAGAATCAAATTCGTAGCTTTCAGCATATCTTAAAACCCATTCTAATGCTGCTGGTAAGTCTTCAAGTTGAAGCTTATTAAAAACATCATTCTTTAAAAATATTCTGTATAGTCCAATTAAATTTTTTCGTTTAGGTAAAGTTAGGACTGAAAATAGTTCTTTAGCAGATATATGATGTGGCCATAGTGCACGAAGTGCTGCACCTTTCAACTCATCGTCAGCATCGTCTCCTATGTCGAATTTTAATAATGGAAATAAGAATTTTCTAGTTTCTTCACTTGCTAAGTCAGATAAAGCATAACCTGCTTGGATTCGAATTTGATAGTCCTCATCCTGACTTAAAGCAATTTTCAGTAAATCATCCTGTAGAACGCTTACTTTACACACTCTTGCTATACGAATGGCTGCGCGCCGCGCAGCATAACTATAATTTTTATTTAACATGTATGGTTTAATTTGTTGTGCAAGAAAAGGATATTTTAATTTATGAAAATATTCATCAAAATCCCATTCTTTAATTTTTTCTTCATTATACTGCTCTAACAGAGCATAAACTAAAGATTTTTTATCCTCATCCTCCAAACTTACAATATCACTTCTAAGCAGTACCTGCGGGTCACAGACTATGATTTGACGAAATACTTCTGAATTCATAGTTGCTATCCAAGATGATACCTCATGAAGCTGTGGTACCAGTTTTCTGTCGGAACCAATTTCATTAGGATGTTTAATCAAACTCATTATTTGCACAAGGGACGTTTCATTTTGAGTAACGTACAACGCTGCTAGAAACTCTGCATATGTTTGATGTGCCCAGCCAAAGCGGTTTAGCCCTCTTGAAGAAAACAAGCCAGTAGAAAGAGTTTCTGTGATTTCTGTTTCTGGAATCACAATTGATCTACTCATCTGCTGCAGATGCTCACCTGTAATATCACTAATAGTGATATCTTCCTCAGGAACATCACCAAGATTGATACTTCTCCATACAGCGTATTTATTAGAGAATATCATCATAGCAGCAATACGCGATGCTACTTTTAAACGATCTTTAGCCCTCATTCTTCCTGTATATCGAGAAGTAATTCTACTTTCATTAGTTTCTTCACAGAGAAGCTCACAACCTTGTAAATATAGTTCCTTTTGTGTCGATGGAAAGCTACCATATCGAATGAAAAGATTGAATAGAAACTTTAATGTGATTGGTTTAATTGCAAGAGGAATAACTTCTTTCTCTCGTAATTCATCCATGAACCTCTCAGCATCAATCCCTAGTTCAATTGCTGCATTATAAACATCTATTTTACGTAAAGGTGCTAGCTCCATGATCTGGATATTTTCTTTCCCCCACAATTCTGCTAATTCTCGTTCAAGTAAACTCGGCCATTCTGCTGTACGGCAGATAATTCTTAAAAAAAGATTCTTCAAATTTGGGTGAGATTTATATTTTTTAAACTCTTCAGCCAATAGAACTGCTACATAGTCTAAACGGAGTAAACATTCGTCCAAGCTATCTAAGAAAATATGCAAATGATGTTCGCCTTTTAGGAAGCCCTCAAACAACGGATTCTCAAAAATATCTCGAACTAAGCGGTCTTCCCTCCCATATGAACGAAGATTAATTTTAATAGTATGTTGTTCTTCCGCAATCTTAATGCTTTTTAATGCTGCAGTTTTACCTATTCCAGGTTCCCCTAATAGTATTAAACATGGAATCTGAGTTATTTTATCGAAAGGGATGACGTGTTCATTATATATATGTCCATATTCAGATTCTGGATCGTAAAGATAACCGCCATCAGATAAATTGATTGTACTTGTTCGTGGACACCAGAATCTTTTCCACGAAAAAATCATATCATTCATGAGCACCACCTCCAATAGTTAAAGACTACTTTCGCATGGATACAAGTCCCCTTACTTTTGTTGAACAACAATTAATAATTGGATGCATGTTTAGATCTATTGAACTTTCTTCCCAAATCTAAATTTACCCCTAGACCGTTTGTAGTTACAGGACATTAATTTACTAACAAATAATCTAGGTTTTTTCAAAGTGAATTTTAAGATGGTAGATTTATTCCTAGCTGTATAACGAAGGTTCAATTGCACTCACACTTTTTTTGTAGTTTCCCACTCTTACTAATATCAGGACAAGGCAGCGCGAAATGTCGAGAACAACGATACAGTCCAAGAACAACAATCACCTTTATTCCTTTGCTCTGCATCTTTTCAAAGTCTTCAAACCACTATTTTAATGATTTTCAAACAAAGAATACTAGACTATTTTGTAATTTTAATTAATTTCTGTAAGAAAGATCTGTTTTCAAGCAAAGACTTTGTGTTCATAGCATATATTAGCATTACATATTTTTAATCCAAAACAAACTTAATTTTTGAATCAATATTCGCTTGGTAACTCTCTGAATAAAAAAACTGTTCTTAACCTCCATCCTTTTCTCTGTATCGACCATTTTAAGACAAATAGTGTAGTGTTCTTTTCAGGGTCGGTGATATCTAATGTCGTCCTCCAGTAATTTATATATATGCTTTTCATTAGTTGTCACTGATTGCTTACCCTTTGGACATAAGTGAAAAAGACAGGATTCTTTTTAGAGAAAAGACCCCCTGTCTTTTTAGTTTTATCAGTAATAATATAATCGACTGTATGATTAGATATATAGATATTGTTTTAAACATCACACCACATAATTGGCTTCGAAATTGCTTTATATTGAAGAAGCGTATGTTTCCAAAGCAGTAATGGTAATATTTAAAACATGAAGGTACTGCTTACGACTTCTAGCCCCGCGGATAAAAGAAGTGTCCATCCCTGCTTTGCGCAGCTTCTCAATCCAATCAAGAGCAGCTTCACGCCCCATTCCTTGTTGAAGCATTCCATAATACATCAGTACTAGTTCATTACTGACATTTGTGTTAAAGACCATCGGATCATCGGAGTTTACATTGACGAGAACATTAGATAGCTCAGGATTACCTGCAGACTGCAACTTGAAGAGCTGATTGCCAAACACTGAATTAATCTCGCCAATAGCTTCATTAGACGATGGGTTGACCTCAATGATGATTCCACTGGCAGCAATCTTATGAATCAGATAATCTTGCATATCTTTCATCATTATCTGCTCAATTTCATTAGACGTGACATAGATTGGTTCTTCCATTTTTCTTAATGTTGCTTCTTGATGATAAGCTACAAACAATTTATCTTGCAGTTTCATCTTAAGAAAATATTCCTGTGGATCTTCCATTTTATCTTTTGATTGCTGAAGATCAATAACTTCTTTGGTAAGCCGCTTAAATCTTCTTTCATAAACATGATATAACACTGGAATTCGTAGATCCCCAACTGAAACAACTTCACTAAACAGTTCTGCAGCAAAACGATCTATCGTTCGCTCGAGATACACTAGTGTCTCCATCTGAAGTTTCGGTGTGTTACTGTAGACTCCCCAGATCCAAAGTAAATTATCCAAATATTCCCCACGAGGCAAAATAACTAAAGGATTATTTCGTACCCACTCAGAAATATCGACACCTAGAGCTATTCCATGCCCAATCCGATCTCCTGCATGTAGTTTACAGAATCGAACAACTTCATCGATGCGGCGAAGCCCAGTTATTAAATGACGAAAATCTTCTCCTGCATGAAAAGTAAAAAACAAACTTTGCCTAGGCAAAATGTTTCCTTCCGGATCGACGATGCGTAGAGCGTCATACTTACTGTCTCGTGCTTCCTCAAATACTGGAGCGAACACCTGTACAGGAGTGTTATTTTCAAGACTCGCTGCATCCAGACCGACTATAAAGTTCGTAGCCATTGGTACAACTTTACGTAGTTCCTGCAAATGCTGCACCTGCTTGATATATTGTTCCTGTAAATCTCCAAAGTGTAATGCATTCTTTAGCGTATGTTCTCTTTCTTCATCGTACAGCCACAAGTCTTTGTTCGAGTTATCCGGTCGCTTAATGAGGTGATAAACGATACCAAGTAATGGGAACTCTACCTGAGGATCATCCAGAACACCGTAGTCCTCTTGAATTACTTCTCGATAGGATTTTAAAATTTCTAATAGGATCTGCTTATTCGTGTGCAAGTCGTCTTTAATTGAAATCCGTAGCTCTACTTTTTTTAAATAACGATCTTGAAATAACGTTCGCAGCATCGTTTTATAGTAGTCCCCATTCTTAACAATACCGTCTGTAGCTCGATCAAAATAGCCCCGAAAGAAATCTAAACCATGCATGACAGTAGGCTGAGTCACTTGTTGGTAAAACTCATTCTTAATAGACACATAAACGAAAAAGGCTCGGAAAAACTGTTCAAAATTCTCATTTTGTGAGGATGACTGTTGGATTAAATGTTTATACAATATAACAAGATGTAAGAAAATATTTTCTCCATACGTCTTTACCCCGCGATGATTTGAGAAAATACTAAAAATAAAGTCTGAAGGCTCCGGTTCCTCAATTACTGTTAGTGCAAGTCTGACTCGATCAATAGCACGTTTTACTTCTTCTGATTCGGGAAGTTTACATTCTCGATCCTTAAGTAGATTCAATAGTAGGTCCAGTGTTTCAGGATCTTCCTCTAAAAAATGCTCTCTCAACCATACAAGTAACGACAGATGTTCACCCACATCTGATTCCGTATGATGAGCATCAGGATGTTTATTGTAAACTTGATCTTTTAGATAAAGCGCCATGACCAATCGGAGCAGTCTAGCTGTCAATATATAAGACTCTACATCAATTGAAGCTGCGAGATGATTGGGCTGGAACTCCTTTAGATACCTTGGCTCAAAGCGCCCATTCATTAGAGCCTGCCACAAGATGGAGAAATTAAAAGCGGCTGAAGCATGAATATGGTTTTCTGAAACTCCTCGACGTAAGATATCATCAAGCGCTGCATCAGCAAGATTGACATGCTGATAGAATTCATGAAGTTGAATTGGATCGTGCAAACCATTTTTTATAAAATGCAACATAATAATCATATCAAGCGGGATAAACCGACTGATCGCATGAAAAAAATGAACCTTATCTTGTCCCTTGTAGTTCTCCATGAAATCAATAAACTTCCACTGCTTCTCATTAGTCACATCATTCTTCCAATACTTGAACACAACATCTCCGTCACGATACGATAATAGAGAATCACCAAATTCCCCTAATATTTCAAAATAGTGCAAGTATAATTTTTTTTCTATAGAAATTGAGTATTTATATGCAGGGGAAAGAAAACCTGCGAGTAGGGCTTCATCGTCATTACATAGCATCGGATAAAATTTTTTCATTAGTAAATTGATTTCATCCATGCTTTTGGGACGTGCTTTTCGAAGAGTTTCATGCTGAATCTTTATCAACAGATCCCTTTGAGCTTTTTGACGAAATTCTATTCCCAACTCACCTTCCTCTTCGTTACAATCTAAAGCATCCAAAATATCATGCTGGCCAAGAAAACGGAGATTCTGAAAAGGGAAGAGTGAAATGTTGATAAGGAGCGTGATCTTATCAATCATTAATTGAATTTCCTAAATTCTTAGATTTAACATATATTGACATATAATGATCATCATTATTAATTTCATCAATAGCTTCATTAGAAAGTTTATCACTTTCCATATCATCAACATTAAAGTTGTATCCTTGGATATCCATTAGCGTCTTTTTCTGCAATTGACTGTGAGCTTCTTTTAGTTTTTCCTTAATGAATTTCTTTGCTTTTTCGTACTCATTAAAGGTCGTTTCGGTTTGATTTGCTCCGACATATACAGCATATTGTTGTAAAGTAACCTTCTCTAGATCAGTAAAGTTTTCAGTTGAAAATTTGGAAGCATTCTTCAATATCGGAAGTAAAATAGCAGCCTCTTGTCTACCATAGTAAACTCTATTGTTCTGTGATAATCTTTCAATTATACCCAAATTAGTACTGTATAGTTTAAAGTGATTTGTATTAAGAATCTTAGTAAAGGCGAATTTAGCTTCATCATACTTAGTAAAGCTTACGCCTGAATTACTATTTAAGAAATAATCTTGTACTTCTAGATCTAACTCATCAATTACGATTGTCATTTCTTTTTGAGAAAATCTTGTCCTAATTTCTTTTGCGAAATTTTTTATCCGGTTCTCTAATGTTGAGTAGACTGCCTCTGGTACTTTTCCTGTCTTTTCACTTTTTCTATTGATAACGCTAAGCGTGTGGCCAATATCAGAAGAATTTTCTTTAAATTTATAGTCTATACTTTTCATTTTTGTTATGGAAATAATGGAGTTCAAGAATAAAGATCTCTTAATTTGTAAATCCATATATTCACTCCATTTTATTGGATTGTCCTCTCCTTCTTTAGCTTTCTTAAGAGCCGTATCCCATTCATTCATTATTAATTTAAACTGACGTTCTGCCTTAACAACTTCTGCTGTTTCTGCACATAAAGACTCTAGAAGATTAAGACAGAAATTCGCCAATTTACTTTTAAATGTATCCGAATTGTAATACGCGTGATGGTAGAGTGTTTCAAGCAGATAGGAAGACTTCTCCTCTTGTTGCGTATTTCTCATTTCATCTTCTTGAAGTAATAATGTGTGAATCGTATTGATAACAAATTCATCTTGTGCCTGAGCGTCGTTCGAATCCCATCTGGTTTTATAATACAGCTTTAAATGTGTATTGGATATTAATTCAGCCAACAATGAAGAAATCTCAGGTTCTGCAAAGACTGCGATTGCCTCAACCAGGAAAAACAAACGAAAGTCTGAATATTGGTTTCTGTTCAAGTAGTACATTAGTACATCTGTTTCTGTTTCTGATTTTTGCCTATTTTTTATTTTCAATTTTATCTCATCTGGCTGAATCAATAAATCATTCATTACTTGTTTCCGCCAGTTGAAATAGCTCTCACTTTCATGTGAAATATCAGGCAATAACTTTCTGACTAGTTCACTAATCACATATAATACTACACGTAAGTCCTCAGTTTCTTTTTCTAGTATTACTTTATTATTCATCTCACCTAATACATCATATTGAATGTTTGAACTTTTTGCATCGCTCCCCCAAATTAAAAACTCTTCATAGATAAATTCTTGTTGAGGCAGCAGTTTAGTATTGGATAAAATCAATGTATCAACGAATGCTTTAACTAGTTGGAAGTGTTTCTCTGGCATTTTTGATTCTTTATCTTGCTTTGCATTAAGCAATTGATTTAGTTGGTAAAAAGCATTTATTATTCCTCGCGGTCGTTCATCAAAGATTCTATAGCTCCATGAAATTGCGTTTTTCCCCTTATCCATGTAACTAAATATGGACCATTCGCCCAACAATTTAACTAATTGATCCAAGAGCGTCTCGTTATCAAAACCAAATTTTGGGATACTTTTCTCGTTCCATTTTACAAGTTGGTGACGTCTCGCAGGTGGAATAATCTTTTTCAAATACTCATGTGCTAGATCGGTTTTTCTTTTTAATATCGTAAAATTTTCTGTTTTTTCTGTGTCATTGCCTCGCTCTACAACTTTTAATGAGCTTAGGGCCTTTAATCCTAGCTCTTGTAAAGGTTCATCTTGCAACAAGGCAAGAGTCAATGATTCTTTCAAAATCTCATAGTCTCCTGACAGAACAGTGATGATATTAGGATGATTAGTGTATTGTAGTAGAGCATCCATCAATTCGCGAGTTTTGGAGGTTTTTAAATCAATATCATCAATGAATATGTAAATTAGAACATCATCAGTTTCGAATTCTACTGTCAAATCCACGTTTTTATTCTGCTTATCGTCAATTAGATACTTTTTCACAAAAATAATAGTATCTATTAAAATCATCAGCTTTTTTTTAAACTCAATATCAGGAATCAGTAAACGTTCAGATTTACGAATGTGAGTTGCGAGATCGGCATAGTTTTGGCCTAAAATATCCCGATATCGCTGCTCAGTGTAGAGGTGATATTCAATCGTTTCATCCATAATCTGTTTGAGCGGGTTATTTGGTTTTAATATTCCGTTATTAAAATATGAACCAAGTCTATCTGATACAACCGATACCTTCTTCAATAATTGTAGAAGCTTTCTGCCTTCTTCACATAGCAAGCCGACAATTGAACCGATAATTTTCGTATTTTCCCCAAAGTTATCTGGCTCGATTAATGGTAGCAAAATATTAAACTTGTTCTGGGACAATTTATCTCGCAGTGTATAAAGTGCAGATGATTTCCCAGTCCCCCTTGGGCCAAAAATCCCAACAGTATTATTAAAATCCTGTTTGTTTAATTCATTCGGCTGGTTTTGATCGTGAGATTGTTTGGAAGCAATTACACGAATTTCTTTTAATTGTTCCAATAAGAGATCGTAAGTTGGCATAATTTTATAAACTTGTTTACCAAGTGCTTTTGCACCAATGATTGTTCCGTCTTGTATTCCTACTGTTGTTGCTGAATTCATTTATTAATCTTCCCTTCCGTAATCAATGTATTATCTTTTAAATTGATGATTTTAGTTTAGTAGTTTGTTCAACTAATGTCTTCAAAAATAAAATCGTACCGTCACGAGGATCCGGAATACTAGAAATAATAGGTGTGATGCCACGAGCCTGCAAAATACGCTCCTGAATTGGATTAGGGCTTGTCAGGAACATATATACAGGAGGACGAACGTTAGAGGAATCGAAGGTTTTCCAAGTTTGGTTCAGCTTATAAAGTAGCACTCGGAGATTAATATCGCTCAGGCTGTAGCCCAGGAAAAGTATCGATTTTCCTAGTATGTCAGAACGAAACTTTATATCCAAAGGAGACTCGAAATCTAGCCGGTCAAAGAAACTTGACTCGGTTAGAACAATAGTCGATTCATCTTTGGTTTCCATATCACCATGAAACTTTATGATTTGTGTGTCGCACCCGTTGCTTCTCGCAATATCCTTTACATCAGAAATTTTGCGACAATTAATATTAGGAGCATATTCTTCAAAAGCCATTTCTAATCCGTTATCATAATTCGTCGTGTATATGATCGGGAAATTCAGCTGTACCAACAATTCATGAACTGTTGAGGCTTTGACCATATCCGTACTGACAATCCATTTACTTTGGAATTTTTCTAAAAGTGGAGTTAATGAGCCTTTTTCTAGAACATAATATTCTGCTAGAGACAAGTAGTCATCATTACCTAAATTCCAAAATATCTCTGGATCGAAGCCCAACTCCATGCCTAATTGATCGATTAATTCTCCATAAGAAGGAAGCGACAGATTACGGGACACTCCTGCTCCAGCAAATAAAATGGTATTGCCTTTTTGAATACTTCGAGCAAGTCTATAGATATATCCGTCAGTCATACTCAGATCTCTCCTTTAGACTGTAAGTCTTTCAGGAACTTCCTTACAGCTTTTTTTCGCATAGAAATATCATTTTTTTCCTCAGAGGATAGTTCGGCAAGAGTTTCTCTATGTTTCTTCGGAATAAAAACCCTATCCCAGCCAAAACCATTATCTCCACGTGCTTCTTTTGCTAGCTTTCCTTTTATCTCTCCCACATAGGTATGTATCTTCTTTCCATCGATGTAGCCAAGATAAGTCCGAGCAGTTATTCTTCGATCCGTACCTACTAGTTCAATAAATTTATCTTCATCTAATTTACTCCAGATAATTTGTGTCAAACCCCCAGGCAAATCTCCCCATTCTCTTAAATGCAAGCTTGTATGTTCTACCAACAAAGGACGCTTAATTTTTTTGAAAGCCTCTAACGCCTTAAATTTAATTAACTTTTCCATATCCTCTGTTTGAATTTCGCTAGATTGAATTGAATGAAATCTAAAAACTGGCTTTTCTTTACTAGGGTAGCTCTGAACAATCTCGTTGAGTTCTTTAAACTTATCTGCACTGCTTGTCACAAACCATATTTCTTTCAAGCATTCCCCGCCCTTTCGAAATGAGAGACTTAATAATTAATATATCGGGATATTTACATCTTTATCTGAGAAGAATGTGATTTAATCGACAGAAATTGCTAAGCATGCATTTGTGTTGCAGTACTCAATTCGTTTAATCTCAAAATAAGCGTACATAACTGCTGTTCCATTCAGTCTATGGCCCCCTCCTAAACACCTATTCCAAGAACAAAGGCTATAATTTCAATCCATATTGCTGTGTCCCTTTATTACGTCATAAAGCAACTACAAAACTTAGAACAAGGCCAAAAACAAATGAAATAGTTCTTCTTATAATCAATAAAAAAAGAGGACAGACAATTTCCATCCCCCACCTCAAACCGAACAGCGTTAATCCCAAAAACAAGCATTTAAAACGTAATTAAGGCTATTCCTCCAATAAGAAATCCCAACCAACCTCATCACTTTAAATATCATGCCGTAGCTTCATGCTGAAAGGACAACATAATCTCTACTGGTGCCATGCTACTTGTATATAGAGATATATTTAGTACTACTCAAAGATTAATCTTGAAAAGAACTATCTATAAACATTATAAAATGTAGCTAAATAGTTCACTTTAGTTTGATAGCTGAGATCCTCTCGAATAGGAAAATCAATAATTAACTCTTCAATTGGTAAGCCATCCTGATCAATTACCTTTGAAGTTGTGATTGTAAAGTAACCTTCGCGATCAAACGTCACCAAATATTCTTGGATTACTTTTGATTTTGGTAAGAGTGTACCTATAATAACTTTTGTTGTCTGATTAGCGTATTCTTGAAATCTGCCGCTAACGTTAAGTGTTGTATCTTCGTTGTATTTGGCTTTGATAAAACGATCTTGCTTAATAAATGGGCTAACTTGTTCTGGTCTACCTTGAATACTATTCATCCCTTCTTGGACCAATTTACGAAGAAACTGGACTGCTTCTGCTCGAGTCAAAGAGTCATTACCTTGATACCCATCTATGGTTGAAGCTGTTTTCCCTGTCGAGTATCCCATATCTAAGAGAAAACGTACGGCATCCTGAGCATTGCTATAATTCTTACCATGTAGACCTGAGATAATTGATGCAACTTCATATCTTGTTAATGGCTCTTGACGAGCTGATTTCTTTAATGCGGTTTTATCTAAATCAAGATTATATGAAAGAGCATAGTTATAGTATGGGTCACTCCATGACCCTATGGACCATTTTGTTTTAGTTTTAGATCGATTGCGAATTTCCGTCGGAATTTCTTTCTCATACAGCTTAAATAACATTTTAAGGAAATCCTCTTCACTAACTAGTCTATTGGGCTTGAAGGTATTGTCTGCGTAGCCTCCCATAATCTCCAGTTTTTTACCCCAATTCACAGCATCATTAGCCCAATGTGACGCCATATCGCTAAATGTATTTTTGACTGTAGGTAATACATCAACAGTGAAGCTTACTATTTTACCCTCATAACTAACTACAACTTTTGCAGTTCCCGCAGAGTCACCTACTAAATTACCGTTTTGAATGACAACATGACTTGAATCAGATTTATATTGAGATTCTGAACTTACGTCCCTAATGGTTCCTTGTTCTGTTGTTAAGAAGACCTTAGGTAGATTGATCGATTGGCCCTCATTAAGAGATAAATTCGATTTATTTAATGTCAAGCTGTGCGCTGACTCATTACGAGTAGTAAAACTCCACGTTTTAGTGTTCTCTTGTGGAGGTATACCATACCCTTCATAAGACTGCTTGCTTTGGCCAAACTCAATCTGGACAGTATATTTCTCATTAGGTTTCAATGGCTGCTTGGGAATCAGCAGTATAGCTTCTTCAACTCCACCATGCTCACTATCTACAAGGTAAAAATCAACTGATTGACCCTTAGAATCTGTAAATGTTGCTGAGTGGTATTTCATATTATTAGAATAACTCGTACTAATGGAAATTGGATAACCAACTTGCTCGCCTTCTTTTTGATAGTAGGCCAGAGGATTAGGGGATTCTAGGGCTACCCATGACAAAGGGACATTTTTCTGCCCTTCCGCAGGAAACAAAACGACACTACGATCAATTAGTTTCTCACCTACCCGCTTTGTTCCTGGTGTAATAACCAAATGATTTGTGCTCACTCCTATACCCGCTTCGTCAGGTCCCGGACCTAGTAAAATAATTCGGTGTAACGGAGCTGCAATTAATCTATTTAGAGATTCAACCGGATCAGATTTCATCGGACTGACTACCTCACTTACATTGATGTTGGGATAACCAAAAGCCTGTAATCTCATAGAAGGAAAAGTACCTGAGAACAAAGGATGTGCCGGATTCTCAATATGGCCGGTTGTTCCTGTTGCTTTTAGATAATTAGCATGAGCTTGTGCACCTTTATTCAGATTTTCATTGATAGTAAGAGGCTGCAATTTTGCAAAGGAACGGTATTGATTGAGTTCCTTCAGCACTTCTTCCCTTTGTTTTGAGATAGACGAGAGATCTAAGTCTTTATAAACATCCAGAGTGGACTGCTCTACATTTGGTGCATCTGTTTGAATTCTATACTTATCTATGACAGTCACAGGAATGTTTAGAGTCAGCCCTTGATATTCTATATGTAATGAAGTTCTTCCAAGTGAAACGGAATAAACTTGGCAGTCGTTGACTACAACGGCTACACTACTGTCTTCAATTGAACAACTGGCAAGAGAATTAATTGACTTTTCGACTCCAAAATCTCCTAATGCTGAAAAAGAAGTGCTATACTCCGTATTGAGTCCAATAGTGATTTCTTGAGTTCCTGCAGATAAGCGAGTATACGTTCCTTCATCTGCAGATATCGAACTAGAAGAAAAAAGGAATAAACTTGAAATTCCCAAGCTGAGTAATCCGATAAAGGTCTTGCTAGCTAGTTTCCTGAACAAGTAGATCATTATTAATACATCCTCTCTAAATTTCATAGTTTAGATATGATTAATTACTTCCAAACTATAAGGTTTTCAAATTACGGTATCCATCTCTCAAGTTTGTCCACTCGGTGAATTACACATTTAATACAACACAAAGAAAATGAAGAGCCATTACCCTCCACAAAATAAATTTAAGTTTTTACATTTAAAGTGTTGTTGTCAATTTCAAAGATACACCCTGACCTTTATGGGCTTTTAGTGAATTGTACGTAATACTGTTATCGACTTTGGGAGCGGGGTATAATCATGTATAAAGCTTTGCTAGCTGTTGAGATTTAATGTTACCGTACTCTTATTCTTGCTAAATCAATTATTCTACTCTCGGGATCATATGTATATGAAGCACTTAAAGCTTTTAAGACCTAATGAGACCAATTCAATTATTGACCCTTAAGTAGTTTATCTGTATAGTCAAATTTTTTTAAGATGATTTTTTTAGTTCCTCTATTTTCGAAAGTGGTTCAACACCGCAATTATGTATTACTTATCATAAAAAAATGAGTAATACCAAAGAACTAAAAACACCTTTTCTATTCACTATCTAACCTCCCATGATGGTACTTTTTTCCTAAGTATCATAACATACAATATCTTATAAATAAATATATAGATACCATTTTCAAGAATTCGTCATCATGACTGATATAGAGCGTTTAGAAATAGAAGAAACCAATTGCAATGGTACCTTCCTTATTAGAACTCTATTCTATATGGAATACTTCTTTTTTAATTGTTTCAATAATTGATAACGCTTTATTTCTAAGAATAATAACCCTCCAAGAATGATACGGACTCCGCTGATAACTATTTTTATGTAATTGTACGCGTCTCCTCCGACAATACGACTGTCTGGCTTAAATCAGATTGTCTCAACCCTGAATCAACGGGTTTACACCTAACTAACATTCATAATGCTAATCATGTTCAGTTCTACATCATTACTTCCTTTTAGAAGTAGGACCTGTTCTACTTAGTGATAATCTAACTGAAGAAAACAGTCGAATATGCAGCAATTTATCAAAGTGCAATAAAACTGGACTAGCACGATTGATAGAAATATTTCACAGCTCATGCTTCTTGTATCGACGTTCTTTTGCCGCTGATCTGTTTTCTCCACTTGTAATAGCCCGAGCGGCAAAACGTAGCTAGCTTTAAGAGCAAACCAGACCATGGCGTGCTCGCAGGTCCTTTATGATTTGAAATCTGACTGCTTTACTCGTCATTACTTGTGTTGATTTCGGAAACCTGCCTTTTAAGTATTCAATTTCTGTCCGCAAAAATGCCATCTCATCTTCCATACTGGAAAACTTTGTTCTAAGTCATCCCCGTTTGGATGTAGCAGTTTTTAGACACATTCCCTGTTTCGCTTTTGCTGCCGATACTTGTACCTGAAATTTATTTGAACATCTAAACGTGTCGCTACTTCACGTATACTTATATGTTCCTCGTCGAGCAGCACGGCCGCCTCGATTTCTCTTCGATTAACGTCGGTAAATTTTTCCTTTCTTTAGCCATCATAAAATCCCCTTCACATGATTAAGTTGACCTTACCAGATGTCTTTTTTTCATGTCTACTAAAAAAGGGATAATACCATACTTAGCGACTTTCATTTGCTATTTTAGGTTCAAACCTGTCTTGATTAATAGTTTTTTGAAGATAAGTAATGCTCAATTGTTTTCCTATACATTTTCCAATCTTGATAATGTTCTTGAATTTTCTGTTCTAGAACAGAATCGATTTGTTTTTCCTCATTATAGATTCCATACAAACGCAAGTTTTCTAATCGACTTATATACTGATCTATCGATTTATCCATTAATTTCTTTTCATTCGCATTTAACAAATGCTTCTGTTTTAAATAATCCTTAAACTCCAATACATGTACCCCTTTACGCAATATACTGAATTTCACTAGCCCCAATAACAGAGTCAGATTGTCAACATGTTTACCGCAAAAGCAATGTCTGTATTCTGGTTATACAAAATTAACGAACACACAAGTTTATTAATTGTCCTAAACTACGTTCTATCTCGTTGCAATCTACAAAGAACACTCTCACAATGACACCATCGTCACTTTTAAAACAAATTTCTTCGTCCTCATTTATTTTATTGTTAATTGGATAAACTAACCATATCTCATCTGTATTATATTTTTTAGCGTAAGCGTACATTTGGTACATATCTGCTTGAGAAATACCATAATTATTGTTGGGTGTATTTTTTAGTATCTTCCACTTTGTGTCAATGATAATCGTCCTGCCTATATTATGATTCCGTAAAACCATATCCGGTCGAAGAGAGAAACGTTTTTCAAATAAAAAATAACCTTTCTCCTGTAAAGTCAATTCCCAGTCATCATCTGAAAGTAGCTTTTTCATATGACGTCCAATATAAACTTCGAATAATTTATCCATTGGAAATAACAATGCTTTTCCAAATGACGTACCTGAAAATGTTGTAAAACTCTGGTTCAATAAAAAAACTTTAGACCAGACCAAAATACTTTCATAGTGTTTGGAATTACGATCTATTTTTACACCAGAAAAATCTTTCTCGTAGTTTTTCGAGGGCTCTACTAATTCAAAATTCAAAAGCAATTTACGAATTTCTTTCAAATTTTCTTGATGAGTTGATTCTTTTAATAATTTTAACAGAGTTGATTTAATGAGTCGGTTTTCCGCGCGATTTGGCCCAAAATCATCGTGACTAACAAAAAATCGTTCTTTATGAACCATATTCTGTTGGATATGCTGGGAGAAGAGCATTTTCCCTTTGTATACATTCAAATTATTCTCAACTTCAAAATAAGCAGATCTTATTCCTTTCTTCACTAACAATTGAATTTCTTGAATATATAGACGTATAAAAATTTCATAGATACTCATTTGCTCTACATGCAAGTTTGCTTCATTAAATGTTTTACTAGCGAAATCCTTCAAGCTTTTTAACATTTTCAAAAAAATTCTTTTAGAATTAGTATAAGTAGAACCATGAATTTTAGGTAGAATTTGAACTTGAGTCCCATTTTTTAATTGAATGATACCTACATAATTTTTCGCACGAATGACTTTTCCGATATGGCGTTTAGTAGTGACAGTAAAAAACTCCACGGCATCGGCTTCTTCATTTTCCTTGAATGATAGAATCAGATTTTCAAGATAATTAAAAGATTCATTATCCATATAAACGTACTCTTTATCGTCAATATAGTCCTTGTTATTCGTAATAACATCGAATTCTTTCATTTCAATTAATTTTCTCATAGTTTTACCTACTCATAAATTTCTTTATAGCTATTTTCTTTACTGAATGCCGTTGTTTGTATCCCGTATTTTTGTTCTGGAAGATCAATATCAGGTTTTCCTTTAAAAAATGCGTTCATCTTAATTTTTTCATCTAAAATAAATTTATATTCGTTAGCTTTTGCATTATCTCCTAAAACCAATTGAATCTTACTATAATCCTCGTAAAAATATTCTTGTAATAGTGGGATTATTGCATTTAAGAATATCCCAGATAACTTCTCAATAGTAGGAGTGTCTTTTAAAATTAGAAAATATGCATGACCAATTGTGTGTTCGCGATCATACAATAGTTCGATTCTTCTGTTTATTGTCTCTACCATTTCTTTTATATTTATTGAACCAACATAAATCCCCTCTAACACCTCAACATCAGGCATCATTTCAACGAAATTAAAGCGCCTTCTTAAAGCTGTGTCAATTAACGCAATGGAGCGATCAGCTGTATTCATCGTACCTAGTAAGTACACGTTTTTCGGCACACCAAATTCTTTCTTGGAGTAAGGGAGTATAACTCTAGATTCTTCTTCAGCGCCAATTCGTTTTGTTGGCTCTATTAATGTAATTAGTTCACCAAATATTTTAGAAATATTACCACGATTAATTTCGTCAATAATAAAGACATAATTATTGTTATTCACTTTAACGTCTATTTGTTCGTTTTGTGAGTATTTTAAGATTAAATTATTCACATCATTTATAGAGAGCCTTGAAAGCTTGTATATCGTTTGTTGAACTAAGTTCTTTTTACCATTTATATCAAAAATATTTTCATTTATTTCAGTTGCAATCCACTTTACTTGTCTGCTTCTTTGAAATCGATCTACTTTTAACCATTCCGGATCTCCTGTAATAATACCTATTGCATCAATATGCTTTTGATCACCTAAAGAAAAGACGATGTCACCGATACTCATTTCCTCATAGAAATTAAATAATGTGTCGGAAGGGTATTCTCCTTCTTCCAAAAAATCTATTCCTAATTCATCCCATCCAATTCGAATTTGATTGTTCGTAAAACATTCTCTCTTCAACCAATTCATACCACTGCCACCTAAAGAGATTTTCCAAACATTCTTTTCCCCTTCAAGCTCTTCACTATTTGTTGTTAATTTTAACTGTTGAGCATTCTCACAAAATTCCTTGAATACTCCTGATTCAATCTTATACATAATCTCTGTATTTTTTTTCTCATCTAAAATAGGTTTAATACCTTCAATAAATTCTTCATAACCATAAGATTGATGAAAAGTGATAAACCCAATTTGTCCATCCTTCTTATATGTATTGTATCTTTCAAATACCTTTGGATACTCTTCATTTCGTATTGTATCAATCGTTTTATTTTCAATAATACTAACCGCATAGTTCACTGTATTATAAGTCTTACCTGTGCCAGGAGGGCCATGAAAAATTGTGTTTTGTGAAAATCCCATAAGTTCCACCTCATCTTCATATGTAAATTCAGTTGCTTGTATTTGTAAATGCTTTTTAATTTTAATTAACAGTTCGTCAGAATCTTCATGACTGGATACTAATCTAGTTGAGATGCCTTCTTGTAACTTGCCTTCGATGTCTTGAAACTTTTCTTCCAGAATATTCAATTTCATAAACCTACTACCACGCCACGTCCGAAGGCTTAAAATTAAGGTTTCCCCATCTAACCCTTTAGTTTTACATGCATCAATAATCTTCTCCAATGAATCTCTATCGGGCAGCTCCCTATATGTTAATGTATTACTAATGCTTTTATCTGCTTTTTTATATACAGGAAAACCTGGAGCCAGTTCAAAAATATCATTATCATTTTCAGCTTGAATATAAATGCCTTTATCTTTGAAATAACATCGGGTAAATCTAATCTCATTATTATTTAACAACTCAGAAATACATTTACCAAATTCAATTGCAGTATCGATTTCCCTTAACGCATTTGTATTAAAACTCTTGCCTAAATAGCTTTGTAAGCTTTTTAATTCAAGTAAAAATTCAAATGGAAGCATAAACGAAGGACTCGGATTTCTCCCGTGAGTATATCGAAAACCTAATACAGGTCTCTCGTACACTTCAGCTACTTCAGCAATATGTGTGATCATTGGAGTGTTTTTAATTTTTTCTTTTAAGTATTCATCTTTGATATTCTTCATGTTAGCCCCTACTACAATGGCTATTCTATCTCCTACCTTTTCTTTAAGTTCAATATGATTTAAGCTTTTTTGGTAAGGTGTTAATTTAGAAATTTCATTTGGCCAATAAAATACACCTGCATTAATAAATGCCTCATATTCCTCAAACGTATTTGAAAATATTGCAAAATGTTGATTTTTCATATTATACCTCGCAAGATTTTATATTAACTCATAGCCTGATCAGTGTTGTTCTGGTAGGATGTATGCTGTTTGACCATATATAGACCTTGAAATATAACTACTCCTAACTATAACGAATCTGCATCACGTTTGGCCCTTTGATATTCTCTTTCATCTCGAACTGCTCGATTACATTCTGATTGCGAATACCTAACATTATAATTAGCTTGTTTTACAAACTTTTCTTTTGAAAAATTGGCCTGTTTCCGTTTTTCCTCGGCTGTATCATATGCCTCACTTTTTAATCGTTCTTTCTCTTTGTGTAAATTACTTTCCCCATTGTTCCATCCGGTACTATGGTTTGGATTCCCAAACATTGAGACAGTCTTATCCAGTAAAAACAGCAGAGCGAATACAATAGTACCACCGACCATAAGTAAGAAATCAATGACCTTAAGACGCAACATTCCTCCCTTCAAGGAAGATACACTTCCCTTTTTTAATAACTTCAACATTCTAGCTTTATCTTTCTGACTTAGAATTCCTCCATCATATTTTCCTGCCTCTATCTCTTCAATCAATCTTCCGTTTGTATTTGTTACACGAACCATAACTTTATTGATCAACTTTGCTGATATTACAGCAAAGACTATTGGAATAATGAATGTAATAGCTAGATGTATGAGAGCATCCCATACATCAGATACTAGCACTTGAGATGCATACGTATTAGTTAAGTTAAGTAGAAGAGACAGAATAATAAACCCGCATACAGTTCCATACATACTATGCCATTTGAAGTTTTTTTCATCATCAAAGGAGATGGGCTGCCTTTTAATCTTATTCGTAAGTAGCTTTACAACTAAAATACTGATAAAGCCAGCGGGGATTACAAATATCACACCATAAATACCAAGTGAGAAATGATTTGTATGAGAAGTGTATAAACCTCCTTCAAAAATCACCTCTTGAGTCATTACTCGATTGATCAATTTATTGATTGCAATGGTCAAAATAATCGTTAGGATAATTACGGGGAAAGTCTTTCCCTTCAAAGTTTCCTTCATTGTCCATTTGTTCATCTCTTTCATTCCTTTACTCATCATCTAGGTTTCTACTCAGCAACCAACTTAAAGTGCAAGCGATACGTCTTTTTCATTTTCACTTCCGAAAATACGTTTGAAAACAAAATATACTCTGTGATTCAGTAATTCCTTTACAAACAATCTTTCTACAGTTTCATTATAGGAAAGATCAAGCACTTACACGTAATAGTTTCAAGTAAATCTGCTGCGTTCATCAACAGCTAGATCCACTTTCTTTGAGCTTGACCAGAATGAAATGTCTTAGCAAATGTTAATTGCCAGATAGTGTGTTCCTCAAAATCGCTTCTAATTCCTCACGTATGTCTTCTTGAGTCATGGTTTCTACCGGTTTATATTCTCCATTGATACTGTAATCTCCAGAGTCATTGTATAAAGGTGCCTCATTACTCGTGTAATCGTTACCTTTTGGTTCGCTCGGTTCATTCGAAGTTGTTTGATTTTGATCTGATCTATAGTTTTCTGATGAGCTAGCATTATTCTTATAGATACCTACATAATCTTCAAAATTCATTAACGGTTCGATTCGTCCAGCCTCATATGATTCATGACTGTATTTATAATAGGAAACCAGATCAGCATTGTGACCATTATAATTGCTTGGTATACGATATAACGATTCAAGTGATTTCTCATCTTCTCCATCTTGCCCGTAAACGTGGTACATGGAGTAATAATACATCATCTGAAGATCGTTGCTTGGTTCAGAAAGTTTATCTATTACATTTGCAACCTCCATGTATTGACCGGTTTCTAAATTATCGTTGATAGTGGACCAGATCTCTTCATCTTCAGGGGTTGACTGAACGATTGGTTCCCCACCACTAAATGCATATGAATATACTATTCTCTTCCCCCAGATTTCGTCCTCGTTCACCAGCGGCCCGGATAAGTTAGCGCCTTGTTCGCCAATCACATCTTTCACATTTCGGGGTTGAACATTGGCCGTAGGAGAAGTGATTTCGACACTATACTTACCACTTGAAAGCCCCTGTCCACTTGAAGTGAACCATTCACTTTGGAACAATCCGTTTATTACATAGGCCTTTGATTGTGCGTTATACCCTTCTTCACTAGTAACTTTCAACATCAGTTCCATATCTGTCGGCAGGTTCGTTGTTCCACTAATAGCTAGATGATTATCTTTATTGAATTCCTCGTTAACAGATATTTCAACATTAATAGGTTGTTGTTCCTGTACCTCAATTTCCTTCACTTCAGGCTTCACTTGCTCAGGCTCCCCTTTTGAACACCCCGCAAGGATGATGATCAATATACTCAGTAATATAAAACCACTTAGATATTTCATGTGTAGATTCTCCTTAAAAAGTTTCATATGTTAGGTTTGATTTACTTATGTCTACAAAATGATAGATTGTAGTCCTCTTTGAACTTTCATTAAAAAATCCCCCAGAAGGGGGATTATTTCACCTTAGTGAAATCAACTTTATAGGTTACAGATAATTCTTTACCTGCGTACATATAAACTAGCTCAGCTGGCTTGCTAAAATCGATCTTAGAATTATCAAAACTTACATTTAAGACTGACACATATGCTGGAGCTTCTGGCCAAGATCCGCTCATTGAGACATTCTCCTTGCCTCTTATATCTTTTGGTTGGTAAACTTTACTCCCTTGTTTTAATACCACCTTTAGATTCTTCGTAAAAGTAACACTATTGCCATACGTGCGTAGCTCGAAATCTAATCTATTTAAGCCTTTATACAGTGCTAAGAACTCTTTTGCATCTTTTAATGTATATGTATCATAATCGTTAAACTTTAGGAAAGAAGATCTTACAATATTAAAATATGGAGTCGATACCCACACATCTGGTTGCCATATTTCTAGTTTATCAATTGAGATCAATAATTTTTGCTTATTATTGAAATCAATTACGGCATCATACCCTTTCTTCCCTATTGCAACTGCATTTTTGAGTTGCTGATCTGATAGATTGAAAATACTTGACTTGATTTTATTGCTTGCTTTTTGTTCTGCAATGCTCGTAGTTTTAATGTAACTTGTGGCTGTATTACTAGCAGCCATGGCCGATCCAGAAAATAGTGTTGACATAATAAGCAGTGAGATAAGTAACTTTTTCATCTAATCCTCCAAATATAGGTATTTAATATATACTATCCTATCCGCAGGTATAGGTAAATAGTTTTATTTTAGATAATTCTTTAGAACTATTCGGGATTCCATTAGGATACATATGAAATGTAAGTTGATTCTTTGATGCACTGCAGAATGCATTTTGGTAACTAAACAAATAAATAGCCTTAAATTGCTGAATTAACAAAAAGCACAATCCCATGAACTGTGCTTTTTGCTACATCTATGATTTTTAGCTAACAAACCAAATAAAATTTGTTTTGTTTTCAACTTTAGATATGAGCGGAATATAATTAAGAGTTCCATCAAAGACCCATTAGTCCTTGAAATTGTACTTCAGGATCTTGAGCCCTTCCCTTATCCAACTTCTGTTGAGCCAGTCAGTTATTTCGTCTTTATTTTTAATCAATAATAACGTCGTCGATCTCTTTCACTAATAGTTTTATTTTAGACATTTCTTCTTTTTTTATCACACTATCCATACTTATAAGTAGGGCTCGGAACTGCGCAGTCATTTTCCCTTTAATCCCAGTCTTCTTGAAATCATTAATCATTTCAATAAGCATATCTTTTACATCTGGAATCATATGATAGTATGCGAAACTAAATAGGTTCAAGTATCTCTCATTACCACCTTTATCATGAACTAAATCTTTCAATTTTTCAGGTAGTTCTGATTCAGGAGTCAGCATTGTTTCAATGTCATTAGGCAAAATTTCTAATTGCTTAGAACAATGATAATACAGAACAAGATTGGAGGAATAATATTTCATATCATCACGGGTTTTCAAAGCTAGATATAAAAAGTTTGATAAATCATCAGAGTTATTAATCCAATTACGTAAAGTATTCTTAATTACGAATCGATCATCTTCCATATTTGACCATTCGTTGTAGATTTGTCTTGCATCTTCACGATTGTAAAGCAACAACGGATTAGTTTGAAGATTAGATAGAAAACTCATTTTGAGGAGATTGCTCAGATTTAGGTCAAGGTGTTGGTGCTTCACTTTCACAATCAACGCCAAATGAGCGCTCTTATAAAAATATTCTGTTATTTCTTCTGATACATGTTTCAGAAGCACTCGTGTCAAATTAACGAGACTATTTTGTTCTGTTGTATAAGAAGGCACCGCAAATTGATACAATTTATTGAAACGAAGCGTAACTGCTATTAGTAGATTGTCTAACTTCAACTCTTTATATTTATCTTGTATGCGATACTGTATCCAATCATTGGTTAAATCGGGACTATACCTATCAAGAAACAACGAGTACATATGATAAGCCTCCGCATCAGTACCTACCTCATTTAAAGATATTAGTAAACTGTCTATATCTGATAGTGAAGCTTCCTTTTCAGGAAGTCCATATTGAAAGTATCGATTAAATACTTTCGGATTGCATAATTTCAAACCGTCATTTGTAACTTCACTAAACTTATACTCTGGATTCCAAAGTTGTTCACAGAGCGGTAAAATTTCTTTTAACAACTCTACGAACAACAAGTAATTCGGGAACAATAAAGCAAAGTTTACTTTCTCTTTGGGAATCTCTTTTTGCTGGCCCAAAAAATAAATAGAATTCTCATAGATATAGTTGTATAAACGAGGATTAACTTCTTTCAACATAATTAATAATAGAAGATCTTTTAGATCAACATCCTTTGCTAACATACTGACCATGAATTCAAAAGTGTTTAAAAAACGTTTGAGATTCCTTAAATTGTATTTCAGTCGTATAATATTTTTAGTGAAAATTTCTTTTTCAATAATACTATCTAAGTCCAACTCTTCCACTAATTCTTGCAGCATGCTCCATGCAATCTCGCCAATCTCTTGTGGCGATGTTCGAGGTAAATAAATCGGAAGCTGAATAAATTTCTCCATATACTTTCTAGCCTGTTCTGCTGTGTTTTCACCAACATCCGTTTTATACATTCCCTGTAATGATTGAATTATGATCTTTTCATCTAATGCTAACAAGTAGGTTATGTTTCGAAAATCAGCTACCAATCGTACTAACTTTAGTATCATTTGTACTTCCTCTGGATCAAGTCGATCAAGGTCATCAATGAACACATAAATTGGCTTATCCAAATAATCAAGGGATTTCTGAATATCACTTTTTAATTCTGTGAGGCTTGATTTTTCACTCGGAATTAATTTATCTACCAATGCCTGAAATGAGAAAATTAAATTATCCTGTCTAACCTGGACATTTGAAAACAATTGGGCATATGCTGATAATTCTTTGTCCAACTTTAATATATTCACGCCCAATTTATGTGACTTCAATTCTCTTAATAGTTGGGCAAAAAACAACTGAATAATATCATGGTTGTCTTTTCCAAAATACCAAGGTTTAAAATTAACTGTTACAGCATCATTAGGTAAATATTTTTGTATTAGATTAAAGACCGAAGACTTTCCAGTCCCCCATTCACCTAAAATACCTATAGAATATCCACCCTGATCATGCCTGTTTAAATATTTCACCATATTAATAACAAATTTATTACGTAGCAATCTGTCTTCATCATGATGTTCAATTGGATTGTCTGGAATACGATCCAAGTATGTATATCGAAATTTCCTTTTCTTTTTTTCTTTCCAAAGACCAACGTTGAAAACAATGATGAAATATAGTAATCCCAGTATGGCACTCCATAAAATGACACCTTCTATCCATTGAAGTATTTCTTCAGATAAAGGATCAAGTCGGCCGAGAAAATAAGCTACAATCCACCCAAAACAATTAGCTAATAAAAATATATCTCCCTTAATATAACTCAATGGCACCCAAGATCGAGGAGAACGTGCTCCAAAAGTTAGATATAGCAAAATTGTTGCACCAATAAGCATCAGTAGAGAAGCAATTACAACGACAATTGCCATGGGTTGTGTGTCCATCAAATCAACCACAATATCTTCATTGATACGGAAAATGATAGAAATTACATTTATCAAAATAAACCATAATAAACCCCATAATACCTGACTCATATAATGTTGTACATCACCTTTTTGAGTATCTATTGATGACTTCTGGAAATCTTTAATTGCTTTTCTAGTATCGTGATCTTTCTCATCTTTATATATTCTTTTTAGAATAAGCTTTCTTTCATCATTGGTAGGGTAAAGTTGTGATCGATGTTGTTGGATATCTTTGAATTCATTCTTTTTGAATTCTTCTATATCCTTTTTAGTTGTGTAGTAATCAGTAATTTGTCTTTTTAGTTCATTTTCTTTTTTCCAGGCATACATTCTCATTAGTAATAATCCCCTCTAGAAATTAGTGTATATTGAATAAATTTAAACATTCAATTTGCATTGTATTTTTTCACAAAAAAAATGAGTTTGGTATGTTATTCTTGGAGATGACCATTGATATGTTTCAACAATATTACCCTTGAATTTACGCTAAACGTTTATTCAATTCTTTATGTAACTGTGCATTCCTAAAGAAGTATTATGAAATTTCAATAAGATTGAGCTTTCCTAATATATCTACTTCTCTCTCATTTTTCGAGCTTATTCCTCCTCGAAGTCTGCTATATATTTTCTTTCGATAAAAGGTTTACTTATTCTAATTAGTCCTTATTTACGGGTGGTTAAAACCTTCTTGTGAATTAAAATCTTTGACATACAAACATACAAAATAATTCCATTAAGATAACTGAATTGTTCTACAATACCAAGTACTTCTAATCGTGATGAACATTGTAATTCTGCCATTTCGAGATATTGACGATAGTTATGTTCCTAATATAAAATCCATTGCGACCCTTTTTGTGCGTCTGATTTCATATTACTTAAAGTTATGCCGTAAGACTTAAAAATTCCATTTTTTGCGACAAGACTGTATTTAGCGGATAAGATATAAATCTATATATTTTCCTAATCTTATCAAATGAGTAAATTTTAAAAACAAAGCTGTCTTATTGTACATAGTCTGGGCTTCACAAAGGAAATTCTGTTTTATCTTTGTACAAATTACTAGCGCAATTTTTCTAATTTTACACACCATCCTTGTTTAGAAGGGAAGCACTATATTGAAAAGACGCAATCGCAATCATTTCTTTTTCGATCGCTGGTAATGAACCCGACAGCCCAGACAAACCAACTTGTCCTTCAAACCAAGGACAGATATAAAAATTTACTGATTTCTTTAGTATGGGAGGATCATAGGAGATAAATAAGGACTCAGCCCACCTCACATATTTTTTCGAAGGTTTCTTATAGCCTTCAAATTTAAAAAGAAAGTGACTCAAGTCACCGATATGATATGCAAGTCCATCTCCCCACCTTGCAAACATATGAGAGTTCTTACGGATGTTCTTTATGTTTGCACTGAGTTCATTCTTTACCCCTTTTTTATCTGCCTTACCTATATATAAGGGAATAAAATTATCTAAATCCCCTGTTCCCATAATGTAAATGATTCCCTCCCATCTCGGATCATTGATATTTGACTCAATCGTATCAATGATAGCATCCTCCATGAGAGTAGACCGTTTGAGTAGTCGTCTTTCAGTTTGGTTTACAATTTTCAATTTGGTTTCTACAAGTAAAGAACCAGCATCTGTCTCAAATAACGGAACAAACGAATATCCTCTGTTCGACTTAAGCCATTCATTAAATGAAATCATCGTCTATTCCCTTCGTGATTTAAAAGAGTATTTGGATAAGTGTCGGATATCAAACTCACAAGCTGGTATTCTACTGAACCAATGGTGCAAGGAAATCCCGGGATTGGTGGTTGAGACAAAACGGAATCTGGAACAACAAATAAACCAACTTCATATTTGAATTTACCAGTAGTATCTAGTAGCAGCGAACGCCACTTTTCATACAAGCCCTGTCCCCTCACTAGGCCTTTAAAATGAGCTTTCCAACGATTGAGAGGGTTTTTACTTCGCCCAACATAAACTGGTACGATATCTAATTCAGACACAATATATAAGATATAAATGTTATCTTGAAAGCTACCTTCGATTAATTGTTCTATTTGTTTTAGAATAACGGTCTGTTCTAGATTCACGTTTACTAAAGGAAATGAAAATGAATATTGCCATTGTTTTAGAAGATCCTTTTTAGTTAACATTTGTGCACTCCAAGGTATGTATTATTGAGTTGAACAATTGATATTAATACAGTAGATGGTATACGCTCTCTAACTTGATTCAAAGAGCGTGGAGAGAGCGCGCCCTCCACGGAGTGTTATAGATTTAAATATTTAATGTATTATTGCTTGAAGCGAATTTCGTGGATACAATCAAACCTTCAAAAGTCTATACGGGTATGTAAGTAATTCCGTTAATGGCTTTTGGAGGAGTACTCAATGTAGAAGACTTGCTATTCTAGAATACCATTTTTACTGTCATACGGTATTGTTACTTTGTACTTTTCTTTTTGTTCCACTCCCAAGATCATATGTAAATGAGCACCTAGAGCTTTTGAAATGTCAAGCAATGAAACCAAATTACTTTCTTCATATCGTAGAAGTTTGTTCGTGAATTCCACTTTCTTATCATTCACAAAAACCTTTATAGACGTGTGTGTATTGAGGCTTAAAAGGACTTCCGCCATCATATTGATAATCTCCGTATACTAGTCCTAATTTGGCACAATTGATCCAATATGTATGACCACCATTTTCATCAGTTCCACCCTGGATGTGCTAATACACTTCTTTTTATTTGATGTTCCTTTAAACTTTGTTTCGACCTGTACATCTCTAAAGCAATTTTCTTTTGGGTACCCTCCAATTTTAGATACTCGATCAATCGCTTGATCGGCAGCCGTAATAGATCTCGCTCGTAGTAAGAATGTATGTCTGCTTTCGTCTTCTACTGATCAATTCAATTCCTCCAATAAAAAAGCCGATCCAGTGAGGGAACGACTTTAATGTGATATGTACGTTGTTAGCATAATTCCTCAAAACATAGTCGAAAATAATTCGCTCTCATTCCTAGCTAATTCTCTTATGCACTCGTCTTTACATTTCCCGTTTTCTTTGAAGCCGACAACTTTTCTTTCATTGCGAGCAACATCTCAATAAGTTCATCCCTAGCAATCAGCCTAGCCCCGTTTGATTTAGCAAGCTGATATGCCTGTTCAGTATAGTTGCTATTTGTAACAACCCATGCTCCATTTGCTCTGTAGTGTGCCTTAGCTCCTTGAACCTCTTGGACAGCTTTTAAGCCAACATTTTTTTTATAAGATTTAGCTTGTACAACGATTCGTTTTCCATCTTTGGAGATAACCAGATCGGCGCCATAATCACCTGCAGCTTTTGTCACTTCTGCCCTATACCCTTGTGAACGAAACAGATGTCCAAGATAGTGTTCAAACTGCACCCCATCCATCTTATCAATCTCGGCAATCCCTGACCTCTTCAGTCGTTCAGCACGCTTTTGTTGAATGATAACCATTAAAACAATAATCCCAACAACTCCAAGAAATCCAACGACAAGTGATGCTTGCCAAGATTTTGTTAAAGAATATGTCCCTACAATACCTCCCAGCATTGCCATGCCGGCTAATCCTTGGAAAAACTCTCTTCCTGTTTCGCCTTGCTTTTCCTTCTTGCCATAACTTCTCCCCCAAGCATGTAAATTGTACTAAAACATATTTCGACACTTGGGACTAATTTCCTGCAATGAATAGAAGATAAGGAACGCCTGGTAAGCTGCATGTACAGCTTTGTATTTCATTCACGCCTTTTATGCTCCAAATGCATCCCGAAAAAATGGTCTTGTGGGGTTCAACATAGTCTCAAGATAGGTCAAAGTTTGGTTCGTAATTTTACAGCGAATATACTATTTTACTAAAAGTAAAACGAGCCCTAAATTCTTAGGCTCGTTTTACTTTTTCAGTTTATTCGAAAGTTACACTCTCACTTTTATTATTCCAATCAATTTTAAATATGATTGGGTCTTTGGTTTTCTCAGAATCGGTCACCAATCCAGATATCTTAAATGGTGTTTCCTGTGTCGCATAAGCCTTACCTTCTTGGTCTATATTCGTACCAGTTACACCATATACCAGATCATCTATTTGCGTCTCATCCCCAATATATGTGATGCCAAATGATCCTGTTGATCTCTGGAATGCGACATCCCAATGCTCACTTTTAACATGCTTAATATCACCATTTCCACATGCTCCTAATGCAATCAAAAGAAAAGTTAAACAAATAACTAATGATAATTTTCTTCTCACATTACATCCCTCCTATCTAATAATAACCTAAAATGTGTATTTTGATTCAATATATGATACCTCGGTTAATTAAGAACCGGAACAACAAATCCATAATTTAGGAGGAACAAAATGAAAAACAGAAAGAAGTTATTTAGTTCGTTATTAGCAACAATGATGTTATTTGGCTCCGTCTCTGCTGCAGCTGCTTCACCAAACGAAGAAGTATTTCCAAATGATTCAACCGTCCCAGAAGGCTTCAAAGTAATTAAGGAATATGATACCACAGACGAAAGTAATAAAGTTGATATGCAAGTAGAAGGACGTAGCTTCAACCCTGAAAATGAAATTAATACTAATAATTTTAGTGCATCCCAATCTATCAACTCTACAGAAGAAGTAGATTATGATATTCTAACAAACGAAACATATATCTACAGAGATTTACAAAATATCGAAACAGGCGAAGTATTAACTCAATTTAAGACCGATATGGTAGTAGAAGCTGACCCCTTTCATTGGACAGGCGGGAACAAAAATAGCGACAATACAGTCAAATTAACAATTACATTGTACTACCATTCACAGACTAAAAATCGTTTCATATACAACGGTTTGGATAAAGCATACTATCGGTATGATAAAGGTACCAATTGGAACATAAATAATGCTATACCCTCAGGTACAAATTCATGCCAGTTAACCCAAATTGGTCCTGGAATCGACACAAAAGCAAAGAAACAAATCTCTAATTGTTCACAAAATGGTGGTGCTATAGATTTTGGAAAAACTTTCTTAGCAACTGCTCCTTCAGGTTGGATTGATGTTCAAGATGGAGGATTGGCTACTGATGTTGGCATTAAAGTTCAAGCCGGTTTTCTAAATCAGTCAAATAACAATAAGATCTTCAACTATGGGTGGGATTTGAAAATTAGAGGTCAAAGTCCTATTTGACGTTTTTATGTGGGAAGCTAAGATCCGATTGGATCTTAGCTTCCCACATTTTTTAGGTTAGAATGAAACTTATGATTTCAATTCACCCACCTACAAACAAACTTTACTATTTCGCTTACAAAAGTGTGGAAATTGCCCGTTTCAGGTCTTTTATGAATTAAAAATCACTATAAATATCGGTTGTGGGAAGTAACACCTTCAAAATGTACAATTTGAGTTAGGAAGTTTAAACTATGGTTTAAATGAAACCATCAAAGTCAAAGAAGCCAAACATTATTACGATTGACTTCAGATGAATTTTTGAGCTATCGTTTCCCGTTTCACTTAAAAATATCACCAAAACACCAAAATTCTAAGAATTTTCTGACATACTTATTGGGTAAACATCTGATCCGTTTATGGGTTAAGTCCCATCACTCCATTTCATTGATTATAGGCCACGGAATGTTGAGTTGGAAGATAACTCACGAATCTTTCACAGAGGAACTGTCACACTTGGTCTTTCAATCTGTCATAGCAAAAAAACGATCAGGTACCGAAAATACCTTGATCGTTTTATTTTTTCCGTGATCCTAACCTAACGTTGCTGCCACGTAACGTTTTACGATATTCTGCGAATTAACAGCCTTAGCCACTGTGTTTATCAGTTTAAGAGCAAATTTGGGATACCACCAACGATTCCGCACTAATCACTCTCATGAATATCATTTCCAACTTTTTAAAATGGACTGGATTTCTCTCCCATTCCTTCTTTCACGCGGAAAGTTACAACTACTGATGGAAGAAAATATACCAATTCATAAAATGATTAATGCTCAATCGTAGAAAGCGCATATTGTAAAAATGCTGGTGTAATAAAAAAATTGTTCCTTATAAATGTATTTCATATTAGGCTCATTTGCATTTCACAATTGAACTATCCTATTTCTATATGAAAGTGGTCATGATGTTTGGGTTCCAGTTTAATTTTATCCGATGCGATATCGTATTTTTTATGAAATAATACTTTTTTTACTTGAGCGTTCTCACTGCATATCGCCAGAAACTTTTTCTCTTCATCTGCCGTCATCCCCGAATTCCTTATATCCATTATAGTCCCCGTTTGATGGCTTTCATGTTCAGGAGTGTCTTCTCCGTCTATCGAAGAACAATCATTTATTTCAAGAATTTTGGATGAAGAAGTTGCTGTGCGGAAAGAATCAGCTAACTGACTGAGCGTATTAAGTGATTCTTTTGTTAACCACGAATGATCCAGCAAAAAATCTTTATCTTTAGACATTCCATCCTTTGTATCATTGAAATTAATATAGGAACCCTCGGCCGGCGAGTCTAAACGAACGAACCCCTTTGGTGAAACACCTATTTTAGAGGCCATTCGAATATGTTCACCGGAGAGATTTTCGCCATAAAGTCATAGACCACGGAAATCTTTGAGTTGGAAGATAGATCACGAATCTTTCAGAGGAACTGTCGCACTTAGTTTTGACAACCCGTCATAGCAAAAAACGATCAGGTACCGAAAATACCTTAATCGTTTTAATTTTTCCCATCCTTCTTACCTGACTTTTGCGGACACGTGACATTTTACGATATCCTGTGGATAACAACCTTAGCCATTATGTTCATCTGTTACAAAGTAAATTTGGAACAATATCAATTCCTACTTTTTTATAAATGGACTCGACCTCTTTCCCTTACCTTCTTCACGCGGAATGTTGAAGCAACCAATGGAAGAAAGATACCAATTTATAAAATGATACGTGCTCAATCATAGGAATTGAAAATTGTAAAAATGCTGTTTAAAGAAATTGTTCTTAAACCTTCTAAAGGAGTGAACTATTAATTTGTTATGGAGGTATTTCATACTAGCCTCATTTGCATTTCACAAATAAACTATCCTATTTCTATATGAAAGTGGTCATTATGTTTGGGTTCTAGTTTAATCTTATCCGATGCTATCTCGTATTTTTTATGAAATAATACTTTTTTTACTCGAGCGTTCTCACTGCATATCTCCAGAAACTTTTTCTCTTCATCTGCGGTCAACCCCGAATTCCTTAAAACCATTATACTCCCCGTTTGATCACTTGCATGTTCAGGAGTGTCTAGAGTGCGACTTGACGTATCACATCACAACGGCAATATCGATTTTAAATTTCAATCCACGCACTCATGTAGAGTGCGACTGTCACTTCGCGTTCCAGTTCTACGTTGCTAACGATTTCAATCCACGCACTCATGTAGAGTGCGACTTTGAGGATGGCATTTGAACCAAAAACAGAAGAGATTTCAATCCACGCACTCATGTAGAGTGCGACCATATCTTCAGACTGAAGGACATCGATTCCACGAAAATTTCAATCCACGCACTCATGTAGAGTGCGACCTCCTGCAATTCTTGACCGTCTGCTGTGGTAACAGAATTTCAATCCACGCACTCATGTAGAGTGCGACCGACAATTGATTGACAGATCCCGTTGTCCTTAGTATTTCAATCCACGCACTCATGTAGAGTGCGACGGGTCTATGACACCCCAGAACAGGGGTTCACCGGAAATTTCAATCCACGCACTCATGTAGAGTGCGACAGCGAAAAATAGCGCAAAAACGATGTGATCAAGAAAATCCACTACGTAAAACCATTCTTTTCATATGAACTTATCTAATAATGAAGAAAGATCATTGCCAAAAGGTCACAAAAAATATGTTTTCGACAAATTCTGAGGTGCGAATCCCCCAGGGAAATTATGTGAGCTTGGGGTTCGCACCTCACACGTATAAGCTAACGTCACCAGAAAATCTTATCTTTATATTACATCAATTTATCCGTAGCCAAAAGTCGAATTTCTTCCGATGTGTCAAACCCGTGCGGCGTTTAGCCGAGGGATGAATGGCGATAATCCACTTTTGCACGTCAAAGCGCCCAGCAATTCGCTCCAGTGAAGGGACTCTTTTTTTGATTGGAGTATCGATGCACCTGGTTCAAATACAACGCTGAGGAGATGATGCGGACGTTACCTGCACGTTCCACAACATTCGTAGCCAAATCCGAATCGATATATCCACTAGAACGTTCAGTCAACGTTGTTATTTTCTCGTGGTATTCCGAATCATGGTGGTAAAATCAATGTTTTGTACCAGGGATCCTCCACGCCGAATTCGAACAGGAGTAATTATATGGAGCACAATGAAGCGTGTTCATAAGTAGCGTGGTCGGCAATACTTTCTAGAACCAGAAGCTCAAAAACTTTTCGTTCCGCCCCAACGCCAAAACCAGCTTTTTAGTGAACCCATATTCTTTAAGTTTTCAATTTACATGAACGCTTTGTGGATGGCATCCTCTTTGTTGCGGACATAGTTGTAAGCCATTCGATACGCCCTTTCCTGGTTTTCGGTGATGCATTGGATTAGAAGCTTTCCTTGCTTCCGACCGACTCTCATCTGATCAGACACTCCTTTAGGTCCGCGCAGGTAACCATCAATTGCAATTGTCTTACGGAAGCAAGGCGGGCGAGCTAATCAAACCGCGCAATAAATAAAAGACCCCAGCTTCACCGGGGTCCTGAGCTACTACGAAAACTATAGGAATTCATTTCCGCATTGACCCTTCATTGTTTTAAATTTGGACTCAGGCTACAATCGGTTTCAAGAGGTGATATCCATGCTTAAAGCAGAGCTACTGAAACAAGCTCAAGCCACAGGAATAGTTCTTAGTGCGAATATGTTCGAACGATACTTTGAATATGGTTTAATCGTTAGTGATAAGACTGGGCAAGGGTATGTTCGTGGTGTGACTACTCAATATCATGCAAGGACACTTGAAGCAATAAAATTGATCAATAAACTTAAATCCAACAAAATGTATAGACATCAAAAAGACTACATATTCATTTTGTTTTGGAAGGGATTCCCGGTCCAATGGGACAAGCTAAAAGCCCGTCTTATTTAATTTCATACGGAGATCATCAATAATTTCAAAGTAATCGCCAGTTTTACGGACAATACCAACTATAGTGAACTCATTGATGTAATTGTAGCTGACGAAACAGACAAAAGACCTAAAGCAATTGGGCGCCCTACGAAGCAGTCTATTGAGAAGCTAAAACTCGAGGCTAAGGAATCGGCGAAACGATATATACTGATTAGTAAGCTTATTTCTGATATTACCGCTAACGGAACCATATCTTTGGATGTCTTTCATACCTTTAATCAGCAAACTTCCATCGAGTCCACATTCGCGGATGATTCCATTCTGTTTTACACTAATAGCTGGCTTAAGATGAACACTTGGCGTGATGCAGTGAAACACTCTGATGAAGTGAACTACCAAGAAACATATAAACTTATTACATTGCTAAAAGAGTATTGGTCAGATGTGGTAGAAATTTATGGGGGGACCTACAACATACCTCTCATAGGTGAGTTTATAAAAAAGTTGGAAGAAGATTTTCAAATAAAGATCTTTAGCGATAGACCATGGTTTTATAGATTTGTTATTTTGGTCTTACTTAGTGGTGGCTTTGGCCAGCATCTCATGAAATTCTTAACCAATCAAGAAACTAAGGATAATTGGAAACACTTTATAGCCTCAATTCCAACTCTTCTTGCTGACAATTCAAAAGAGGAGGTGAATCTCAATGGGTAACGTCGGAATCGCGCTCGGCGGCGGCAAAGCATTCTCAGCACCTGCATGGTTCGTCTTGCTGATAATCGTTCTTTCAATTATCGCTATTAGTCATATGTTAAAGAAGGCTAGAGCATAAGATGATGAGAATATGTAAGCAGTAGCACCTGATCCTCAAAGGAAAAGGTGCTCTCCCCTTTAAAATATGCGCTTTACCTCCATGCCTCAAACCTTTACTCTGTAGTTTAGTATGGAGGTTTAGACAATTCATTCAAAAGTTCAAGGCTAACTACGATACAAGAGCAAAGGACGCTTAAAAATAGACGTCCCTTGTTCCTACTCACTTAAAGTAGTTTTCTATTTAATTGGCAATGCATCACGTACATTAAACTTCTTTTTAGCAAAACTTTAAAAGACAGAGATGACCTTCGGGACATCTTCGGAGTTACCTTATTTCGATCCGTGCGCATCGCTTCTAATATTAATATTTCAACGAAATCGAAAAAATATGAATACTCGGATTATTCGGAAGTGTGATTGATACTATTTCCTTTTCTAATTGCATTATTATTTCTTGTTCATAAATGTAGACGTCACTGGTCTCTAATGACTCTTTATCTATTCCCTTCCCCGACCAGTAAATTGATTCTTTACTTCCAATGTATTTATTCCCCCAATCGCTACATATAATATTTAGAATTTCCTCGTCACCATCTTCAAGATTTACTACAATCTTATCAATAGAATTACCCCACTCAGAACACTCAATAATAGATAAACTCCTATATCTACGTTTAGTAACATGGATGGTTTGTCCACTACAAGAGATATTATCGAACTTATGATTTGGTATATATGTATGCTCCAAATCAGTCTCGAACTTATTTTTAAGCTGCTCTAATTCCATATAACAGCTTCCTGTTCCAGTAAGATCGCAATCCGAGAATTTTTCATTATAAAATCCAATATTATTGAAATAACTTGTTAAATCTATTTGTTCTGTTTCTTTAGTGAAGTCTATATTTGAAATTTCTTCTGCTGTGTCATTAAAATTTTTACCTAGCAGCGCTTCAGCCAGCGTATATTCGGAGTCAGCAATACTGTGAATTTGTAAAGCAACCTGATCAAGCATTTGGTCTCCTTGTCTAGCGAAGATACTTTTAATAAGACTATTTTTTAAGGTTTCCCATTGAAATGAAATTGTATTAAAACTGCATATTACTTCGTTATCTATTGTTTGGTTATCTATTTCATATAAGAAAGATAATAATTTAGAAAAACGTAGCCTATATCTTTGAATTTTGTTTAGTTCTTTAATAAGGTGACATCCCCACGGGTTAGAACGATAACTTGTTAAGTAATCCTTCAAGTTGACCTCACCTAAACTATCTGCAAACATTCTAATGTTATCAATTACTCCACCAGTTTTTAAAACGTTTTCCACTGTGCTATACAAAAAGTCATGAATTTGTGGATATTTCTTCTCATCCTGAAAATGTATAATCTCAATAGAAAAATAAGCTTTTAAATACTCTTCAATAGTGAGAGTCGTTTGCGGTAAATCGTACCACGCATCCATACACTCAATCTCGTTTCCCGACGTACTTATTCCAGTAATTAGACATGCATGAATAGAGTTGGATTTAAGATAATTTCTATCCCAAGGGCACCAAAAAGTGTTTAAGTAGAGGATAACAGGAAGACCTCTTGATAACTGTTCTTTTATAATCAACAATGCTATCTCAGGATCCTTTAAGTTGGGTGGAGAGTATAACTTGATTCCATGATAATTGTACAGATTGCTTAAAATAGCATCATTACTGTCAATAATATTCTCTATACCTCTTACATCAGGATGTTGGAATGAAAAGCTCCACGATCCTATATCCATTAAATGAAAATTTCTTTCTTTCCATACACAGATAGATACAATCAAACTTTCAAAACAATCCCATAAACGTGGGTCTCTAATCGGTTTAATTTTTAACAAAGGTTCCCCTCCATTCTTATGTGAAAGGCAAAAGTTATTCCAATCTCACCTTCATTTTTCTATCGATTTTGCCATTCTCTGTTTTAGGAAGACATGAAAGCACTTCTATATTTTTTGGTCTTTTATAATTGGGTAATTTTTCATATAGAGAAGTTCTCAATGATTTCAAAGTTTCCTCCTCTAAATCTTGGTTAATAAGTACAATACTTAATGATATTCTCTCTCCCAATAATGAATCAATTTCACCTGTGATTAGTACTTCTTTAATGTTGTCGTTAAATGAAAAAATGAATTCTTCAAGCTCTTCGGGATAAACTGTATTTCCGCCGACAATGATTACATTCTTCTTTCGCCCTAATATATACAACTGGCCAAGGTCATCGAGGGTTCCGAGATCGCCTGTTTTTAGCCAACCATCTTCAAGAAATACTTCATTCGTTGCTTGATGATTATTGAAATATCCCTCCATTAAACCTGGACCCTTCACACAGATTTCACCTACCTCACTAGGTAAGAGACTTTTCCCAATTTCATCAATGATTTGTATGCTAATTCCGCTTAACGGTGTACCTACACCATCATTTAATTCTTCAAAAGGTCTTTGACAAGTTACTCTTGGACCCGCTTCAGTTAACCCGTAAGCTTTTAGTAGCTTAGTCTCTGTGAAAATCCGTTTTGCCTCTAAAAGATCGCTAGAATTTATCGATGCGCCCGCAATTATCATTAACTTCAATAGCTTAACTTGTGAAGGGTTTGGTTTAATGTTATTAAATAATTTTAGGTTTGTTGGAACACATCCCATCGTATCAACATTATACTTACTAATATAATTGTATACATCCTGTGGTAGGTATGGAGTATCGAGAACAATCGTTGTCGCTCCGATAATTAACTGAGCTAAAAACTGTGTAGTATGAACAAAACTAGTCCACAGGGGGAGGATGATTAATGCGCGTTGATCTGGTTTTGCACCAATTCTTTCATTGTGGGCCCTTGCAACCCATAGTAACGATGCATGTTTATGATAAACAACTTTTGAATTCCCCGTTGATCCAGAAGTACGTAAAAGAACCGCTACATTGTTTTGATCTTGCTTTCTTAGATCTCCAAAACCTTTTTTTATTCTCATAGTAAAGAGGTCGAGAATAGAAACATTATCTAAACCGTTGCTGTTTATTAGGTCCTCTCTATCGGTTATCAAAACGCTTGCTCCAGTAACATTTAAAATCTCTGCAATCGTTTCTGGATTTTCATTCGGACTAATCGGGACTACAGCACCCCCACTCTGTAGAATTGCTACATATGAAATATAATAATTTCTCGCATTTCCAACACATAGACCGACATGTAGCTGATTCTCTAAAAAATCTGCGATCTGTTGAGCATTATCTAGCAAGGCTCTGAACGTTAGATCTTCATCCTTATGGATGAGTGCTGTATTGTCAGGATTTTTTAGAGCAGCACATTTAATTACTTCATAAATATGTTCCATAATAATCTCCTTGACCTTTATATTTAAAATTAGACTTAATTTAAAGTTAAGGGTACAAAGTTTCTTATTTTCCCAGTTTTCTCATCAGGGAAAATATAATCACAATATTCATTAGTTATAACAACATCATACTGCAAAAATTTTCTTAGTAATTTCCCTATACTAGAGAACACCTCATGATTCCCAATGGATTCGCCGGTATACTTAATATGCAAATGTTCAAGAGATACTTGTATAAGCTGTGCCTGAACGATCTGCTTAACCGGCAACATCAATTCCCAAATTAGTGAGAGCACGGATCTGTTCATCTCGCCGTTTTTTGTTTTTAGAGAATCATTGCTTCTTCCAATTAACAGAATTGTTCTAGATTTATCGCCACAATTGCAAGGATTCCTATTTATTGTTCCATAATCACCTATTCTATATCGGATAAGTGGCATACTGTGTATGATTTTACTCGTCACAACTATCTCACCATATTCACCTGGAACACAAGGACCACCGTTGCTATTCAGAACTTCAACATAAGTACTATCTTCTAAAATGTGCAAATGGTCTTGTTTACACATATACGCCATAGTGTATAATTCTTTACTTCCGTAGTGATTCGAAGCAGGATGTTGAAATACCTTTTCTATTAACTGTTTCTGTCTACTGTTCAGAGGTTCTGCTCTGGTTTCTAAACAAGTTAGATCTGGTAAATACACACTGAAGTTTACTTTCTGAGCATGCTCTGCGAGCGAAGTGAGAATGGAAGGAAAACCTTGTATGAATGTCGGATTAAATTTCACAATTTCCCTCAAATAGAACGTCAGCACTTCAGGTTTGTGAAAACAGGTGGATAATATGAGTCTTTGAACTCCGTTTTTTTCTTCAAAACAAATGGGCATGTCTATAGGTGTAAACTCGATCATACGAGAATAGCTAATTTTCGGGAAATGTTTCAATCTAGCGCTATGGAGGATTAAGCCAAGCTGTGTATACTCACTCGTATCTTTATAACATTTTATTGGAATACCTGTAGATCCTGAAGTAAAGTCATGTACTAATTTTTTGTTTTGAAATAGTGGATTAAGTAGTTTCTCAGGAGATTTCCTCAGTACGTCTTTATTCAATAAAGGAATATCATCTATCTTGCTTATATTCAATCCTTTCAGTATTTCTTGATAATATGAACACTCTAAGGCTGAAGATAGTACTGTCCCAAACCACTTTTCTGTATCTGTTACGTCCATAGCCCTAGCTCCTTTTGGCTTTTCATTATTACCTTTAAGATTGATCGTGGCGTTGACAAATTTTCCATTGTTAAATGCTCAGAATTTATTGTAATATTATAATCATTTTCCAACCTAACCATGAGTTGAATTATACTAATGGAATCGAGATATAATTCATTAAAAAGATGAGTATCTTCAGTGATGATTAGATTGTTAGTGGTATCAATAACCTCTGTAAGAATCCTAATAATACTTTCAATATGTGTTGTTTCCATCGTTATTCCTCCATAATAAAATGTATTAATTTTGATCTTTAATGATCCCCACTCGACTTAGCTCATCTATATATATTTTCAAATCATTTTTGACCTGTTGTTCCGTAATATCGTATGCCAATAGGATTTCTTGTTCCATTTCGTTCAGTGTTCTACCATCCTTCATCAGATTCCAAATAAATGTACCCACTTGATCAAGGGCATAATATTGGCTACTTTCCATATTGAGAAGTATGCTTTGACCGTCCATTTCAACGTAAATTACATTTGAATCAATCGTATAGTTCATGTATTCTCCTTTATTTTTGAATTAGACAATAAAGATGCATTATATTCTCTTAATAGTATTTTTATTATCATTACCTAGTGTTTAACGAACGCGTGTACATGTTATAATAGAAGCCTTTTTTAAGAATGAGCTCCTGATGGCTCCCAATTTCCACTGCTTTTCCTTTACTAAGAACAACGATTTGATCTGCGTTACTTACCTCTGTTAAGTCATGTGTGGTAATTATTCTAGTCATAGAGTTCATATTTTTAGTGATCAACTCCCAGACCATACTAGCATTTTCATGGTCTAGCCCTGAAGTTGGTTCGTCCATGATAACTAACTCTGAGTCTCTAACTAGAGATCGAACCATTGCAAGGCGCCTTTTTTCCCCTCCGGACAAATTTCCTCCTCCATTGCTCACCATTGAATTGTATCCTTCAGAGCTTCTTCCAACTAAATTTGTTATGTTTACATGCTTAATATTTTTTTCGATTTCTTGTGGGATTATATTTTCACCCAACTTCACGTTCTCTAATAAGCTTGCATTGAATAGATACGGCTCTTGCCATACAAACGAGAAATGATTATTTGTTACTAATCGCTCTATATGACCACTTCTAGGTTGGTAGTATCCTGCTAAAAGTTTTAACAATGTAGATTTCCCTGACCCACTCTCACCTATAATAAAAGTTAAACTTCCGGGTTTTATATCGAAGGAAACGTGATCCAATATATTTTCTTCGCTTTCACGATATTTGAAACTTACCGCATGAACTCCAGTCGGAACGTTAGAGGTGATGACATCAGAGTTTTCTTTCTCGATCTTGAAAATTTCATTGACTCGTTTAGCTGAAGCTACAGAAGCTTGCATTGATCCATATAAATCATTTGCATACCGGGCGGGGAAGAACAACAACTCTATGATTGCTAAGAAAGCAACCATTTCACTAATATTAAGTGTCCCATTTAAAACTAGGCGCCCACCAAAAATGAGAATAGTTATATATGCTAAAATTTCTGTTGCAGCGCTAATATTTTGAAGTGCGGATTGAATTACATTTTTTCTTACTTCTGAATTCAACGAATCCTTACATCCCTTACTATACTTATCCCTTGCCCATGTTTTCGACTTGTCAGTGACTAGCTCTTTAGATCCATGAAGGAAATCCGTCAAGATTTCAATAATTCTAGCCACTTTCTCTTGAGCATCTTGGTTAATTTTGATTAATAGTCTTGACGATAGAATTGGGATAAAAGCGCTAAGTACTATAAATGGAAGAATCATCAACATTAATTGAAGATTAAAATGCTGCATCGTTAATAAAGCGCCAAGAAACTGAGCGACTGAATGGACTGCTTCAATTAATGTCATTCCGTATAAGTTTGACCACATCGGAAGATCTGAAGAAGTCATTGCTTCAATCCGACCAGAAGGTATTTTTTCTCTTTTAATAAATGGAATATGAAGATAGTGGCTAAATAACCGAAGTCGTAGTTGAACGAGAATTTTTTGACTTAATTTTGTAGACATATATCTAACAAGTAACGAAAGTGTCCAAGTAGCTAAATAGGACATAAAGTAAAGTAAGATGTATACGTCCAATTTTTCTTTGTGAACTCCGTTAGAAAACACGCCAATGATCATACCTAATAAAACAGGCCTCGAAAGATTAAGACCAGCCGTTAAAATACCTAACAGAGCAGCGATGAAAACAAGGAGTTTTTCTTTTTCGATTGGTTTTATCAACATTTTTAATTGCATATTTGTCTCCTCATCCGAAACTTACTCCCTTGTTTTCGACCCAAATACAAGCTCCTAATAAAGCATTCAAAGTTTGAGTTGAATCTACTTCTTTGCCACATTTCCAGCTTTCTAAGAAGGCGATTGCTTTCTTTCTAGAGATTAATCCTACATCACATAAAGGACTATTGGAAACGATCTCAACAATCTGATTCCAATTTGTCCTGAGTGATTCAAAAGTTAATTTATAAAAGTCCCCTTGAACAGGAGAATAATCTTTCGGAAACTTGTGCCCCAAAGCCCAAGTGGTAATTATTTTTCGATTCGAACCTTGTATTAAGTATTTATTTGGCAAGCTCATGACAAACTCAACTAATTCTCTATCTAGAAAAGGATAATTCTCTTCTATATCTAAGGTTCTTCCAATTCCATCGACAGATGCAAAGGTATGAAACGTTAGACTCATGTTTCTTGCTAGTTGAGTGGAATATTCAGATGGTAGCCTGATAGATTCAATAGTACGAAGAGACTCTTGAAGCAAATATTGATTTTCTTCTGTATCTTCAACAAAGGATGGAATGAAGTAACGCTGATGAATTGTGGGATCCCACGCGCCAAAGTAAGGAGCCTTTTGTGGAATTTTAAGTAAAGGAAACAACCCATATGATTTAAAAAACCAAGCAACAGTAAGACCATGCTCTTTATATCTTTGAGCAGAACCATAAGCCTGTTTGAATGCAGAGAATATCTTACCCGATTTGATTAGATCTGCAATAAAACAAAAGTTTCCAAGTAGAAGATCATCTGCACCATAACCACTTATAATATTGCTATATCCATGTTGTTTAGCAAATTCAAAAAATGGGGTTCTCCATGGATAAAATGAAACATCTGGTCCAGGTTCAATTGGAACATGTTCTTTCAAAATATGATGTGAGAATGGCAATTTATCACCAAGAACTTGATACCATGGAATGGTGGAAGCTTCTGCTACTTTCATCGCATTTTCCCGTTCATCACAATAGTCATACTTTTCAAAAGTTAGAGTTAGAGCAACATCTTTACTGGTCGGATTTAGAGAATTAGCCACTATAAGAGAAGATGAATCAAGTCCCCCACTGCATTGGAAGACGGAATCTTCGCCATCTTTATGTCTTGAAAGTGATTGATTCAAATAATGTAAATATCCATCTACTACATCATGTTCTTTAAAATTAGAAACCTCTGTACTTATTTGAAGTGAATCATTGAATAGAATTGTAGGATCAGTGTCAAAAGAAGAGAATATTATTGCAGTACCCCTTGGCACACGATAAACATTTTCATAAGGAGTTTCTGACCAAGAATCTACATAACCCATGGTTATAAAGTACCTTTTGAAGTAAGCAAGACTTAGCTTTGCCTGATCAGTAACTAAGTCGTCCAAGTAAGTACTCCAAAGGAGTTTATTGAGGGATTTAGTCCAAAATAAAGGGTACCTTCCTATTGGCCCTCTGTATAATACGAGTTGTTGAGTGATTTTATTAATGATTGCAACAGAACAATTTGCTTTTATCCTTCTCAATGAAGCAATACCGCTAATTTTTAACATCTCTAAAAGGTCTGTTGGTATTAACCCCTTCCCCTTTACGACAACAACGTATTCTTCATTTTCAGCCACACATGAATCTTCTTTAGATGCTATTGAACCGTTACTGTTCCAAATACTAAATTCCAGAAGTTTATCGTCTGAGACATTGAGTTCAGAATTATTATTATTTACTTCTCCTTTAAAATCCTGTATACGTCCCACGTTAAAACCACCCCATTGCTTTATAACTGTTAGGATCACTGATACCAAAATATTTATCTTCTGATTCGATCCATGAATGCGCCATGAAAGGAGAAATCCTAACTCCAATTACTACTTTCATGTCCAGCCTTCGAAGAAGAGACATAATTTTCACAGCAAAAGCAATCTCTATACATTTACACGAAAAAGGTAAATACTGTGCAGCATTCCAAACCGAATCATATATTTCGCCCACAATATTGCTCTTCTTCCGTAAAGGGGGGCGAGCAGGTATTTTTACAATTTTGATTCCCACAAGTCGTAGTAATATCCAGGACAGACAGAGCGTAAAAAGTGATTCAATAAATAATATTTTTTTGCGGATACTGTTTAGCATTCAGCTTCACCCATTTAGGTTTTTTTATCTTTCTATTAATAATTGAAACTAGATCTGCCCGGCATTAGAGGCTAATTTTCTAGCAAGGTCTTTGAGCGGCTAAATCTCCACCATTGGTATTACCACCACGTGTAACATCAACAGCTGATCCCAAACTGATAATAGACGGAGATGTATAGACAAGCTTCTTCATGTTTTTCACCTCCTTTACAACTTCTAAAATCTTAAAACTCCTATATTTTAAGACAACATGCACGCCGGGCATTCGAATTTAAGGAACAAGTTGGTATTTCTTAAATGGAAATATATCACATTGATATGAAATGATAAATGTACATTTTTCTCCTAGTTATCTTTTTTCTAAAATACTGCATTCATACCAATCTACTTTACAAAATGATGATATTCTCCGTGTAAATGGCTCTATGATACCTACTTCAGACTCAAACTATTTTTAGCAAACACTACTCTTGGATCTAATTATATAGTTGGGTAGTAAGCTGCGACTTGTGATATCGCCATACTCCACCTTTTTCACCCTTCTTCAACTATTAAAGAAAAAAGTGAAGTCATATTAAACCTTTCTTTATGAATTATCCTAATCAACTGAGATAAGAAGCTTTTCCCCTAAAAGCAAAAGAACGCCACATTCTAACGGCGGGAATAAGTGCAATTATCGTTTGTATTACCCCTACAAACTAGTGAACTCGATATATCCATATCCTTTAGTCCATAGGTAACTTTACCTTCGAATTTAGAATATTCAGAATGACTACTTTGTAATGAATTCCTATTTTTGAAGCTATCACAGTCCAAAATTATCATTTTCCTTAAAATCATTTCCACTTAAATTAACGATATTATCGAGCCCGATTACTGTCTCACAAAGAACTGATTTTCCAGTTTTAGATGTGTCAATAATAGAAGTTAAATATCCAATAGTAAAATGGATTGTTCGAGCCTAGTTTCATAAGAAAATCCTCTTTCGGTTGCCTTGTAACATATGTATAAGTCGGGAATGCGCCTGGAATAAACACTTGGTACGATTTCAACATGAATATACAACCTTCTATCCCCTGTTCTATGTTATGCACTTAAAAGAAGAGATATTAAAATGAAAATCAAGTAATCTCACTAAAATTTTAGAAGGATAATAAATGAATAATATAGCTATCGGTGTGTGACAATGCCCCACGATTCAGACAAATTCGATAGTGTGCATGATTGTAAACACAACGACCTTGTTTTAGACGCATTCCAGAACTTACAGCAAAAATACAAAAAAGCCGCCATAATGGCGACTAAATTTGTACAAATGTCTTCGTGACACATGAAAAAAGGTGGGTGTGTATGCCACGAGGAGGAAATGCTGCTCTCTCTGTGATTAATGACTATATGGACTCATCATCCATTTCAAATTCAGGGTCCTGTTCTTGAACGGGTTCCACCTCAGGTTCGGATACCTGCTCCGGTTCGGGTTCAACCTCAGGTTCAGATACCTGCTCTGGTTCTTGTTCGACCTCAGGTTCGGATACCTGCTCTGGTTCGGGTTCGACCTCAGGTTCAGATACCTGCTCTGGTTCTTGTTCGACCTCAGGTTCGGATACCTGCTCCGGTTCCTGTTCCAACTCAGGTTCGGATACCTGCTCTGGTTCGGGTTCAACCTCAGGTTCAGATAGCTGCTCTGCTTCTTGTTCCACCTCAGGTGCAGAAACTTGCTCTGCTTCTTGTTCGACCTCTGGTTCAGATACTTGCTCTGGTTCTGGTTCGACCTCAGGTTCAGATACCTGCTCTGCTTCTTGTTCGACCTCAGGTTCGGATACCTGCTCCGGTTCTTGTTCCACCTCAAGTTCAGATAGCTGCTCTGCTTCTTGTTCCACCTCAAGTTCAGATAGCTGCTCTGCTTCTTGTTCCACCTCAGGTTCAGATAGCTGCTCTGCTTCTTGTTCCACCTCAGGTTCAGATAGCTGCTCTGCTTCTTGTTCAACTTCAGGTTCAGATACTTGCTCTGGTTCTTGTTCGACCTCAGGTTCAGATAGCTGCTCTGCTTCTTGTTCGACCTCAGGTTCAGATAGCTGCTCTGCTTCTTGTTCCACCTCAGGTTCGGATAGCTGCTCTGCTTCTTGTTCCACCTTCGGATACCTGCTCTGCTTCTTGTTCAGATACCTCACCTCAGGTTCAGATACTTGCTCTGGTTCTTGTTACCTCAGGT
>NZ_JBBORL010000003.1:0-60659 GCF_038004565.1 Paenibacillus sp. FSL R5-0473
CGAGCAGTTGGAGAAACTGCCGCAAACAGGCCATGTGCCGATTGGCAAAGCGTGGTTGAATGCGAAGTTTTACATCGTGGATGCACATCTGAATCCCGTACCCGTCGGTGTGCTGGGCGAGCTGGTCATCGGCGGCGTTGGCGTAGCACGTGGGTACTTGAACCGTCCAGAGCTGACGGAAGAGAAGTTTGTAGACAGCCCTTTCACCGCGGGTGAGCGGTTATATCGCACGGGAGATTTGGCGAGGTGGATGGAGGACGGAAACGTGGATTTCATCGGCCGGATCGACAATCAAGCGAAAATCCGGGGCTACCGGATCGAAACGGGTGAGATTGAGTCGCAGCTGCTGCGGGTGGTAGGTATACGCGAAGCGGTGGTGCTGGTTCGAAGTGATGCGAACGGGCAAAAGGCACTGTGCGCATACTACACAACGGATATCGAACTGACGGCGGCCGACCTGAAACGAGCGATCTCCAGCGAGCTGCCAGGTTATATGATCCCGTCGTACTTTGTGGAGCTGGAGCATTTACCTCTGACACCAAACGGGAAAATCGACCGGAAAGCGCTGCCGGCGCCGGAAGAGGGAGCAAGTGCAGGGCGCGAATACGTGGCGCCGCGCACCGATCTGGAGACGAAACTGGTCTCCATCTGGCAGGACGTGCTTGGGTCAGTTACGATTGGTGTGACGGACAACTTCTTCGACCTCGGCGGTCACTCGCTGCGGGCGACGACGCTGGTCAGCAAGGTGCACAAGGAGCTGCACGTGGACCTGCCACTGCGCGATGTATTCCGGTACTCGACTATTGAAGCGATGGCTGAAGTGATTAGCCGATTGGAGCAGCAGGAGTTCCTTTCCATTCCGGTTCTGGATAAAAGGGAGTATTATCCGCTTTCCTCTGTGCAAAAGCGGCTGTACATCCAGCAGCAGATGGAAGGGGCCGAGCTTAGTTACAACATGTCCGGCATGACGGTTCTCGTCGGGCGCTTGGAGCGGAATCAATTCGAGGCGGCGCTCAAAGGATTAATCGCTCGTCACGAAGTTTTGCGAACCGGCTTCGAAATGGTCGACGGCGAACCGGTACAACGGATTTATTCGGACTTGGAGTTTGCCGTCGAGTATACAAAGGCGACGGAAAGTGAAACGAAAAGCATTGCGGATGCCTTTGTACGTGTCTTTGATTTGGAGCAGCCGCCGCTGCTGCGTGTAGGCTTAGTTGAATGGGAAGCGGAACGTCATCTGCTTATGCTGGACATTCATCATATCGTCACGGATGGCATGTCGATGGGTATCTTCATCGAAGAGCTGCTACGCCTGTATAACGGTGAGACGCTGGAACCGCTCCGGATTCAATACAAGGAATTTGCCACTTGGCAGCAGTCCGAACCTGTAAAAGAACGGCTGAAACGCCAGGAAGCCTACTGGCTGGACATGCTGGAAGGTGAACTGCCAACGCTTGAGCTACCTACGGACTTTGTCAGACCTGCCGCTCGCAGCTTTGAGGGAGATGTGCTGCCTTTCAGTATCGACAAGCAGATGACTGACAACTTGCAGCGCATTGCCGATGAGAACGGTGCTACCCTATATATGGTGTTATCGGCGGCCTATTCAATCCTGCTCAGCAAGTACTCGGGACAAGAAGACTTCATTGTAGGCACACCGGTTTCAGGCCGCACACATGCCGACCTGGAGCCGCTCATCGGAATGTTTGTCAACACGTTGGCGATTCGTCATTATCCATCCGGGGAGAAGACGTTCCTTGTTTACTTGAACGAAGTCAAAGACACGATGCTGGGGGCCTACGACCACCAGGATTATCCGTTTGAAGAGCTTGTGAAAAAGCTGCAGGTGCCGCGAGATCAAAGCCGCAATCCTGTATTTGATGTCATGTTTGCGCTGGAAACGAAGGAAGATAACGTTCAAAACTTCGGGGATATCCAGATCGAATCTTATCCGGAAACGCATGCGGTTTCCCAATTTGACCTTACCTTGGTCATTTCGTTGCTGGATGAGGGAATGAACGGGCAGTTTGAATATGCGACGAAGTTGTTTACGCACAATCTGATCGACAATTTCGCTCAGGACCTGCTCGTGATCATCACCCAAATTGGCGAACAGCCTTCGGTGCTGCTCAAGGATATTTCCCTGAACGGGCAATCCGAACAGGAGCAAGATGAGCTAGAGGCTATTGATATTATTTTCTAATTCTTAGAAGTAATTGCCAATCGTTGCAGACGAGTTTAAAGTCAAGTCATAGAAGCCGAGTGAAGTCAGGATCATATTCCTGAGTTCATTCGGCTTTTTTAGTTGTTCTCCTTTAATTAGATACAATGGAGTATAGGCCGTCCTGTATACGCAGATTACCGGTCTGCCCAGTTTCTACCTTCACCTCTGTAACAAATACACCAGGCATACGTCCGTCTGGGAACCAGGGCTTCTGTTTATCAATGACAATAAACATGCCTTCTGCATCACCCGTGGGGGAGAATTGTTTTCCGTCTCCGGCAAATGGTTCAAGTTGATAATGCTCATTCAATGTGTTCATTGTCTCAGGAACATCATCGACAGGCAGACCGATTTCACTAATACATAACAGATGCTTCGCTTCGAAAGCTTCATCAACTCCATTATCGAGTGAATGGTGAGCGATAAATTCCATCAAGTTGCCGCTTGGATCATAAAAATAGAAGGCTGTTGCATCCCAGTAGGGGAAATAGAATTCATCTTGTCCATCTTTGGATAGCAATGAAATGTTACGGTCTTGAGCCCATCTTTTTGCATCAGCAAGTTTATTCGTTGGAATCGTAAATGCTACATGATAGTAGGGCTTTTCTTGTTCTGGCGCCTTCTTGAAAGAGAGGACCGAGTTCCCCGCACGGAATGAAACGCATGTTGCAGTATCCTCCACAAGATTCAATTCCAGTAGTGTACCGTAAAACTCTTTTATGGCCTCGACCTGATGTGTCAACAAACCAACTTCTCTTATTATCATTTCAACATCCTCCTTTTAATCTCACCTTTGATTGAAATACTCGATTGTTTTCTCAATAAATGCCTTGGCCGATTGCGTCAGGTAACGGTCGGACCGATGGATGATCTCAAAGTGCCGGTATGGCGGATCGTCTGTAATTCGGATGCAACGTAGCGTGGGCTCATTCATGGCTTTGATCAGAGGATAAGGCAGCAGTGTTCCTCCGACGTTGGCTTTGACCAGGCTAATGATGGAGGTTGCCGAACTGGTCTCCATGATGGTATTTAGGGTAAATCCATATTTACGGCAATAGCCATCGACCAATTCTCTGCCCGTAAATCCTTCGGGGAACATCACCGTTTGGATATCACGTAACTCCTGAATTTCAATTGTGCTTCGTTCAGCCCAATCATGATTCTCGGATACGACCAGTACATATTCTTCACTGCACAAAGGAATGCGTACAAGCCGCCTATCCGGGGGAGACATGATCTCGATGCCGATGTCGACTTCATTTTCCAACACTTGATTTACTACATAGATCGAAGAGATAACCTTCAATTGTACCTTGGGGAATCGGGCATGAAAATCAACGAGCAGCGGAGTGATACGGTAATCCAAATCGGATGGAAGAACACCAATAACCAATCGTCCCCGCTGATCATTCCGAAATTCAGCTAGCGCATCCTGGGTATTCTGTAAATGCCGGATCATCTGTACACAGTGCTCCAGAAACAGAGTGCCTGCCTGGGTCATCACAATCTTTTTGCCGACGCGGTCAAACAAAGGAACACCAAGTTCATCCTCCAACCCACGTATTTGTTGACTCAACGTAGGTTGAGATATGCCAAGTTTCTCAGCTGCCCGTGTAAAATGAAGCTCCTCACACACCGTAATAAAGTTTTCCATTTGACGAATCTCCATGAATTCACCTCTAATCATTGGTTTTAGTAATCATTTTGATAGAAACAATAGTATTGTTCAATCATTATAATGAATCTATACTTAATCGTGCAACACTCAAAGATCCTGACATTAACAAATAGGATCTTTGGTGAAGGCAAGAATACTACTCCCATGAGGTGATCCATAATGAAACTTTTTTATATTGTATTGGCGCTTATTCTGGCTTCACTGAACTTAAGACCACCGATTACTTCCATTTCTCCTCTGATGAGTACCATACAGAATGATCTAGGTTTGAGCGGCATGACCGCCAGTCTGTTAACTACACTACCGGTATTATGTATGGGCATATTCGCTCCATTCTCTGTAAGACTAAGTAGAAGGTGGGGGAACGAAGGAGCCATTGTGCTGGCTTTAATCCTTATTGGGATAGGTACGGGATTACGATTGTTCGTAGGCGCAACTCCATTGATGATGTTCACTTCTTTTCTGTCAGGTGTAGGGATTGCATTGGCAGGGCCGCTGTTGTCCAGCTTCATTAAGCAGTATTTCCCTAACCGAGTGGCAGCCATGGTCGGCATCTACTCTACAGCAATGGTGATGGGGGCCAGCATTAGTGTGGGATTATCGGTCCCGCTTCAGCAGACGTTGGGTGGATCTTGGAGAGGTTCTTTGGCTACATGGGCATTACTCGCAGCCATTGCATTGCCGATCTGGTTAAAATTAGCTTGGTCTGCGCGTACAGAGCGGCAATCCGGACAAACTTCGGCTGTAGTCCACGCATCACTTCCGGTGAAGAACAGGCGTGCATGGGTGCTGACACTGTTCTTTGGACTGATGGCCGCGATCTTCTATTCATTAACCGCCTGGCTTGCGCCAGCCATTCAGAGCCATGGATATAGCCAAGAGACTGCTGGCAACATCCAAACGTTATTTACATTGATATCATTGCCCTCAACGTTATTCATTCCCATGCTTGTACATCGGTACCAAAGACGTGTCTTCTGGCTTGTTGGATGTGCGATGTTGGAGTTAATAGGTGTCCTGATGCTGAATCTCTCTGTCAGTCCGTGGCTCGCTGCGATTCCGCTCGGTATTGGTGCAGGTGGACTGTTCCCAATTGCACTCATGTTGCCGATTGATGAGACAAACAATGCTCAGGAAGCGAGTAGCTGGTCGGCTATGACTCAATCTGGTGGCTACATTCTTGGAGCACTTGGACCGCTGGCGATTGGTTGGCTCCGCGATCTAACAGGCAGCTTCGTGCAAGCATTTTATGGTTTGGCTATCATCATCGTGTTGCAGATTATCGTTGAATTGGCTATTGGCAATAAAAAAAGTTTAAAAGTTAGCCGGGAGCAGAGCTAAAAGGCATGTGAAGTAAAATGGATATAGAAATATGATCTTTAGACATGATCCAACAAGTCCAGATAGTACTGCCTTAATGCTTTCTGTAAGATGACGGGCTCCATAATCTTAATCGATTTACCATAGCCTGCAAGATATCTCACTATGAAATCAAGCTCGTGAGGTTCATATGAACCGACAAGATACATGTGTCCCCTCTTCTCGATGATCTGCATAGATGGGAAATGTTCTTGCTGGAATAGCTCCATTCCGGCTTCATCAATCAGGCATTTGAATGGAATTGCTTGTTCCGATGGTTTCCATAGAGATTGGGCATCCTGTGAATAGAGTTCCTTTACATGAGTTAAAGGTTCAATCTCCGTTGTTTCGGCTGAAATGATGCGGTCGCAGCGAAAAACACGATACGCTTGTTTATGCAGATCATAGGCCTGGCAATACCAATAACCTTTCCTGGCATAAAGCGCGATGGGTTGAATGGTGCGGATATTGGTGTTTGCAGAAGATGGCCTTTGATCAGAGGATCTACGCTGATTAGCGTACGTAATCTGGATCACTATATTCTGAACAGCAGCCATCAACAGAAACTCCAAATGTGCACTGTCGCGGATCTGCTCGGTATGTTGGAAGTAAACCCGGTGTTGGATGTTCTCAATATCCTGTCGTTGCTTGTCGGATAACGCGCTCATAAATTTCTCATGAATGGTACGGAAAGAGACTTGAAAGGGTAAGCTGGAGAAGCTGCGGAGAGCCTGCATCGCAAAATAAAGGGCATGAAGCTCCCCCGTATTAAACGAAATGGGAGGCAGCTGCATCTGTTGCAGCAGTCGATATCCGCCGTAGCGTCCATATTCGACATAGATGGGCGCACCTAACTCTTCCAATGAAGTGATATCTCTTAACGCGGTTCGTTTGGAGATCTGGAACTCCTGCATGAGATCTTGCAGGGTGAACTGTTGTTTTTGATTAATGAAGCGCAGCATCTGGTTCATACGTTCTGATTTTTTCATATCAAACCCTCTTAATGGTGCCATGTATTGGCACCTTTCGTTGTTATAGTGATAAGTGTAATCCAATAGGAACAAGGAGGCAATATAATGAATTTTGAAGTGATACCATTTTTGTCGATGAACGGGGATGCGGCGGCAGCCATTGCTTTTTATGAAGAGTTTCTGGGCGCCAAGGTGATATTCAAGAAAAGTTATAAAGAGATGAAGGAAATGAACCCGGGTTTCGAGTACCCTGCCGGTCAAGATGAGTATATTACACATTCGGTGCTGGAGATTGGGGTTAACAAAGTCATGATTGCGGAAGAAGCAATGGACACGGAGAGAGCATGGCAGCTGGGGAACAGCACGTCACTATGTATTCAGTCCAAAGATAAAGATACCATCGATCAACTGTATCATTCTCTGATGCAACATGAGGGTGTGAAGGTACTAGTACCGTATGAACAAAATGAATTCAGCCCAGGTTATGGGATTGTACGGGACCCATTTGGCATTGCGATTCAGCTATGTGTCACTGTACACGATTTTTAAAATGAGTTCAGGCCCTCGGTTAAGCACTCGGTATATAAACCTGTAACTAACTTAAAAACATCAAAAAAAGAAGAGCCATGGATATCATGCGCTCTTCTTTCTTCGGTTTCTATACAAGGTTGTTCGAGCAACCGATGGTTATAGCGGACCCCTTTTCGTGTAAATCATATAGGTACGGATGTCGCTGTGTACAAGCAAGTTCAATGGATAAAGGAAAGAAGGTATAACATGATTACGAGAGGAATTGACCATATTGGAATAACTGTACCGGATATGGAGCAGGCGACACTATTTCTACAACAGGCGTTTGGAGCTCAACTTGCCTATGACCATATAACGCCGGATGATCCCCCACAGGAAGGACCCGAGGCAGAGCGTAAATTAGGACTGCGTTCAGGAGCAAAGGTTATTCATATTCGGATGTTATCGCTAGGGGAGAGCGCCAGTATAGAGTTATTTCAGTACGCGAATACAGCGCAATCGGAGCCAGTTAGGGCATCAGATTACGGATTGCAGCATATGGCGTTGTATGTGGACGATATGCAAGAAGCTACACGACACTTCAAAGAAGCGGGCGGGGTGTTGCTAACAGAGCCTGGGGCGTTGACCGGTCATATTGAAGGTGGGGAAGGCAATCAGTTTGTGTATGGAAGAGCACCTTGGGGGATGCTGATCGAGCTGATCTCCTATCCTGCGGGCATTCAGTATCCGAATCACAGTGAAACGAAGCGCTGGACACCACGAAAAAAATAATAAAGATGAGACTGGATAAGAAACAGGACGATGCACGACAAATCGTTCTGTTTTTCTTGTATATAGGGGTTAAACGGTTATTAAAAAACAGAAATTATGTTACAAATACGTTACAAATACAGAAGTGTATACCTCTTTGCCTTATGTTACGATACGTACTAGTAGATACAGAGATATTTTACGGATAAGATAAGTTATAACGTCTCTTTTCTGGACGATGAACATGCTCCGAAAGTATGTTGATGGAAGCCTTTTATCCAGGATTTTGAAGAAGCATTGAAACGAAGGAACAACTATATATTTTGACTGAACAGGGTTGCAATAAAAATAAATGACAACAGGTGATCCAAAATGCTGCAAATCGGGTATCCATAGTAGAGCCATCTAGAACCTGATGGATACATATGTTGTTATGATCGTTTTTGCTAGTTAAATAAAGGCTGTCTATTATGGAATGAACTGTGGGGGTTATCAAGTGTCTATATTAGATATGGAAAAGAAAGATGTTGTCACCGATGCAATGGTCATCAAGGCGATGGAGAAAAGTCTTGCTATCATTCGATTTGATCTGGATCGCCGGGTAACCTACGTGAATGAAGTCTTTGCCCAGACGATGGGATATACGGTAGATGAGATGTACGGCATGAAGCATCAGCAACTGTGCTTCGGTCAATTTGCAAATACTCCGGAATATGATGCTTTTTGGAATAGCATATTTAATGGTGTCAGCTTTCAGGACAAGGTTGAACGCAAGGATGCAAAGGGGAATTCCGTATGGCTTGAGGCGACATATATGCCGGTGTACGATGAGACAAATCAGAAGATACTGGGTGTCTCCAAAATCGCCACCAACATTACCAACCGTCAGAACAACATTTCGGTCGTAGTGAATGAGCTGAAAACGATGTCCCATGAACTGAATGGGCAGGCAGATGTAGGCATTGAACGGAGCCAGGAATTAATGTCCAGTATCTCCTATATCTCAGAGGTGTCAACTTCTAACCGTGCAACGTTAACTCATTTGCAGGAACAGGCCGGATCGATTCAGGGCGTGGTACGAACGATACGCGAGATTTCGTCTCAGACGCAACTGCTCGCGTTGAATGCTGCCATTGAGGCTGCACATGCAGGAGAATACGGACGAGGATTTGATATCGTGGCCAAGGAAGTTAAGAAACTATCTGCAATGGTGGAGAGTTCGATTAATGAGATTCGTGATAGCGTGACTGGAATAACGAAGGAGATTGGTAATATCACGGGTGGTACCAAAAAAGTAGAAGAATATGTGGAGCAGAGCCAGAAGCAGATTGAGATCGCATTGAATGATTTTACAGCAATTGCTGCTTCAGCTCACTTGTTGGATGCCAAAGCGGAGCATGTGACCAGAATCGTATAACAATATATAGTAATAGCGGTTCCTTGCACAGGAACCGTTTTTTTGTCGTTCAGTACTCAAAAAAACGGGAATTATTGTGATCAAACGGGGACACAATACTTGGGAATACCTGCAGCTATGTCATGCAGAGAAATGTTGGGGTGGGAACATGTGGTCAACAATTGTATCCTACGTGCCGGATTGGTCCATATGGATTCAGGCATTCTTGGTCTTCATCATTCCAATTGGTATTACATTGAGCATGCGCTGGATCAATGCTGCCATTAAGCGCGGAAGCTTCTCTCGTTCGAAGCCATCGTCCATATCCTCGAAGGATATCTCGCCAGCAGCCAAAGGGCAGGGTGAAGGGACCGAAACAGGCCACTATGCCAATATTAAATTAACCGAAAAGTACAGCATAAATCTGACGAGTGTGAAAGAAAGCTTTGGACTCAATGCAGACGTGCATATTCGGGAATTTATTATTAGGGGAACGAATACACGGGCTGCGGTCATTTATACCGAAGGCCTGGTAGATCAAGACTTAGTTGATGATCACTTGATTACACCGTTGATGTTCGAAGGTGTTCCCCTACTTAAGCAGGAGGGTTTCCTTCATCCAGACAACGCACACTTACTGTCGGCATATCTGCAAGATCAATTACTTCCTGTCAGTCTGGTTGAGGAGACGAAGTCCCTCCAAGAACTCGCAGTTGGTGTGTTGTTTGGGAAAAATGCACTGCTGGTTGATGGTTTGCCAGGTGCTTTATTAATTGGAGCTCATAAGATCAAAACAAGAGGTATGAATGAACCCTTGTCAGAGGGACTGCTTCGTGGGCCTCGTATTGGTTTTACAGAGCAATTAAGCGATAATACAGGCATTTTACGTCGTTATGGAAGTGATCAGAGCCTGTTTATTAAGAAGTATGAAGTGGGTTCACGGATCAAAAAAGATTTGGCGATAGCCTATATTCAGGATATTGCCGATCCAAATCTCGTTGCAGAAGTATGCAAGCGAATCGAAGAGATGGATATGGATTCAATGCTCGAATCAGGTTATGTGGAACAACTCATCGAAGATAATACGCTGAGTCCTTTTCAGCAGGTACTGAATACGGAAAGACCTGACCGGGTGATGGGTGCCCTTCTGGAAGGCCGAGTGGCAATTTTGTTGGATGGAACGCCATTTGTATTAATTGTACCGGTGACCTTTAGCATGTTGCTTCAGTCTCCAGAGGACTATTATGAACGCTGGATTCCCGGAACATTTTTGCGAGTGCTTCGTTTTATGGCCGCGATGCTGGCATTGCTTGCTCCTGCGCTCTATATCTCGTTTATCTCGTTTCATCCGGGTCTTATTCCAACCAAGCTAGTATTGACGATTATTGAAACGCGTACTGGAGTGCCATTCCCCTCAATTATTGAGGTACTCATCATGGAGCTTTCGATTGAGATTCTGAGGGAGGCTGGGATACGCTTGCCCAAACCGATTGCGCCAGCGATGGGTATCGTAGGAGGTCTGATTATTGGACAAGCAGCGGTGCAAGCGGGAATAATAAGCCAATTTCTGGTCATTGTCGTTGCGGTAACAGCCATCTCTTCCTTTACGATTCCGGTCTATAGTGCGGGATTAACGCTAAGGATTCTACGATTTGCCGCTATGTTCAGCGCAGCCGTACTCGGATTGTTTGGCGTGGTTATGTTCTTTCTGCTTGTGTGTACACATCTGGCACGACTCTCAAGCTTTGGCGTACCTTATGTTGCACCAGCCGTTCCCTATCACATGAATGAATGGAAGGATTTTGTTATCCGTGCACCGCTAAATATGATGAGAATGCGTCCCAAAATGACTAATCCGATCGATGATGATCGGAAAAAATAAATGGAATTCCATCTACTGAAGGTCTGGAGGTGAACTAAGTGAATGGCTCCCAAGGAAAGCTAACCACGACACAGGCCGTTGTAATTATTGTCAATTACATGCTTGGTGCCGGGATATTGACACTACCTCGAACGACCAGCAAAGCTGTCGGAACACCGGATGTCTGGATTTCCATTATCCTATCTGGATTCATTATCATAGGTGTGGGAATAATTCTGGTTACCCTGTGTCGCAGATTTCCGGAGAAAACCGTCTTCCAGTTCACCCGTGAGATTACGGGCAGCTGGATTGCTTACATACTGGGATTGTCTATGATTATGTTTTTCATAGTTATTGCCGCATTCGAAATCAGAGTTATGGCTGAAGTGACTGGGATGTATCTGCTCGAACGTACCCCCACCTGGGCGATTGTGATGGTCTTCATGTGGATCGGTGTATATATGATTTCAGGCGGGCTTGGCGTTATCGTACGCGTGTTTGAGATCATCCTTCCGATTACGATTATTATATTTGTGATTGAAATTTTGCTTAGTAATCAGCTATTCGAGATTGGCAATCTGAGACCCGTCCTCGGTGATGGGATTATGCCCGTTTTCCAAGGGTTGAAGCCTTCACTATTATCTTATACGGGCTATGAGGTGATGTTAATCATGACTGCCTATATGAAAAATCCGAAGAAGAGCAATAAAGCGATGACCTGGGGGATACTCATATCCACTATTATCTACTTGATCACGGTGGTGATGGTTATAGGCAGTTTATCGCTCGATGGCATCAAAACTCGAACTTGGCCAACGCTGGATTTGGTAAGAAGCTTCGAAATTCAGGGTTTGATATTCGAGCGTTTTGAATCCTTATTGCTGGTCATCTGGATTATGCAAATCTTTTCGACTACAGCAATTACACATTACTGCGCTTCAGTGGGTATTCGTGATTTGTTTCGTTCCAAAAAAATCAAAGGCATCATGTACGGCCTGCTTCCGTTCATTTATCTGACAGCAATGATACCCAAAACAGTGGATGATACTTTTGCACTAGGAGATATGCTGGGCAATGTGTCCGTATTTTTGTTTGGCATTTTACCTCTGGTACTACTGTTGTTAAGTCTGATTCGCAAAAAAGGAGGCAAGCATGCATGATTACATTCCGTATGTTGTTACGCTTAGCCACTGTATTATGCATTCTCTTAACGATATCCGGATGTTGGAGCAGTCGGGAGATAGAGGATCTAAGTGTCTATGTCGGTCTTGGAATTGATATCGGTAAAGAGACAGAATTTGAGAAAGACATCGCAACTCAGGGAGGAGCGTATTCCAAGCAGAACAATTTGACGGCCACGGTACAGATTGCTCCCGGTAATTCCAGCAGTCAGAAGAGCCAACAATCCGGTTCGCCTGCTTCTGGTAAAACGTCCTATTCCAATGAACAGCTTACCGGAGATTCCTTGCTGCAAATCTTTCGTCAGTTTGCACTGAGACGAGATCATCCGCTCATCGGACATCATCTGAAGGTTATCGTTGTGTCCAAGGATATCGCCAAAAAGTATGGTCTGGACCAGCTGCTGGATTTTGTACTTCGGGATAACGATATTCGTCCTAACTGTCTGGTGTTGATTAGCCATCATCGCGCTGTTGATGTACTGACTTCAGATGATCCTTCCCGGATTCCAGCCTTTTATCTTACAGGCATTACCAGTAATTCGTACTTGTCCAATAAAATCCTGGACCCCGTTCTACTCTCCAAATTAGATGCACAAATGCAATCCGGTTCCAGCTTTTTGCTCCAGAATGTACTGAACTCCAATGGAGAGGACAAATTCTCCGGTGCCAGTATCTTTGATGGGAAAACGACCAAATTCATCGGGGAACTCAGCCAAACGGATCTAGAAGGGCTATCGTGGATCAGACCTAAAGAAAAAGGAGGTATCTTGAAGACATACAATAAAGCGGGATTCACTGTTGTATATGAAATGAAGAAGAAAAAAACAACAATAATTCCAAAAGTGGTTGGCGATGATATTTCATTCCATGTGAAGACTGAATCCGAAGGCTGGTTGATGGAGGATTGGCGCGCTCCCGAGGAAGAGGAAAAAGGTGCGTATCTCAGTGAATTGGAAAAAGAATTTGCTGAACTTGCCAAACAACAGATTCGACAGTTGTTATACAAACTGCAGCATACCTATAAAGTAGATGTTGCGGATTTTCGGGATAGCTTGCGTATCAAAGAACCTAAAACATGGAAAAAAGTCAAAGACGATTGGGATAAAATTTTTAGCACCGTGCCGATCACGTATGAGGTAAAGACCACCATCACGAATCCGGGGTCTTCCACCGAATAGCGAGGTGTGCCATTTAATATTTAAATGTTGACACATTCATGATAGATCGCTATATTAGTAAAAAATCATTTTCTTATCCAGAGAGGTGGAGGGACTGGCCCTTAGAAACCTCAGCAACAGATCTGAAGGATACTGTGCTAATTCCAGCGGGTGAAAGCCTGATAGATAGGAGCGTTTGTTTTTATTTGTCAGTAACGGCGCACTCTTTAGGCAGAGTGGGTCTTTTTTGTTTTTTCTGGATGAAGAAGTAGGGGAGCAGCAGGTATGGAGAACAACAACGACAAAGGGCATTTTCAGCGGAAAATGCAGGCACGGCATGTGGTCATGCTCTCTCTCGGAGGAGTCATTGGAACGGGATTATTCCTCAGCTCAGGTTACACCATTCAGCAGGCGGGACCACTGGGAACCATTCTGTCCTACCTGATCGGAGCCATCGTTGTATATCTGGTGATGCTCTGTCTTGGTGAACTGTCTGTTCATATGCCAGAGACGGGAGCATTTCATAGTTATGCAGCCAAGTATATTGGACCGGCAACAGGCTACACGGTGGCTTGGTTATACTGGTTAACCTGGACTGTTGCGCTTGGCTCCGAATTCACAGCCGCCGGATTGCTGATGCAGCGCTGGTTCCCATCGGTGAACGTATGGATATGGAGCGCGGTTTTTGCACTGATGATCTTTCTGTTCAACGCTCTAACGGTGAAATTTTTTGCGGAATCCGAGTTCTGGTTCTCATCTGTAAAAGTAGTGACTATCGTAATTTTCATTATTATCGGTGGCGCAGCCATGTTTGGTATTATTCCCATGGCGGATTCTGAACCGGCTCCATTTCTATCGAATATTACCGCATCCGGGTGGTTCCCTCATGGAGCTACAGCGATATTGATGACCATGCTTGCTGTAAACTTTGCCTTCTCAGGCACCGAGTTAATCGGCATTGCCGCCGGGGAGACGGAGAACCCGGAAAAGACGATACCAAAGGCTATTCATACAACGCTGTGGCGTTTGGTTATTTTCTTCATCGGAACGATTATTATCTTGTCGGCCTTGCTGCCCATGTCGGATGCCAGTGTACTGGAAAGTCCGTTTGTAGCGGTAATGGAGCGGGTGGGTGTACCCTATGCAGCAGACATTATGAACTTTGTTATTCTGACGGCGATTCTCTCTGCTGCCAATTCAGGCCTATATGCTTCTTCACGGATGCTCTGGTCTCTGGCTGACAAAAGAACGATCTCTCCGTGGTTTGCCAAATTGACCAAAAGCGGAGTACCGCTGAATGCACTTCTGATTAGTATGGTGGGTGGTGCGCTGGCATTGCTGTCCAGTATTATTGCGCCAGGTACGGTGTATATTACGCTGGTTTCCATTTCAGGTCTGGCTGTCGTTGCGGTATGGATGAGCATCAGCGCTTCCCAATACATGTTCCGCAGACAATATATCCGGGAAGGACATGCGGTCAAAGATCTGGTCTACCGCACACCACTGTATCCGGTGGTACCAATTGTTTCATTTATATTATGTCTGGCTTCATGCATAGGTATTGCCTTTGACCCGACACAGCGAATTGCTCTGTATTGTGGGGTTCCGTTTATCGCATTATGTTACGCTGCTTATTATCTGACAGAACGTGTGAATAAGAAAAGAGGAAAAGTACATGACGCAAGAACAACAGACTAACCCCATAGAACAGATCCTGCGTGAACATCCAGTCATGATTCTGGATGGAGCGTTGGCTACGGAACTCGAACAGCATGGATGTGATCTCGATGATCCACTATGGTCTGCTCGTGTGTTGCTTGAGAATCCGGATGTTATTGTTCAGGTCCATGCAGATTATTTTCGAGCAGGAGCCGACTGTGCGATTACATCCAGTTATCAGGCGACGGTGGATGGCTTCCGCAAGAGAGGAATCGATGAACAGGCAGCACTTGAGCTGATCCGCAAGACGGTGGAGTTGGCTGCTCAGGCGAGAGATGCCGTATGGGCGGAAGTGCAGAGTGATTTAGTAGGGAGAGAAAGCTCAACAGGTCAGCTTGTAGAAGCTCCTTCGGTACGTGCCGAGACGGTGGAGAATGAGGAGCAAATAACAGAACGTACAGTAGATCACGAAGGAGATTGTCTTCGTCCACGTCCAATTATTGCCGGGTCCGTTGGGCCGTACGGCGCCTATCTGGCGGATGGATCAGAGTATGTGGGACATTACGCCGTGTCGGATGAGACGCTTGTCGCATTTCACCGTCCGCGTATGGCGGCGCTAATTGAAGCAGGTGCTGATATTCTTGCGTTTGAGACGATTCCTTCCTTGCAGGAAGCACAAGTGCTGGTTGATTTACTGAAGGAGTTTCCTCATGCGTATGCTTGGCTATCCTTTTCTTTAAAAGACGGGACAAGCATCAGCGAGGGTACGCCACTTGAGGTATGTGCACAGACGTTTGGCTCCGAGCCGCAGATTGCGGCGATTGGCCTGAACTGTGCTCCGATGGAAGTGGTAACGGAAGCAGTGGGTATTTTGCGCCGTACCAGCGATAAACCTGTTATTGTGTATCCGAACTCGGGAGAGACGTATGATGCAGCAACGAAGACGTGGAGCGGACAGGGGACCTGTGGTAGTATGAGGGACGCATCGGAGCAGTGGGTTGCTGCGGGCGCGCAGATTATTGGCGGCTGCTGCCGTACTACGCCACATCAGATTGGTGCACTTGCGAAGAAATGGCGGAATTAGTTCATATCATGATAACAAGCCCTTCCACATCCTATAGAGGTATGGAAGGGCTTGTTTTATTGTGTTAAGGCATTCTGATTACATTATTCGATAACCAGCATACGTGGCGATGCTTCCCGAATGATTCTCGAAGAGAACCACGAGCCAAGACTGGCTGCAATGATGCTTAGACAGGTGAACAGTACCATTCCACCCCAATGCAGGATCAGTGGAAGCTGTACGATACCATAACCGGAAAGGACCATTTCAAGTAGAAGAGGCAGCAGGTATACGCCGACGAAAATACCCAGTATGGCTCCCACGGAGGACAGTATGAACATTCCCATGGAGAGCGACAACCGGATTTGGCGAGATGTCATTCCCAGCGATTTGTATATCCCGTACGTTCTGCTTTCTTTACGGATATTGATTCTACAAGTACTGAAAATAATGATGAACGTCACAATGATAAAGAGCAATCCGATCAGGCTCATCGGATAGATCAGGATGTTAGCGGCTTCCGCGTAAACCGAATCAAGCAAAGTCTTCTGAGTGACTACCGAAGCAAAATCTTTAAATTGCTCATTTAATTCAGAGGCAACCTTACCCGCTTGTGCCATATCGTTCACATTGATGAAGATAACATCAAATTCACTATAACTGGGGTTCACACTTCTCATGGCATCAATGGTGATTCTGCCTGAAACAGACATGTTGGCGATCGCCTGATAGATGCCTGTGATGAGGAATGTACGCTTTTCTCCTTCAATATAGATATCGATAAGATCACCGAGATCTTTATTTGATGTTTTGGCTACACTTACACCAATGGCAATTTCATTCGCATGTTGTGGGTTAACCCCTTTTAACGTTTCGAATCCAAGTTCCTGATAACTCCCGTCCAGTACACTCAAGTTGAGACTGAGGGATTGGCCCTTCACTGTTGCAGAAGACTCCGGGCTAATTACACCCGTTGTGTTCCCTTGCCAGCCTGCATTGCTAATCCTTGTATCCTCTTCTAACGTTTGTTTCAATTCAGTCTTTGGAAAGTTACCTTTGTTCACGACTACTGCTGCGATATTGGCATTGTCATACCCCCATTTAGCTGCGGTCTGTTCAATTCCGGTTATACTGGTCAGCAGAACATAACCCAGAACAAGTACGGAGGAAGCCATGGTGGCTAGCAGGAGTGTTAGAACAGAGCTTTTGGTGTTTTTGAACACATGTCTGAATCCAAGTACGGCGGTGATAGGCAGTCGTGTAAATCCGATCCAGTGTGCCCATGGCGAATTCATTTTCCCAGCCATCCGGCTGTGATCTGTCTCCGACATACCATAACGAATAGCCTGCACGGGCTGTATGCTGCGTGCCTTTTTGGCATATAACACAGTGAACAGAATCACTAGAGTAAATAGTAGTACGCCGGCCAGTATGGCCGCATCCAATCCTTGAACTGGAATGTTCTGATTCCCCACTCGAAGAGAGGATACAGAAATATTAATGATCCATTTGGATATCCATATACTGAGTGCAAGTCCAGGGATAATGGCTACGATGGATATCAATGCATATTGAATAACATAGGTGCCTATCGTTTTTCGGGAAGTCAGACCTAGTGATTTGAGGATTCCTATCGTTCTGTAATTGGCCAGGATGGCATCCGCAATCGTAAATCCGATGGTCATCAGGGCGATAGAGAGCATGACAACACCCATGAATATCATGATGAATCCAATAACCTGATTGATGATCAGATAAAAAGAGGCAATGGCCTCGAACTCCATTTTGGATTCCAGAAACGGAGTATCTGTCTCACGATTGTATCGTTCCCAATACACCGAATTCATGCTGTAATCGTTAAAATGGATGCCCATCATACGATTCTCGTTGCCAGCAAGTGTAGCGAGATCATGTTGATAATCGGTAGGATTCATCCAGACCCGTGCTGTATTGGAGAAGGGTGCCCCATATGGTACATCGATGACAATGCCCGATACATTTAATTCGAGTGTGCTTGAGCCGGTTTTGAAGCCAATGGTATCACCTACGGAAATATGATAAGCATTGGCCATGGACGTTGGAATCCAGACGAAGCCTTGTTCGGGAACTGTGTCGGGCGTCCCGCTTGAGAAAATTAGTTCATCCACACCCCATGGCGGCGGAGGCGTATTAAACATGTACAGGTAGATGTTAGGGATGTGAGTTTCATTCAAAATGATGCCTGACAATGTACGATACTTTAGCAAAGGGGACACCTGAACTCCATCCTGAGAAGCCCACCAGTTGTGCACAACGTCAGGGTCATTGAGCCCTTTTTCAAATGTCAGGATTTGATGAGATCCATGGGTTCGGGTATGCATTTCATAAAACTGATTGCCTGTGTTCGCCAGAATGACAATAGCTGTTGATACAAGAAGTGTCGAGAGTAGCAGGAGCAACGCAATCAGCGCATTTTGTAATTTGTTCCTATTCAGATACGACAAGCTAAGTTTAAACATGACCGCCATCGTTATTCCTTCCCCGTAACCAAAGCGAAGATGATCGCTTCACGATCTTGAATTTGATGTTTGTCATAAGTGTCAAACTCAAGGATTCCGCCAATCTTGCCGTCCAAAATGTAGATCAGGCGATCTGCCCGACAGGCGGCCTTGATATCATGCGTCACCATAACAACGGACTGTCCTTTCCGGTTGAGGTCTGAAAGGATATCAAGAACAGCTGTGCCGTGTTCCATATTCAAGCTTCCGGTCGGTTCATCGGCAAAAATGATATCCGGCGAATTGATCAAAGCCCGTGCAATCGCAGCTCGTTGCTGCTGTCCTCCGGAAGTTTGGGATGGGAGGCGGTTACGCTGTCCATCAATATCCATGGCATTCATCAGCTCAGCAGCGCGGGATAGGATGTCCTTCTTTTTGTTTCCTGCAATATATCCCGGTAAAGCAATGTTCTCTTTGATGGAAAGGTCTGGGACCAGATTGATACTTTGATAGATATAACCGATCCGGCGGGTGCGGAAGTCGGACATTTGGCGTTCACTGTAAGCGTCAATCCTCTGGTCGCGAAAATAGACCTCACCTGCTGTAATCTGATCCAGTCCGCTTAGCAGATATAAGAGGGTTGATTTTCCAGAGCCAGAGTTACCCATGATGACCGTGAATTCCCCTTCATAGATGTCAAGATCAACATTACGGATGGCATGATGTTGTTCACTTCCGCTGTTGTATGTTTTGCACAGATTTTGTGCACGGATAATCACTTTTTTGGACAAGTCGAATCACTCCCGAGTGCAGTATAGGATTCATTCTAGAGGAGGGATGTTGAGGAAGCCTTATCAAATTATGAATAAAGTATTACAGCTGTGGAGTGTAGGTTCAGGTGGGCTCAGCAGATCGGCAGATAGAACCGGAAGGTTGTACCTTGTCCTTCTTTACTAGTAAAGGAAATATGGCCTCCATGTGCTTCAATAATGCTTTGGCAGATAGAAAGGCCCAGCCCTGTACCTTCCTGAACACGTTGTTCTGCATGACTCGCCTGGCCTCTGAAGTAACGCTGAAAAACAAACGGCATGTCCTGTACACGTATTCCCTGACCCGAATCGGCAATCGTCACATTCAAATGCTCAGATTCCAGTTCCATATCTATACGTATCGTGTCTCCTGGAGCTGTATGCTTGAGGGCATTGGCGGCAAGATTGGAGATCACCTGTTCAATTCGAGTGGGGTCGATAGCGATTAACACATTGGGGATGTAGTTGGGTCCTTTATAGATAAGCCCCTTTGTTAGGACAACATGTTCAATAGGTTTCAACATCGTCTCCAGTATAGGCCCACTGTACAACTCACGGGTTTCCACCGAAATTTGCCCCAATTCCTGAAGTGCATGAACCAGCAGATCCTCCACAAGGCGGGCTGTTTTATCCGTATGGGTTCGCATCACTCCCATATATTCCATCAGCGTCTCCTGATCGTTGCATAGTCCTTCCTCAATAGCTTCTATGTATGCTTTTATCGTGGTAATTGGTGTTTTAATGTCATGAGATATATTGGTGATGAGTTCTTTTTGTGCTTGTTCCTGCTGAATACGCTTCTCGCTCATATGTTTAATCTCCGTGCGCATGAGATCAAACATGGCATATACTTCGAGCAATTCATCGTTCCGGTTGTACTGGATTTTTTCTTCATAATTGCCTTTAAGCATGGATTCCGCATGTTGCTTCAATTGATGGATGGGAGAGAGCAGGTGTTTGTCCAGTTTTCGTTTCATCCAGAATAGAAATAAGCTCAGAATCAGTGACAGGAGCAGGAGTGCGCTAATCAATATAACCGGAAAAGTCATCGATTGCTGAACCGTAACCATGGCTTGGGGGATTGAAAAGATGGCATTGCCGATCTGACTTCCCGTGGGTCCGTCCATCACAGGAAACGCAATATCAAGCAAATCGTTACCGTCCGCGGCCTGAGTGGCATGATGCAGATCATAATGAAGAGCTTTACGCAGATTAGCTTGCGTCCCTTCAGAGGTGGGGGCGGAGGACAGAATGACTTTTCCATCCAAGTTTAGATAGGTAAGCAGAACCCCGGTCTCTCTGGCGGTGGAACGTATGACTTCACGAATATTTTGTTCATTAAGATGCTGATGATTTTGCTCCAAAGCGAGTAAGATTGGATTGACCTTGAGTCGAACCTGATTCAGGGACAGATTGGATTCGCCTGAATTTCGATCTTGTAACAGCATCATCGACAGTGCAAGGATACTTAAAACGATAATAATGAGAAGCCCAAGTGTTGTTAACAACCAGCGTTTGGACCAGCTGTTCAATGACATGTGGGTGCCTCCAATCTCACTTATTCGTAATTGAATTTGTAACCGACACCCCATACCGTCTTCAGAACGGTCGGATGCGAGGCATCTGCCTCAATCTTTTCACGTAGTCTGCGAATGTATACGGTTACGGTATTTTCATCACCGTAGGTTGCATATCCCCAGATGGCGTCGAGCAACTGGGCTTTGGAGAATACCTGATTCTTATGGCTTGCCAAGTAATGAAGTAATTCGAATTCCTTGGCAGACAGAGAAACTTCCGATCCGTTTAATGTAACTTTATAGGCTTTTTTATCAATCACCAGGTTTCCAAGATGCAACAGATCTGTTCTGTCTCCAACGGATGTCATACTGTCATAACGCCTGAAGTGGGCATTAATTCGTGCTAACAATTCGCTCAGCGAGAAGGGCTTGGTCATATAGTCGTCTGCTCCAAAGCCAAGACCAAGTACCTTATCGGTATCACTGCCTCTGGCACTTAGAATGAGGATGGGGATATTGTTGCGCCTTCTGATCTCTCGACAGACCTCGATCCCGTCCATGTCCGGAAGCATAATGTCCAGAATGATATAGTCTGGTTGAATAAGCTCCATAACCTGAAGTCCATCTTGACCAGTGGCTGCCACGGCGGTTTCATATTGATTTTTGGTTAAATAATCTCGCAGAATGCGCGAAATATCTGATTCATCCTCAATGATGAGGACTTTGCGCTGGTGGGTTAGCATATGTATCGCTCCAGTATGATAGATATGGATTTAATGGATATGTATGAATTTGTAAAAAAACTGTCTCTATAATTGTACAGTCTTGTTCTGTGGGAGTCACATGAAAAAATATTGAAGTGAACTTCATTCTTATATAAAACGTTCTGACTTCCAGTCGTACTGAAAGTTGATTACAGTTCAATGTATCAAAATAACCCATGAACCTCTTTAAGGTCATGGGTTTCTGGTACTGAACATCATACATGCTCCAGATCATCGATAGGCTCATGCTGCTTGGATTTGAGATATTCCGCCGGAGATACACCGAAGTGCGCCCGGAATACCCGGTGGAAATAGGAGTAACTTGCAAAACCGCAGGATTCGGCAATATGCTCCAGTGTCATTTCACTGTATTTCATTCGTTCCAATGCCGCATTCAAACGGATCTCAATCGCATATTGAATCATGGTCTGATTGTAGTGCTCCTTAAATAAACGGACTGCACGTGACAGGCTGAGGCCCGCATAACGAGCCGCTTCATCAAGCTTGAACGTAACCGTGGCATGCTCCTCTATAAAACGTTTTAACTTCAGCGCAGAGGAAACTGCCCGATCGGTCTGAATATTCTCTTTAATTGCCCGGTCGATATATAGACATAATCCGCGCAGTAACGCATCCTTTAGCTCCGCATTTTCCTCAAGAGGTCCGCGACGTTTCTCAAGTAACATATTTCTCCACAGGCTGATGAGCTTGTCATCAAGTCCAATCCGGCTCACGGTAGATCGATGCTGCCGTTTCCACCAGTTCTCGATCCAGCTGCCCTCGCAGAACAGATAATAATCTCCGCTAGACAAGCGTCCTTCCTTATGTGGTTCATCTACAACGAGATGGTAGTCGTCACCAGGCTTTAAGAGCAGCAAATCCCCGCTAGTCATCCTGAATTCTTCATCCTGTACATACACTTTGCACGAGCCTTCGGTCTGCAGACGGAACAGATAGGTTTGCAACTCGCCCTTCATATTATGAGTGAACGCTTTATAGTGGTATGAGTAGTCACAGATCAGTACAGATGTCTCTAACGTATCCAAAGATAAAATCCCCCAATATGTACATCCTTTTACATCATAAGTTTAACTTAACATTTACACGAAAACGGAGAGGACAGAAAGAACCTGAAGAAACGAAGTGTTCGCCTTTATCTCCGGATTTTATCCTTTTGAAAAGGAAATCAAAAAAATCTGGGGATAACAGCGATCGGAAGGTTGTTCTGTCATCGGAGTGCCAGTGTAAATATCTTCAGTTGAAATTAGCTACATTCAATTGATGCAAAATGATGGAAATAAAATTTGATCAGATAGTTCATGTTCTGACTATATTGTATATGTTCATTCTAGCCTGTTTTGCGTTAGGATGATACCAGATAGAGCAATGAAAGCAAATTTGAGAACAGAGGTGTATCCTACATGAAAAAACTTAATATTGGTTTGCAATTGTTTACACTCCGTGATGAAACTGCAGCAGATTTTCGTGGTACGTTGCGTAAAGTAGCGGCCCTTGGATATGAAGGTGTGGAGTTTGCCGGATATGGCGATATTCCAGCTGAGGAAATGAAAGCGCTACTAGATGAACTTGGACTGAAAGGATTCAGCAGCCACGTTTCACTACATGCAATGCGCGAAGACTTGCAAAAACAAATCGATTACCTAAAAACAATTGGTGCACAATATATCATTTGCCCTTACCTGATGCCAGAAGATCGTCCTGAGAATGCAGAAGGTTGGACCAAGCTATTCGCTGAGTTACAACAATATGGAGCTGAAGCAGCGAAACAAGGATTGATCTTCGGATACCATAACCATGACTTTGAATTCCATGGCCAGGTTGGCGATGCCAATGCCTTTGATGCCATGTTCGCTCAAACATCACCGGAAGCGGTAAAAGTGGAAATGGACGTATGTTGGGTACAATTTGCGGGACAAAATCCGATCGAGTATATTAATAAATATGCGGGTCGCTTGCCGCTGCTTCATCTGAAGGACTTCAGCAAAGACGAACAGGGCCAGATGAAAACACTGGAATTGGGACAAGGTTCGGTTGACCTGCCAGCTGTTATTGAAGGCGCTACGAATGCAGGCGTGGAATGGCTGATCGTGGAACAAGACGTATGTCAGAATCCTCCGCTTGAGAGCGTATCCAATAGCTACAACTGGTTGAAAGAAAACTACTTGAATCAATTCTAATGGACCATCGAACCATGAAAAATGCTAATCTATTTGTCAAAGGAGACTTATGTACATGAGTAAAATTAAAGTTGCTGTATTCGGCTGTGGAGCCATTGCCGAGCGCAGACATATTCCAGAGTACGCTGCCAATGAGAACGTAGAACTTGTCGCTTTTGCCGATCCGGTTGTGGAGCGTGCGGAGAAGATGGCCGAAACTTACGGCGGTAAAGCGTATTCCAGTTACGAAGAATTGCTTGCAAACGAAACAGTGGATGCCGTTAGTGTGTGTACACCAAACTATCTGCATGCGCCAATGGCGATTGCTGCTGCAAATGCAGGCAAGCATGTATTGGTTGAGAAACCAATGGCAGTATCCACTGAAGAAGGCGAGCAAATGATCGAAGCTGCCAAGAAAAATGGCGTGTATTTGATGGTTGGACACAACCAACGTTTGATGCCTCCTCACGTAAAAGCAAAAGAAATTCTCGAATCCGGCAAACTCGGTAAAGTCCTGAATTTCCGTACATCATTTGGTCACCCGGGTCCGGAAGGCTGGAGTGTGGACGGAGCTGAAAGCTGGTTCTTCCGTAAAGAAGAAGCGATTATGGGCGCAATGGGCGACCTGGGCGTGCACAAATCCGACTTCATCCGTTATTTGCTGAATGATGAGGTATCTGAAGTGGCTGGTTTCATCAGCACACTGCACAAAGAAGGCACTAAGGTTGACGATAACGCAACTTGTTTGCTGCGTATGAAGAGCGGAGCGATCGGAACGCTCGTAGCAAGCTGGACACAATACAGAGCTGGAGACAACAGTACAGTGCTGTGGTGCGAGAATGGTGTTATGAAGATCGGAACAGTGGAAGGCGATGAAGTTATCGTTGAGCTGACCAATGGTACAGTTGAGACGTACAAAGTTGGTGCCATGGCTACCAACGAGAAACAAGTACCGAGTGGTGTAATTGACGCATTTGTAGAGTCGATTGTAACCAAAACACCTCCAGCGATTTCCGGGGAAGAGGGCTTGCGTTCACTGCAAGTGATCTTGGCAGCATTCGAATCCGAGAAAACAGGTCAGATCGTTAAACTGTAATCCATACAAATGACAGTGCAATTCCTAACATTCTAAATGGCTTAATCTATGATATAAGGGACTTATCTTCAGAGAAGTGTTCTGGGGTAAGTCCTTCTTTATTTGTTCCCAGACAAGTGGGGAAAAGTGAACAGTATATATGGTAATTTGTGCAACAAGGTTAAAGCATCTGATCGCTTGTGCAGAACAGAAAGAGACTGACATTTCACGCTATCGCGGAATATCAGCCTCTTGGAGTCATTAAATTGAATGATAGAATGTTTAACTCTCTTTAGATGCCAGCTGGCACATTACTGCCCAGATCCAACCATGCGATTTCAGCAGGAGTCAGCGTGATGCGGGCCCCCTCGTCACAGGACAGCAGCTCCGCCTGATTCTGGGCACCGATCAGCGCACAGGTTGGGAACGTCTGATTCAATACATAAGCGAGTGCAATCTGAATGGGTGATGTTTTCTTCGAATTAGCCAATTGTTCAGCCCGATGCAACCGTTCCCAGTTATCATCACTGTAGAATACACGCACCAGATCTTCGTTATCCCGAACTTCAGGTGTGAATCTTCCAGTGAAGAAACCACGTGCTTGGGAGGACCAGGATAGCAATGGTAGTTTGGTTTGCTCATGCCATGCCAGCGTCTCTGCATCTGCTGACACACAGCCTTCCCAGAAAGGTTCGTTTGCTTTGGCGAGACTGAGATTTGGACTGCTGAATGTGAAGCCCTTCAGGCCATTTGCCGCAGCGTATGCATTGGCTTCCTCGAGCCGCTGCCAGGTCCAGTTGGATGCGCCAATTGCGCCGATTTTGCCGGATTCAATATGTTCGTTCAGTGCTTCAAGAATAACACTGACAGGGGTATTGGGATCATCGCGGTGCAAGGCATACATCTCTACGTGATCTGTCTGAAGACGCTCCAGACTTTCCATCAAGTCACTGCGGATGGCATCAGCATTCACACGTGGCCCATTCTGGTCATGATGCGCGCCTTTGGTGAGAATGACGATCTGGTCGCGGTTACCACGTTCTTTCATGTAACGACCAAGGACTTCTTCACTCTGTCCACCACAATAGATATGTGCTGTATCTACAGTGTTACCGCCAATCGACAGAAAAGCATCCATGTTCGTAGCTGCTTTATCGTAGGCATTATGCACGAAATAATCGGTTCCTTTAATCAATCTGGAGACACGTTTACCTGCACCAGCAATTTCGATATATTCCATAAGTCAGTTCATCCTCTCAATTATAGTGTAATTCGTGTACGTTCTTCCGCTGAACGAAGGCAAGCTTCCAGTACTTTCATATTAGCTACCGCATCGGAAGGGGCGAAGCGCAGATCCTTGCCCTGAAGTACAGCACGTGCCATATCATCTCCCTGTAGAGAGTAGTGGTTCACTTGCGGGACTTCAATCTCTCTGCGTTCACCACCAGCCGTTACATAGAAGTTGGAACTGCGGTCCTGTCCGCTGATAAATGCCGAAGGGACTTCAATAATCCCGTCGGACCCCAGTACCTCCAGCGTATTGCGGAAGGCTGCCCACATGCTGCTGTCAAAGGTCACACCAACGTGATTATCGAATTCTAGCAGTCCAGAGGCCATCATATCGACCTGATCATGCTCTGGGGAGAACATGCCAATAACAGTGGCTGCACTTGGTTCTTGACCAAGCAGCAGGCGTGCTACACTGATGGAATAACATCCGATATCATACAGTGCACCTCCGCCCCAATCCCGCCGAAAGCGGACATTGCCGGATGCATTGGAGTTATTAAATGAAAATGTGCTGTGCATACCACGAATCTCACCAATCTCACCGCTGGCAATGATATCCCGAATCTGCTCATATCGTGGGTGATGGCGGTACATGAATGCTTCAGCCAGATGCACACCTGCATCTTCACAAGCTTGAACCATCTCCTGAGCTTCCTGTTCTGTCAGAGCCAGTGGTTTCTCGCACAAAATATGTTTGCCTGCTTCAGCAGCCCGGATCGTCCATTCTCGATGAAGATGATTCGGCAGTGGGATATATACGGCATCGATGGAATCATCAGCGAGCAAAGCTTCATAACTGCCATAAGCCTTGTCGATCCCAAGTTTCTCGGCCGTCTGTTTGGCTTTATCTTCGTCTCGACTGGCAATCGCGGTTACTTCATTTAACTCGGATTGTTGCAGGCCTGGAATGACGGATTCCACAGCAATGCTAGCGCTACCAAGAATGCCCCAACGCAATTTTTGAACTGAATTCATGTGTTGTATCCTCCCGTTTATAAATGTATATTGTGATTATAAAGAATAGATCAATGAATTAAAATGATAATATATTGAAGTTAGTTAACACAATATTGTTGATCAAGGAGAACCGGCTATGATGAGACAAACCGTATTGCTTACCCTGCAGGATATTCCATATTTTTGTTATCCCGAGTCCGTTGGACATTATATGGACCACGTCCAGCATGCCGTGTTGCGTGAGGCCGGCGCACTGAACAACTTTAATATTCACTACGTCGCTTCGGGCAAGGGATATGTAGAAGTGGACGGGGTGGTGCATGAGCTTCGCGCAGGTCAGGCGTTTCTCTATTTCCCGCAGCAGCGGCAGCATTATTATAGTAGTGAAGATGATCCATGGGATGTACGATGGGTTCATTTTTACGGTGAACGTCTGCATGATTATATGATCGAGCGGGGGTTACATCGCAATCTATTGTGGACACTGCGGCAACGCAGCTCTTGGGAAGAGGCTCATCTGGCCTTGCTCACTGAAGCGGAACAGAACACCATGCTGCGTCCAGCTCAGCTATCCACACTGACCTATGCCGTACTTGCCGAGTTCGTGCAGCATGCAGTACCTTTAAAGAGCACACGTACCACAAGTAAGGCGGAGAATCGGGTTCTTGCACTTCTTCCACAGATGCAGCAGGAGGCCTGTCAACCTTTCCTGTTGCAGGACTGGGCGGATCTTGCAGGTGTGAGTTCGTATTACTTTTGCAAAATGTTCAAGAGTGCTGTGGAGATGACGCCCATGGAATTTATCACTCGTTCTCGACTACAGATGGCGAAGCAATGGTTACTCGAACGGCCTACGGCCAACATTGGACAAATCGCGGAGGAAGCGGGGTATCCCAATGCCAGTTATTTTAACCGCCAGTTCATGGCCCATGAGGGGATGACACCTACGGATTACCGCGGATTGTATCACAATTAACCCGTATCCTTTCGATGTTGCCAGCGCTTGAGGTATATTGGTTTGACACAGAGCTCAATCAAGTCTATTATGGATAAATTAAATCCGTATATAATGAGGTGCCCTCATGAAATATTCAAAAGCGACAAATTATGCTTTGCATACGATGCTTCATCTTGTAAGTACTGCCCCCGAACAGCTGGTTAGTGTACACCAACTTGCAGAATTGCAGAAGGTATCACCAACGTATCTGTCCAAAATTTTGACCAAATTGGTTAAGGCGGGCATGATCGAATCGACTTCTGGCGCCAATGGTGGCTACCGGCTTAGTCGTAAAAATCCGGATCCTTCTTTCTTGGAGATCATTCATGCGATTGAAGGTCAGGCGTCCCTGTTCGAATGTTCCCAGAATCATAACGCGGGCTGTTTGATCCAGCAGGTGATGGTGCAGGCGGAAGAAGAGATGGAAAGTTTTTTGAACAATAAAAAAATGTCAGAACTGGCTTCCCAGATGAAGGGTGCACATTCCCTGTAACTTGCAGATAGAAGTGAACTTCAATCGACGTGGTTAACTCGTCTGGCACATAGGTATATCCAGATCTTTCCCCAACCTCGCGAGAGGTAAGGAAAGATTTTTTTGTATCGTTGTACCTAATAGAAGGCGAATGGTACAATAAGGAAGGTATAGTATGCATACATACATGATCCTAATCTTACATCACATTTTACATCTCTGGAGGGACAACACATGAGCCAATCAACGATTACAGGACTGGAACAATTGCTCGCGCTGGAAAATATTAGGAATACCAAGGCACGTTATTGCCGCTATATTGATACGAAGCAGTGGGATACCTTGGGTGATGTGTTTGCTCCGGATGCAGTGGCCGATTTCAGCACGGAAGGCAATCCAATTCCGGTATTAACAGGCCGTGATACGATCGTACAAGTATTCCGTGATCTGGTGGATGTTGCCGTAACCGTGCATCATGTTCATAGCGCCGAAGTTGAATTTGTATCTGAGAACGAAGCAAAGGTCATCTCCCCAATGGAAGATTGGGTCACGTTTCCGGAGGGCAATGAGAACAAATCTTTCCACGGGTTTGGGCACTACCACGAGACTTTTGTCAAAATCGACGGTCAGTGGTACATCAAACATACAAGTCTGAAACGTCTTCGTTTGGACCTGTTTGAATAGTATACTCAGTTTAGAAGAATAGAGAAGTTGGTCAACCATAAAATAAAAGCCCCGAGGAGCGTGATGAACGCGTCCTTGGGGCTGTTTTGTGTTAGTGGAAGAGGGCAGCTGATACATGTATCATGCATAGAAAGTAGGTAGAAAAAAAGCCAGGTTCAGAACCCGAGGGTCCCTTCCTGACTTCTTTTGGTTAAATGAGATATTAGATCGGGCTACTTGTTTTCGTGACTTTCCGTGACTGCATTCTCAGATACACCTGAGAGAAAATAACGGATGCAAGTGCGACCACAGTCATGCCCCAGAAAATATTGGTGTACGCTGAGGACAGTGGCAAGTTTTGCATCGCCGTCAATGCTACACCAGTAACAGCAACACTGAAAGCACCGCTGAAGAACTGACTAAGTTGGAACAGTCCCATACCTGCGCCAACCTGATCCATGGTCAGATTGCCAGACAATTCATTGGACACGCTGGTGGTTAGGGAAGAGAAGCCAACGCTGAGCAGGACATACACGGCCATGATGGCGTAGATGTTATTGTCTGCAAATAAGGCGAATAACCCGGCAGCTGCCAGTAGTAGCCATGGTGCAAACTTCAGCAGCAACGTATTGCCATGTCGGTCAATCATGCGGCCGATCCGGTTGGACAGCAGCATAGACACGACTGCACCGGGGAAGATGACAAGTCCGGATTGAGCAGGTGTCAGTCCATACAGATGCGCCAAAATTTGAGGTAACAGGAACAACGTTGAGAAGTTATTAATGTACGATACAATCCCCAGCGAGCTGAGCATCATATATTTTTTGTCTTTAAACAAAGCAGGTTGAACAAATGGATCTGCCGCGCTCCGAATTCGGAGCCAGAACAGAAGCAGTGCCGCAACACCGATAACAAGCGTGTACCACTGACGGGAAGTCAGGAATAACAACACACCGGTAGTACCGATGGCGAGAAGCACGGCACCCAGCAGGTCAAATGAACCTTTTTGCGGTGTTTCCCGCGGGAGCAGTTTGAAGAATACAGGAATCAAGAATAACGTTAATCCCGTAACGATAAACAGATCATGCCATCCCAGAAACTGAGTAATACTTCCGCCAATGACGGGACCAAGTCCAAGCCCCAGTGAACTCGCGGACATGATTACAGCCATCGATTTACCCCGGCGATCATGTGGAATGTACCGGGTAATCAGTACAATGGCAAGCCCCGGAACCGATGCAGCACCCGCAGCCTGGATCAGACGTGCAATGAGCAAAATGATGAAATGATTACTGAAGAACCCGAGAACGGATGCCGCGCCAAGTAACGTAAGCCCGGTCGTGAATAATGTACGAATAGGTATGAAATCCGATAGACGTGAGAACGTAATCGAGGAAATGGCAAATACAATGGAATACCCTGTAACAATCCATGAGGAAGCGACGGATGTAAGCATAAATTCGGCTGCAATTTTGGGCAGGGCCAGATTAAACATCATTGTATTCATAACAACGAGTACAACGGTGAAGCCAAGCAAGCTTACAATTAAACCTTCCTGTATTCCGGTCCGTTCCCCTGATGATGCGGTTGCGGTGTTGTTCATAAAAACCTCCTAGAGTGATGTGTATTTCGCAACATTTCAGAAACGGTGTGTAACATTTGCAAAATGTAGTATGATGTCAATCCCGTGCCTAACAGCAGGGGTTACATAACGAAATCATTAAAGTTCGATTGGTGTCGAACATTAGAAATATATCATGGATCTGTGTTAAAATACAATGGATAGTCTGAAAAAAGGAGACTACAATATGAAGATTTTACATCATCCACAAGTATCAGATATTGAACTTTCCTCCGTATTGTACGCATTAAGCGACCCGACCCGTCTTGGGATTGTTGCCGAAGCAGCGAGAAGCGGGGAGCAGCCGTGCAGTCATTTTCATGCACCTGTTGTGAAGTCAACGATGTCGCATCACATTCGCACTCTGCGGGAAGCCGGAGTTATTCAGGTCAGAGTGCAGGGCACACAGCATTTTCTCACCCTGCGATCCGATGATTTGGAAACGCGCTTTCCAGGACTCCTGCAACCGTTATTGCAGGCCGCAGCTCAGTCGAGCACAGGTCTTTCCTAAATGTTGTCCTTTCTTCAGGTTGAAGAGGGGACATTTTTATTTTCTGAAATACCTCTAATACTGATGCGACATTCTGTGTCGTACCATGCCCTATATAATAACGGTGAACACACAAACCATATCGAAAAGAGGTTCACAACCATTGGCAAAAACTAAAAGAGGACGCGTTTTGTGGAGTCTTCCTTCCAGGGGCCGGGGAACATGCCCGGTGTGTAGCAGTACCCGAATTAAATTGTTGTATACGCAAACAAAAACAGACGGTACAAGTCTGAAAGTATGCAAGAAATGCTTCAAAGCCGTGCAATCCAGAGTGGATAAGGCACATGTATAACATAACTGGCCTGTTCTTCGGAACGGGCCATGTCTTTTGATATAATCGAATATATTAAGAATGGATGAGATGGGGGCGGGAAGATGAGTAACATGCATCGGATTCACTGGTTTGACGAACAGATTCGGGGGGGACGTTTTCCGAATAGCAGCTGGCTTGCCCGTGAATTTGAAATCTCCCGTCGTCAGGCTCAGCGTGATATTGAATATATGGCAAGTTCCTTGCGAGCCCCTTTGGTGTATATGGCAAAATATCGGGGCTATTGTTATGAGGATCAGACTTTTCGATTGCCCCATTTGTATATGACCGAAGAAGAGCAGCGTGTGCTGAAATATCTGGCGCATCGTTACCGGCATTACGATTATGATCAATCGGACGCGGTGAAACGTGTAGCGCATTTGCTGGAGCGTTTTACGTTGGAGGAACAACAGATGGGAAGTAGTGAACTCCCAGTATTTTCGGCGCAACCGAAGCAACTGCAATTCTTTGAATTGTTGTCCCACGCCATAACTGACTTGCGTAGAGTACATATTCATTACAGGGATCACGATGGAGAACGGCAGTTTTCCTTGTGTCCATTAAAGATGATATCCCAGTTTAACGCCGATTACGTGGTGGGTTATGAAGCAGACCCTGTACAGCAAGTGGCCATTCGCTTGGAGGGCATTGTTCATGTATCGATCTTGAATGAGAGATTTGAGTACAAGTCAGATGCTCTTCTAAGTGGATGGGAAGAAACACTGCCCGTGCGTAAACCGTTTGTAGCTGAGATTCGCTTGAAGGAATTGCAGCAAATGGACCTATGGGAAGGGTATCGTATTCGGGCTAGGCAAGATCAGATTTATTCAATTGAATTTTATGACACGGACGCTTTCTTGCAGCATTTGTTTGTTAGTGAATGGGAGGAACTTTTGTCTCCTGGGTGGCTTAGACGCAAGCTTCAGCAAAGCGCAGAAAGATTAATTGACAGGCTCGCGATACAAGGTAAACAAAACGTGGAATAAACCAGTGTAGAGAGGAGAAGATCCATCCTTGGCTGAGAACATTCTAGATAACCTCATCATGAAGCGGGAGTCCAAATCGTACGTGGATAGTCTGCATGCGATACTAACCCATACAGGCCAGTTTCAAGGTTCCAAGGTTGTACTTGCCGGATATACGGGCATGGCTTTCAAGCTGTCGGTACATCGCAGACTACTTCCCATGTCGGTTACAGCGTATGGACAATGGGGGGAAGCACATCGTCCCGGAGTCGATAACCTGGGGATATTCACGATCTGGGATGGGGGACGTACACGTCATTCCACGTTCGGTTATTATCAGCAGGATGCAGTGAATTGGGTGAGACGGAGTATTGATGAAGGCACTGGTGTGATTTACTGGATTCCTGAGTTCGGTGTTATTCATGGATATGATGACAGTGACCGCATCTTTTATGTGCAAGACGGATGGAGCAAGGAACCGCAGATTTTGTTGTATGACAATTTTGGCTTGAACTTTACCGGATTTTGGTATTGTCAGGTATTTGGTGATCAGGTCCGCATCCCTGAACAACAGATGCTGCTGGAATCCCTGAGACTGGCGATTGAGGATTGGGATATTCCCTATCGACTGTTACCTGATCAGAATATTGCTTCAGGTAGAAAGGCATATGATGTGTGGGTGGAGGCCCTGCGGAGTGGGGATTTCGATGAATCCGGTGCAGGTTATATTTTGGAATCCTTCTGCCATTCGCGAACCGAAATAAGGATGTATTTGCAGGGTGTTCGAGGGATATGGAACGAACTGGACCAGGCTTGTGCATGTTATGAACAGCTTGGGACGTTAATTGACCAAATGAAAGGATATATGGTTCAGCAGGAGAATAGACGTGTCTTGCGACCAGACACCACAGAAAATTTAGCACAAGTACTCGTGAAGGCGAAAGCACTGGAAGAGCAGGCTATTGATTATTTTCGAGTGATATCCAGGAAGTATCCTGACCGTAAAAGGTCCACTATACCACGGTGGGGAGCACATTCCGCACGATAGGATGAGAGAGGAAGGGAGTGAAGGATAATGGCGACAAAAGTAGTATTGCAGGACTGGATTCAATCCCCGCAATCTGTGAATTCTGCTGATGAATGTAGATCATGGAGCGGTGTGAGCGCGTATACAGATGCGTTGTTTCGCATTTTATTACATAAACAGTGGACGGTTTTCCCACACCACATGATTGCAGGCATGACGGCAAGTGGATTCCGATTAGTAGTGGATCGGTGTCTGACGTCAGAGTCAATCTCCGCATACAATTGGATGGCAGAGAACTTTGTCGCAGCAGACTTCATTGGTGTGACAACGGGACAACATGGTGGATTTTCATTTGAACCGACTTTTCCGCTCTATCAGAAGCAGGCTCTGCTGGATATCAAAGCTTCCATTGACCGGGGCGTAGGTGCGATTCTCTGGCACGATCAATTTGTCATTGTTACTGGATATGATGATGCGGAACGGGTGTTATTCATCTGTAAAAGTAAAGGTGATGAAATCATTCGTCTGCCCTATGATTCGTTTGGGAGGAACAGTACACCCTACTGGTATTATCAGGTTCTGGAAGCCTGTGCACCTATCGATTTATGGGAAGTCTGCAAGGAATCGTTAATCCAGGCCGTGTACAAATGGGAAACCCATGACTATATGCTGCCGCCCCAAGATTATGCCTGTGGGGCGGCTGCGTATGCCGCTATTGCTGCTGCTTTGCAGTCAGGAACATATGACGTTGAACAAGCGGCAACTGTACTTCGCTATTATGCCCAATCAAGATTGGATATTGCCTCTTATGTTGCAGGACTTAAGCATCTGTCCATTCAAATGGACCAGGTCATAGACGAGTATGAGCTACTCGCAAACCTGTACACAATGATCGTTGAGGTAATAGATGACTCCATCTCTTGGGATTCGAGAGAACCGGAATGTGTGCAAAGCGTGATTGAGCTTATCCGGAAGGCAGGGGCTACGGAACAACGTGCCATTGATGCCATTAAACGTGCCTTTCCAGAGACGATAGGCAATCGTTTTAAGGATGTTGGATTAAGATGAATGGAGCATGATAGAGAAAATTGAAAAACTCAGCAGGAATAAAACCGGACAGGCGCAGCCGATCCGGTTTATTTGTATTGAACATATATGCACATCAACTCATGTGATCCACGCTAATCATAACTTTTACAAGAAAAAATAACCAAAATTTTAATTTTGGGGTAATCCAAACCCCCTCTTGTTCCGAATATTATATTAGATGGTCTTTTTTGGATGATGATATTTAAGGACAACAGGGGGCGGGAGTATGGTACATAATCCGGAAACCATTCAGGAATGTATCGAACATGCACGGCAAAGACTCTACCAGATTGCAAGTCAATACCCGGAACTATGGCATCCGGAGGTTATTCGCCAATCCATGGTGCTGGATGAGTTGATTAATGAATATAACAATGCTACTCGCGGGAGAAAGATCTCGAATCAACTGAAATCATGACCTTTCTGAACAAAGAATTCCAAGAGGGGATTCCGTGTGTTTGCCTTACTCTTTTACCGCCCCGAGCACAATCCCCTTTACGAAGAAACGCTGTAAGAACGGATATACGAGCAGAATCGGCAGAGCGCCAATAAAGATTTGAGCCGCGTTCACCGTACGTTGAGACATGTTCTGGAGCTGCGTTGCATCCACGTTCATGTTGGAGAAATCTTGCTGTACAATTATGGTCTGCATTAACGTGGCGAGTGGATATTTGGAAGCATCATTCATATAGATCAAACCGTCAAACCAGGAATTCCATTGACCTACCATGGTGAATAAGGAGATCGTGGCAATGGCGGGCATGGAAACAGGCAGATAGATTTTGAACAGGGTTGTGATATGGTTGGCTCCATCGATAAATGCGGCTTCTTCCAGCTCTTTTGGCACGTTGCGGAAAAAGTTCATCATGAGAATCAGGTTCCAGACAGCCACCGCTCCCGGCAAAATGAGAGCCCACATCGTATTCATCAATCCAAGCTTCTGGATCAAAATATAGGATGGAATCAATCCCCCGCTGAACAGCATCGTGAAGATGAAAAACCACGCATATAACGAACGTCCTTTAAAGTGCAGACTCTCCTTGGATAACGGATAAGCCGTCAGGAAAACAAGTGTCATACTGAGCAGTGTGCCAAGAATGGTACGTTGAACTGAAATCCAAAGCGCGCTGAGAAAGTTACTGTTACCAAATGTTTTGGTATAGGCGTCCACCGTAAAATCAATCGGCCATAGTGTCACCAGATTGGCGGATGCTGCCGCTTTACCACTGAAGGAAACCGCCAGAATATGGACCAGCGGCAGGATGCACAGGATCGAGACGGCCGCGATGAATATGAGGTTAAAACCATTGAATATACGGTACCCGGTTGTTTTGTGATACACCTTGATTCCTCCTCAGAAAATACGGTAATTGGCGATTTTGTACGCCATCCGGTACGCAGAGATGACCAGGAACATCGCGACAAATGATTTGAATAGTCCAACGGCGGTCGCAAAGCTCATTTTGCCATTCAGAATTCCCATCCGGTAGACAAAGGTATCGATAATATCGCCTTTCTCATATACCAGCGGATTGTACAGGTTAAAGATCTGGTCAAAACCTGCATTCAGGATGTTGCCCAGCGATAACGTACCTACCACGATAATCATCGGTACGAGTGCAGGCAGGGTAATATGTAATGTCTGTCTAAGCCGTGTTGCCCCATCCACCTCTGAAGCCTCATACAATGCCGGGTTAATACCCGCAAGTGCTGCCAGAAATACAATCGTTCCGAATCCAAACTCCTTCCATACATCACTGACAACCACCGTTACACGGAACCAGTCGCCATCTCCCAGAAAAAAGATCGGTTCAACACCAGCCGCCGCTAACACCTGGTTTACCAGCCCACCTTCCGGTGATAACATATCGAGCAGAATGCCGCCCAGGACAACCCAGGACAGGAAATGGGGCAGATACACCAAGGTCTGTGAGAAACGTTTGAACGTAGAGTTCCGAACCTCATTCAGCAAAATGGCGAACACCACGGGGGCGAGAAGTCCGGCCACGATTTTCATCGAAGCGATCAGCACCGTGTTCCAGATAACCTGAACACTGTCGGGATATTCGAACATGAACCGGAAGTTGTCCCAGCCCACCCATTTGGAGCCAGTGAATCCCAGCCACGGTTTGAAATCTTGAAAAGCAATAATAATGCCGCCCATGGGCACATAGGCGAACAGTAAAGTGAGCAGTACAGCAGGCAACAGCATTAGATGCAGCGGCCATGTGCGTTTGAAATTCCAGCGGGTACGTTTGCGTGGATGGGGTGTCATTTTTCGCACCGGCGTATTGGTTGTTAACGGTTGTTCTATAGCCATCAGGGTCCCTCCTTTATCTCGTCCAGCCCTGAAAGTGAGGCGAGTAAGCCTCTCTACAGAGTGGAGCAACTGAATTATAGCAACGGAAAAGGGCGGACTATAGAACAACATTTCAATGCGGATGTTGAAATATTAACTTGTTGATGGGAATAGAGGATTCAAGCCACTGGAAAGCGAGAGAATATAAAATCATATAGAATTGTAAGGGCTTTCAATATAAAATAGGACTTCGGTGTAGAACGACTCCAAATTTAGGGACAGGGTGAAACGATGAAATTCACAGTATTTGCGAAGACGGTCATTCTCTTAATCTGCCTGCTCGTACCCATTCTGCTGCTGTATACATACGCGAACCAGGCAAATGTGGACATGGTCGTTGAAGAGAAACAACAGTCGAGTCTGAACCAGTTCAATTATTTCAGTTCGCAGGTGGATAAAAATATCGAGCAGCTCTCGCTGTATGGCCTGACATTGCTGCGAGATCCGAGTATCCTGCATTACCGTTACATGACGGACTCCACCAGCCAATATGAGAAGAACAGTATCTATCTGGATATTCTCGACAAATTATCGTTGTACCAGTCCACCAGCCGCTGGAAGAACGATATTACCATTGTCCTGCCACAAGCGGAACTTGTGTTATCCACCATGTCCAGCCGGACGGTCTACGATGAGAAGATGTTGACGTTCCCGCAACCTGGCCAATGGCAGCTGGAGAAGGGGAGTTTCACCTACTTTTTCACGGATAACTACGAGTGGAATGAAAAACCGGTGAATACAGGCGTGCGAACGGTGATGGAGATTAATTTTGACCCGATGAACGTGGTTGCCATGTTGGATGATTTCAAAGAGACACAAGGAGGAGATCCTTTCTTGCTGGTACCTGGCAATGAGCCGTTGCTGAACCGTACGGCGGACCCCGAACTGGTCGAAGCGATTATGCGTGATATGCCTTTTAACGGGCCGGAGAGGGAAGGTAATCATCAGCTGGAGGTGGGCGGTAAACAATATCTGGTCAGTTACGTGCACTCCAAACAACTGCAAGCGGTATACGTGAACCCTGTGGTATTGGATGATTTGCTGACCCCAATGGACAAGAGCCGAAATATGTTTATTACCTCCATTCTGTTACTGCTCGTGCTGAGTATCGGGGCCGCACTGCTTTTGTATCGAAAAGTTCAGGTGCCCATCCATCGCTTGATGAAAGGGCTACAACAGATTCGCAAAGGGCAGCTGTCCACACGGATTCCGGTCGATCACTCTCGTGACGAATTCGCGTATCTCACCCAGAGTTTCAACCATATGGCGGAGCAGATTCAGGAACTAATTGAGAAGGTATACGAGGAACGTATCCGTTCACGGGAAGCGACATTGAAACATCTGCAATCACAGATCAATCCGCATTTCCTGTACAACTGCCTGTTTTATATTAAAAATATGACCCAGCTCGGCAACCGTGAAGCGGTTATTGCCATGTCGCTAAGTCTGGGAGACTACTATCGCTACATTACGCGGGGAGAGAATGACATGACAACAGTAGAAGAAGAGATTCGGCTGCTGGACCATTATCTGTCCATTCAACAGATGCGGACCAACCGGCTTACCTACGAGATCGCCGTACCGCAGCAACTGATGCAGCTTCACATTCCGCGACTGCTCATTCAGCCCATCGTAGAGAATGCGGTGATCCATGGCATTGAGCCGATGGAAGGCAGTGGGCATGTCGTCGTAACGGGGATGGCGGTACCCGAACATATTGAGGGTCGGAAATATACAAGATATAGCCTGTTTGTTGATAATGATGGTGTCACTCTGACAGCAGAAGAGATTGCCGAATTGGAACGGGAGATCAATGAACCAATGGGTGAAGAGATTGGAACAGGCACGTGGAATGTGCACCAGCGTCTCGTTACGCGATATGGGCTGTCGTCCGGGCTTCATTTTGGAGCGATTCCGTACGGTGGACTCAGTGTAGAAATTCGATGGTTTGAGGAGGAACAACCGCATGATGAATCTGATGGTCGTGGATGATGAACATTCCGCAGTAGAGTCGATCGCTGTCTCGATACCGTGGAGAGAACACGGGATTGGTCAGGTATTCAAAGCCTATTCTGTCAAAGAAGCCTTGGAACATATGGCATCACATCAGGTCCATATTATTATCACGGATATCCGTATGCCGGGTATGTCCGGTCTGGATCTGGTCAGTCACATCCGCCAAAAGTGGGAACAGACCAAATGTATTATTTTATCGGGGCATGCTTCCTTTGATTATGCGAAGCAGGCACTCAAACATGGGACAGTCAGTTATCTGCTCAAGCCGGTCCGGGACGAGGAACTGATCGAATCCGTGCAGCAGGCCGCAGTGCAAATTCGCCTGGAGGGTGAGAAACAAATGCTGCATCAGCGGGCCATGTATTCCGTGAGGGAACATCTGCCCGAGAAGCGGGCGGAACTGATGAAGGATGTATTGTTAGGCCATAAATTTGCGGATGCTGAACTCCAAGGCAAGCTGGAGCAATTGGAGATTGAGTTCCGTCCACAGGATAAAATGCAACTGCTGCTCATCCGGTATGATGACCATCAACCCACACATAAAGCGTTTCGATTGATGAAGTACGCCATCTCAAATGTGGTGGAAGAGATCTACGGCAGTACCTATCATCTCTGCCATACGGATGATGCCTATGATGATCTGGTCTTCATGGCCAGTCCCAAACAAACTCAGGCCGAACCAGAAATGTTAATGGGCCGACTTGGAGAGCGGTTGATCCACAGTGTGAGGCAGTATCTGAACGCGACCATTTCCCTGTCCGTTAGTCGTATGGGGCGTTTCCCAGATCAGGTGCCGCAGCTATATCATCAAGCTGTGAGTGCACTTCGCAAGCAGGCCGAGGCAGGCAAAGGATTACATCTGAATGCGGCGGCGGGAACCAATGGGGCCACGTTGAAGTCTCTTGCAGCGCTGTATGAACCACCGGGTCTAACGACGTTACTGGAAGCGGGGCGCATGGAAGATGCACACCGTAAGATTGATCAGATCTTTACCGAACTGTCGAACAGTGTGTTCCCGGAGCATGTGTATGTGGCTTTTCATTATTTGGCGGCAGCATTCTCCTATATGGCTCATCGGGAAGGAAGGCAGTTAACCGAAGTGCTTGGCGAGCAATACCAGCAGCTGCTCAAGGATGGATATGGTATCTCGCTGCGTAGTCTGGAAACGTGGACCAAATGTGTGATGAAGCAGTGGGAAGAGAGCACCAGCGATGCGGGACAGGATGCGGGATCAACGCTGATTAGGCAGGTGCAGCAATGGATTGACCATCATCTGGGTGAAGATTTATCGTTGCAGGTCATTGCCGGAGAGGTGCATCTGCACCCCGTATATCTGTCGAAAATGTACAAACAATCCACAGGTGAAGGCATTAGTGATTATATTATCCGTTCCAGAATGGAACGCGCGGTTCATTTACTCAAGCATACGGCGATGAAGATCTATGAAGTCGGTCAGGAAGTGGGGTACAATAACACACCTTATTTCATTCAGGTGTTCCGCAAACATTATGGACTGACCCCGCAGGATTTTCGGAACGGTTAACAAATCGATATGAACATTGAAATTGTGATATATGTTTGCCTCCCCGGCTGCACTATCCTTTTCATGTAAGGTGCATTTGGCACATAAGGGTATCCAAGTTACCTGAGGAGGGGTTAGTTCATGTATAGAAAAATGATGACGGCATTGCTCGCAATCACGATGGTTGCTGTAACGGCATGTAGTTCGGGGGCCAAGGAAGAACCGGCGAAGGAAGCCGCTGCACCACTTGCTCTGCAAGATGGGAAGTATGAACCGGCGGTACAGATGAGTTATCTGCGGGCCTGGAATGATGACACGAAGTTCAAGAATGGGGAAACGGCACAGAACAATGTGCATACCAAATGGGCCAAGGAACGACTCGGCATCGATCTGACCACACCGTGGGCTGTATCGGTTACCAATGATGCATTTTACACGAAATTACGCTTGTCTCTGTCCGCTAACGAAGAACTGCCGGATATCGTCTCCATTCGGGGAGACTACAATCTGGTCCGGGAATTAATTGAGTCCGGCAAATTTGCGAATGCAGGCGAGTTGTTTGACAAGTATGCTTCGGACACATGGAAACAGGCATCCGAATCAGCATCCGAGGAATGGTATCCATACATGTATGAGGGCGAGCGTTATGGCATTCCAATCTTCGATTATGCGTACAACGGCGATTCGGTCATGTTTATCCGGGAAGACTGGCTGAAGAAGCTGGGACTGGAAGAACCAAAAACCATGGATGAACTGGTTACGGTTATGGATGCTTTTACGAATCAAGACCCTGATGGGAACGGCAAGAAAGATACGTACGGTCTGACCGTGGGCATGAAAAATGCGCTTAATACCTGGATGACGGAATCCGGCTGGATCTTCGGCATGTACAACACGATGCCTGGACAGTGGAATGATGCCGGAGACGGAACACTGCAATATGGCTCCATTCAGCCAGGTGTGAAGGAAGGCCTTGCAACGATGAAAGATTGGTTGTCCAAAGGTTACCTGCCCAAAGAAGCGGGTGTCTATGACGAGATCAAGGCAGCAGAACTGTTCACCGCAGGCAAAGCTGGCATTATCGTGGGACCACACTGGATGCCAAACTGGCCGATTGATGATGTGAAGAAAAATGTGGACGGTGCCACGTACAAGGCCATTGCTTTACCTACAGGACCAACAGGTGAGAGCCACCAGCATGGTTCTGGTGCAAGTAACGGCGTTGTACTGATTAACAAAGACATGGCGAACCCGGAGATTTTCTTCACGTACCAAAATTATCTGTTCGACAACTTTGCTAATCCGGAAGTGGGCAGCGAGTTCGAACATGGCTTCGCACAAGGATATGACTATGACATCGTGGATGGCAAAGTCGTTGGTGAAGCTGAAGTGAAGGACGGCGTATCACCACTCAAATATACGATTACGTATGATGGTGCACGGATTCCGAATCTCATGATGGATACGCTGGCGGAACTTGCAAAGGGCAAGGAACCGGAGACTCCTTTTGAGAAAAATACGAAGATTGCCAACAAACCGGAAGTATTTGTAGCCGCTGAGGTGGTCGTTGCGAATAAAGATAACGCCATTAAGAATAAGTTCACCGGGGCACCAACCGAGACGATGAAAATGAAGAAGGACGCAATCGACAAGTTGGAGAAAGATACGTTCAGCAAGATCATCTATGGTCAGGTAGGCATTGAGGAATTTGATGCATTTGTGACGAAGTGGAAGTCCATGGGCGGCGATGATATTACCGCCGAAGTGAACGAGTGGTATAAGACAGTTAATTAATTTACAAAGCAGGGGAGAACTGATGAGTTCATCAGTCTACCCTGCTTTTTTTGTCTCGAATAACATTTATGGAAAAATAGAACCTTTGGAGTTATAACTATTAATCTATATCGTACAGATCGATTATGACTCGCAGCGGACAAAAGTTACTTGTTTTCCTAGAATCACATTCTCAACCTTCCATCCGGCATTTAACCAGGATAGTGCTTGTGTATGATTATTGGAATTATTCACCCACCATTGTTCGCGATTATACGCTGTAGGGGGTAACGTAAATCCGAGAATCTCCTCAAGCTCTGCATATGTAAGGGTGATTGAAACTTGATTCAAATAGTTTTCCAAGGGGAAGTATTTGCTGTAGCTCATTTCGTCAGACCTCCTGAAAAGGAATACAATGATTATACAACGTGGGGATGATGATAGCGAGGGCATGCCGAGAGCGTACATAAATTTGAAAAAAAAGGAATCCGTAGATCTCTTTGACTAGCGAGCAACCGTGCGTAAGCCTTATTGTTCCGTTGTACTTGAGAGAGTAAAATAATAGGTAATATACGAACATCAATACGTATGTATAACATAGATACCTCGGACTAATCCGGGATGAATAGAGGTTCAAGTGTGTTTGATGAACATCATAAGATGCATGGGAAGGCAGGAGATTAGATGAGTACACTTTATGATCAGGCGATGGAAGAGATGATGACGACGATCCATGAATGGTTTGATGAACAGGAAAAGCGGGATGACTTGGAAAGTGTTGTGAAGCGAACTACACTGCAAATGGGTATTTTCAATGATATTGTACTGGATTACAAACCTGGACGAACCACGGTAGACAGCCTGGATCTGGGTTTGGATGATGATGTGAAATCAAAGCAGGCAGGAGCCTTTACCGAGGAACAGGTACGGAACGAGATCGGGCCTAAGCTTGTAGAGGTTGTTCAGGAAAGATTGGACAAGCTGGCAGATACTCCGTTGGTTGACTACCGCTTCACCTTGCGAGGGAAATTCCCAACAACTGAAGGCAAGCTGCAACTGACTTTATTGGAATGGATAAACGAAGAGAAAAGACAGCTGCTCCTTGAGCATATTCATACCTATGTAGACAAGAATCTGGAGAACAGTACATATCCAACGAAGCCATTGGATTCCTTCTTTTTGACGAGTCATCTGCTCGATCCAAAGCTGTTCCCGGAGTTGGATGTAGCATGGACGATCGGGCAGTATGACCGGATTCAAGAGTTGAATCAGGGTCGTCCGGAGGCACTTGCGGAACATCGTGGTGAGATAACTCGTGCGGTGACGGTATGGACGGAGAATCAGTTTTTGCCACAGTATTATGATGTTCAATCTTCGCCTTATCGTACCAATGAGTATTCACTAAAGCCCGGAGCAATGCTGGAGTCGAACGTTGAGACACAGGCAGTCCAACATTTAAACGAGCCTGGGAAGGCGCAAACAGCCGGGACTCAACCAATCGATCTGCTGTTATACGCGGCGGTCATGATTCTACGTTTTGAGCCGAGTTATAGCAAACCCAAAGGTGTGACTTTTCTGGAACTCGCGAAGCAACTCGGTAGCAAACGTGCGGCACGTATGATGACAGAAGGTAGCGGAACGTATGCGAAGGACGATATTCATGTGAAAACGGAAGAAGTAGAATGCAAAGCAAATGATGTATTTGCTCTGATGACTATTCACATTCGTAAGGAAGAGGCTGGTGCCTATCAACAGGCACTTACCTTTATCACTCATTTATTGAAACAGGGCTTTCCGAAAAGTTATAAGATCAAGCTCAAGTCCAGCGTAAAGCAGTATTTGCCGATCAAAGGGCTCGCGAAGTCGGATACCCACCGATTCTTTGCCAATGCACTGGAGTACCCGGAGCTACATCCACTCCTGGAAGAGTATGCGCGTGAGGCTATCCAAGAGTTTGAGTTCTACGAGGATACCGAGGGAGAGAAAAGCTGTATGCCGGGCAGTTATGCAACCTTTGGACTGGGGCTTGTGGATGAGCAGTATTTCCCGTTGGTTGAATATTACATGGGTGAAGTGGATGATGAGCATCAGTTGATTCAGGATAAGTTCATTGCGGCATTTGTGGAAAAACAGGGTGTAACGGCTCAATCCATACCTGCGTTAGTCGCCAGCTTGCGTCGTTCGACCGATAGTCTGAAGCTGAAGATTCAGCCCGAGCTGGAGAATGAGGAAATACTCGAACTGCTGGTTAGACAGATTCAAAAACTTGAGCATTATGAAGCGGAACGTGTACTCTATCCGATCTTTGGCAAAGTGGAGAAGCTCTCAACGCTTGCTCGCAAGGCCGAAGGAAGACGGAAGGAATTATTGATGGAACTTTTGCAGGCCGCAGAGAAATAAAAATGTAAACAACACAAGTAAGATTGTGCTTCGCTAGTAAATTATTTTAGTGAAGTGAAAGTGCATAAGGAAAGGTGGGGGAAGTTGTGGAGGCATTGAGACGAGACATGTGGCAGGCGTTGAATGCTCAGGACAAAGAGGCTTGGATGCGTAAGCTTGTTCGTCAGTTACCAGACGGTATGGTATATGAGGGTCTCGAGACATTTGAACGATTTGGTCAGCGGATGGAGACAGGTGTATTTACGGAGGATGGGCTGAGATTTGTGTTTGTGCCTGGGGATCAAGTAACACTCGGCTGGGATCGTTGGCAGCATGGTATGAACGAAGAGACCTCAGCCGACCTGCATGAAACGGTCAGTGAGTATGGTGTGGAGGACGTGGATTCGTTTCTAGCGAGTCAAATGTCACCTGTAAGAACGGTCAACATTGCGCCGATGCTTGTTGAATGCGAACTGATCTCACTTGGCTGGATTGAAGTGTCCAAGGAGGAAGCATTTGCACAGGAAAATCCTGATTTCCCTTCAGCACTGGAGCAGTTTAAGCAGTCGGAGATCCGTGAATATGAACTGCATCAACAGTTTCGTCTGATTCGCCAAAGTGAGAATGAAGTCCGAATCCTGTGGTTCAACGAAGGAATAGAGTTGGAAGACGTTGTGAGGGAGGAAGCTGCGGCGGGTTTTGGTTTGCTGACTGAAGACGAATGGGAGTATATCTATGGCGGCGGTTGTCGCACGTTATTTCCCTGGGGTGACAGCTTCGACTATACGATGAGATTGAAGCACTTTGGAAGTCTGGAAGGCGTGGATGAAATTGTGGATGGATTGGCAGAGACGGCCTCTTCACGGGTTGAAGAAAAGGATGATTGTCCTTATGATCTGGAACTGCCAAATTTCTTCGGAGTGAAATTTGCCGGTGATCCCTACAAGTATGAGCTTACACTGGATTCGGTTGGAGATGTGATGCCCAAAGGCGGAGACGGCGGTAGCCTGATATGTGGCGGTACAGGACCGCTGGTTGGTTTCTTGCCTGCTGCTGCGGTCTATTATCGAGACGTTAATGCCAGTGAACTCGACTGGGAGGATTTGATGGATGCGATGATGTATCGCAGGGTTATTCGTTTGGCTGAACTAAAGGTTTGATGGGTTAACCGAAACAGCTATTAAGCGGTAGCATCCATACGTAGAAAGAGATTTAGTGAATTCTAAAGGGCAGTTGACAGATAAATGAATAGATCTGTCGCTGTCCTTTGGAATGTTCCATTAGGGCCAGAAGATGGAAGAAAAAGTAATGAATATTTAGATCAAAAGTTCTATACTTAACGAGTCTCAACCAAATCCATTACACAGAGAAGGAGTTAAGTATGTCCAGAGTATCCAAATGGCTCATCGTCAGTTTAGTTTCAATTTTTATACTCAGCATGTCGCAATTCACAGTCTCAGCGTCCACTTCAATAGTTCAAACCGCACAGAACGCAGAGCGATCCATTTCATCCAAAGATCGTGTGCAACACAACATTCGTTTTGCAGTCAGAGGAACGGAGGTGGCCGTGACTACGCTTCGAACAAGTTTTGATACTGGTGAAATCAAAGAAAATGAGCACCATTTTACCGATCCAGCTATTCTTCCTCGGATACATACTGGTCTGACGACAACTTCCCATCATTATGATCCTATTGTTAGTGACACACCAGCAGGGTTAAAAGGATACATAACTTATTATGCCACGGATGATAAGCAGTATTATTACGTTTTGTACGAGTATGACTATAGCTCGAACACACTTCGCAAGGTCCATGAGGGCGAAAACCGTATCCACTTGGAACCTCAAATCGGAATATATTATACGATCTATGAGAAAAACGTACCTAAATCCAACTACTATTCCATGGTCACAGGAAAAAAAGTATACACTCGCGGAAAGCTTTTGCTGGAAAGGGATTTTACAGATACCAAATATGTGGTATCACCGATTCCACAAACCCGTAATTTTGGGGTATATTGCACAGATACTTTAGATTGTCACTATCTTGAATATGGCGGTATAAAGGGGAAGAAGGCCAAAGTAAGCGACGTGTGGATGAAGCCTGACCAGAAGACAGGGTTGTCTACTAAAGCTTTTCAGGTAAGTGCAGATGTTCATCTAAATGTTTCTCAAGGCAACACGAGGGATCGGAAATCAGACTGGACTGTGGTTGTAACCAAAAATGGCAAAAAAACTACACTGATTAAAGAGCGAGTGGGCTATGTGCAATCATTTATCTCACCCGAAAGAAAAACATTGGTTCTGGTCACAGAGAACGGTCTGGATAGTAAAATGGATTCGTCCAAGGTACAAGTCTATGATTTGAAGACCCTTAAGCGGATTCGTTCCTATGATTCTCCTTATCGCGCTCGTACCGAAAGTATCCAGTGGATTACTGAGGATGAGTATATTATTGAACAGTATTTTTCCGATCCAGGCTCTTACCCGCCATCCTTATATGTTATTTCAGAAAATAAACATCTTAAATTGAATTATGGTACGTACAGTGACTGGAAAAAATACTGGAATTCTTTTCAGTTTTCTACTGTCTTTTTCCCGATGGAGCCTGTAGCTATTAAGTCTGATCAGGGTGTATTGGAGTATAAAGGACAGCCTTCTTTCTACATGGAAGGGCAGCATTATGTTCCTTTAGAAGAATTCACTAAAGCATTTCATATTCAATATAATCTTGGGAAGGATCGGCTCACCTTCACTCGTGGACAGCGTTCTTCCAGTGTGAATCAACCTTCAAAACAATTGTTGACGCTATACAATCAGACCTTTATTCCTTTAGGTCAGTGGAGTAAGGATTTGGGGCTCAAAGTGTCGGAAACAAAAGCAACTGGTTACAACAAACAATTAAGCATGAGCGATGAAGAAAAGGGAACTGATCTAGCCATGGATCCCCAAATTCTGCCTTTTCATGCAAGAGCACTATGGATGGATCGGGTAGGGGAGAGTTACCAATTAGATCCGGTAAATACAAGGCCGATGGAATCAGCTGTGCCAGACCGAATTGATGGTGTGGTGCTGAATTTTGATCGAACATTGACCATTTCCTCCTCTAAAGATTCAATTACAGAGTTGCTGTTCATCAATCCAGACTACACTTCGGTGCTCGGGAAAGTATCTTTAACGGACATACCTGAGAGGAAGTGGGGATTTAGCACAGCCAAGATTCCAGAAAACATGTTACAAGATGGTGTGCTTAACGTGATTGTTCCCGTGAAAGAAGGAAAATCAACGATGGTGTACTCCTTAAAGCTTCCAGAACCATTTGATAAAAATAAATTCTAAAGATTCAAAAAAAACACACATCAAATCAGCCCCAGCTCATAGAGCGGGACCGAGATGATGTGTGTTTTTTTTGTTTATTTCACTTTTTGTACAGATACCGCCATTTGCTCCAGTTGAGTGTGAGTCAATTGGTTATTCGGCGAGCTGAGTGTTACATAACGATCATCCAGCTTGAATGTGAGCATATCCGTTTGGTCTGGTGTATACCATTTGGCTGATACGCCATTAGGCAGTTTTACCGTTTTACCATCATAGCTGAACGAGTAATCTTTAGGGGATACCGTTACATTCATACGATTAAAAACAAAGTTTACACCATCACCACCCGCACCTACGCTTTTGAACGTATCTCCAGCAACCATATGTTGTGGGGCATAGGCTGTGGTGAACCCGTCAAACTTCGCAAATGCTTTGCGAATGTTATCCAATTGTTGCTTGCTATAGTTCACATCTGCGAATGCAGTGATCCCTTGATCGTTGTTGCCAGTTGCCTTCTGAACAGAGACAGCGACTTGTTGCAACTGAGCTTGACTCAGCTTATGATCCGGTGAGCTTAGGGTAACGTAGCGATCATCCAGTTGGAATGTGAGCATGCCCGTTTGATCGGGTGTGTACCATTTGGCGATAACGCCATTGGATAGTTTCACGTCTTTGCTCGTATAGCCGTCCGAATAATCTCTTGGAGATACATCCACTTTCATATGGCTAAAAATAAAGCTTACGCCGTCGCCACCCGCACCTACACTTTTGAACGTGTCACCTGCGATCATCTGCTGAGGGGCATAAGGGGTCTCGAACCCCTCGAATTGTGCAAAAGCCTTTTGAATGGCCTCTTTTTGTGCTGCACTATACGTTACATTCGTCAGAGCTGATGGATTGCTCGTAGCTTGGCCGATAATAACCTGCCCTTTTTTGCCGTCATAGGATACGGGTACATGCAACGCATCGGCCAGCGCACGTACAGGCAGATAAGTGGAGTTGTTATAGGTAATTGGAGCAAGTTTGTTGCCATTGCCATCCGTTGGTGAGTAAGCCGCCCCATCAACATTAAAGCTGATTCCATGGTTAAGGTATGCAGAGATTTTCTCCAGTTGCGTTCCGGCAAATACACCCGTTGCTCCTGTTAATGTCATGCCCAGTACCATCATCGTTGCTACGGATTTCTTCATGTTTTTTTTCATCATATATCTCTCCTTCAAGTTGGGGGTTAGTTTTGTTTAATGGGCTCGCTGTCCCTTATGGCTTTATATTAAACCCCGAACATATCCAGAATAATTCTGAATTATCTCCAACTTGTAAACATGTGCATATATACGGAGAATGTAGAACAAAAACTGAAGCTGCTTGGTGTGTTTGAACGTATTCTTTGCCGAATCGAAACAATTTAGTTAAAAAGATAGAGGATTAGTCCGCCAAAACCAAGGACAATCGCACCAACGTATACATAGGAAAGTTTGCTAAGGTTTTGCTTTGTGCGGCGATCATATTCGGGATTGCTGGTCTGATTGGCTTTGGAATTTCCGATGATCATGGTAGCAATACCTCCAAACAAGGCGATACCCACAATTAAAACATAAGGCAACCAGGTCATGAATGGACCTCCTTTGCGAATAATATGTTATGTCCTTATTGTACTTCAGGATAACCTTTGATGTAAGCTTTAGTTGAGAAATAAAGGAAAATGAAGTATCTATATTACAGTATGTATGTGGTCTTGGATCGGAAAGATCACTACAATTTTATATTTTTTTAATTCAAAAAAACCTTGATACAACAGGAGTTCGCAGCTTTCTTCACTGAAAGCTGTGAATTTTTTTTGCCCACAGAGTGATCCAGAATAGAGAACCCTGCGTTACACCCTATGAAGACAACGACGAGGAAAGAAATTATACACACAACATAATCGAGGAGTGAACACGTAATGAAAATGAAGATGAAGAAGTTTATCGCACCTGTACTTAGCTTGACACTGTTGATGCCGGGGATCGCTGGAGCAGCTGCCGCACCACAGACACCAATGACCATGATGAAAGCATCCGTGAACACACCTGCGGCTGACCTGAGAGCAAACCTGGACCACCTGTTGTCCGAGCACTTTGCACTCGCAGTAACGGCAATGGCCAAAGCATATGACGGAGCAAAAGATGCAGATGCAGCCTACAAAGCACTCGACCAGAATGCACTGGATATGCAACCAGCAATCGCTTCCCTATACGGTGACGCAGGTGCCAAAGAATTCGAACGCATCTTCCGCGCTCATAACAAATACACAGATGATTTGGTGAAAGCAACCAAAATGGGCAACCAGGCTGGAATCAAACAAGCACAGGCAAACATCAACGGTTTCGTGGATGAGTTCTCCACATTCCTGAGCACAGCTACCGAAGGCAAGTTGCCAAAAGCAGCAGCCAAACAGGCGCTGAAAGTACATGAAGATCTCGTGCAAAAAGTATTTGATGAGTATGTAGCTGGAGATTACGCTGATGCATACAAGGCTTACCGTGAAGGTTTCAAAGAAATGTTCGACGTAAGTAAGGCACTCTCCACGGCCATTACTACACAGATGCCTGAGAAATTCGAAAATACCAAAGCGGATACAAAAGCAGCTGATCTGAGATCTGCACTCAACCACTTGGCTTCCGAACACTTTGCGCTTTCGGCTCTGCAAATGCAAGAGGAATTTGATGGACGTACAGCCGCTTCCAACGCACTGATTACAGCTGAAGCTGGAAACACAGCTGACTTCAAAGCAGCGATTGCTTCCGTTTACGGTAACGATGGTGCCAATGCTTTCGAGAAAATTTGGGTGACCAATCACGTTAACGCGCAAAGCGACTATGTAAAAGCTGTTAAAAACAACGATGCTGCGGCTCGTGCAGCAGTAGAGAAACGTATTGATGGATTTACAACAGAGTTCGCTACATTCCTGGATTCAGCAACAGCTGGCAATCTGCCAAAAGCAGCAGGACAACAAGCGCTGACAACGCATGAAAATCAAGTACAAAACGTATTGAATCAATATGCAGCAGGTAACTATGATGCTTCTTACACAACAAATCGTGAAGGCTTCAAAGTGATGTTTGGTGTAGGTCAAGCTCTGGGTAACGCTATTGTGACTCAATTCAATGACAAATTCCAAGAGTCAGCAACACCTGCACCAGCGCCAGAAATGACAACGGTGTGGATGCAACTGAACAGCAAAATGCTGAAAATTAACGACAAAACAACCAACATGGACACCACACCAGTGCTTTGGAAAAACACAACATACATTCCACTGCGTTTCTTGAGTGAAGGTATTGGCGCAACGGTGAAATGGGACAAAAAAGCACAACAAGTAACGGTAATGGCTGGTGATGATACCCTTGAATTCTGGGTGAACAACAACGTTATGGAAGTGAACGGCGTGAAGAAAAATGTGGGTGCAACGGTATTTGTAAACAAAGATGGACGTACGCAAGTACCTCTGCGCTTCATTGCTGAACTTCTGAACTGGGACGTGAAATGGGCACAAAAAGATGGCTCCATTACGCTGACGAAATCGATGTAATAGTAGAGTGAAACAAGATTAAAACAAAAGAGCTGCCCCATACGGCAGCTTTTTTGTATTCACCCAAAAGTTCAAATATTTGGTATAATCATCGAGTAATGACCTACATAACAGCTTGAATAGCCGATGGAGTCTAGAATGATGTATGATAATTTGGTATAAGCAAAATGAAAAGGGGGACAGAGGAATGAGTACATCATCAAAATCGGAGCGCCCAGCGAGAAATGTGGATACCCGGTTATTTGTTGCTTGGGCCGTTTCCGTTATTGCAACAGGGGGGAGTCTCTATTTCAGTGAGATCAAGGGCTTTCTTCCATGTGATCTATGCTGGTACCAGCGCATATTCATGTATCCACTAACGATTTTGCTGGGCATTGCCTACTTTAAGGATGACGTGGGCATCACCAAATACGTACTCCCACTGAGTTTCGTCGGTGGCGGCATTTCGTTATATCATGTAACGATCCAGCGTATTTTTTCGGCTACAGGTAATGCCGTCGCATGTGGTAAGGTTCCATGTTATACCGACTATTTGAACTGGTTTGGTTTCATCACGATTCCATTACTGGCACTGATCGCCTTTATTATCATCATCGTGATGCTGTGGGGTATCGGCAAAACACCAAAATCTTCTTAATAAGAAAGGATAGATGGTGATGAGCGGACAAGCTCGTTGGTTCATGCCCTTCGTTATTCTGCTCCTCCTGACGGTGGGATGCTCTTATGAAGAACAGTCACAATCGGGCGAGATGCCGGAGATGATCAAAGTGAAACTTGACGTTCCAGAGAAAGCTTCTCTTCATGAACCAACACGGTTGCAGGTGAAGCTTACACAGGGAGATGCACCGTTAAGTCATGCTGACCATGTGCAATTCCAGATCTGGAATGAGCTTGATGATCCGCCTTCTGTATCTCCGGAACAAGGTATGATGACAGCGGACGAACTGGAGAATCAAGGGGCTATAACTGCCAAGGAGGCAGAGGAAGGGCAGTATGAAATCCAGCATACCTTTGAAGAACCAGGTACGTATGTGGTACAGGTCCATGTTACGCACGGAGCTATGCATAGCATGCCGAGAGCGAGAATTGTAGCGGAATGAAGCAACAGGCGGGTACCAAGGCTTTGGTTCAGGTTTAACAATAGGTTTATAATGTTAAAGGTATGAAGAATGTTGTAGGAAAAGAGGCTGTTATGGCAACTATTCATGATGTTGCACTCAGGGCAGGAGTTTCTGTAACTACCGTCTCGCGTGTATTAAACAACCGGGGATATATCAGTCAGAAGACTCGGGACAAAGTGTATCAAACCATGGACGAACTGAACTATCGACCCAACGAAATTGCCCGTTCTCTTCTGCGTAAGCAATCCAATGTGATAGGCTTGATTATTCCCGATGTATCCCATCCGTTTTTTGGAGAACTGGCTAGCTATGTTGAGTATCATGCTTACCAGAATGGATTTAAAATTATGTTATGCAATTCCCACATGGACCCTTCCAAAGAGCGTGAATATGTGGAAATGCTCAAGGGTAATCGCGTGGATGGCATTATTATGGGAAGTCATACACTGGAAGTTGATGAGTATATGAATCTGCATTCCCCAATCGTGACCTTTGATCGTAAGATCGGTGAAGACATCCCGTTTATCTCATCTGATAACTATCAGGGTGGGGTTATGGCTGCTGAATTGTTGCTCTCGAAGAACAGACGACATTTGGCACATATCTGCGGTAATTTGGAATTGCAAATGCTGTCCAATCGCCGGACGACAGGTTTCGTTGATACATTGCAGGCTCATGGAGTCAAACCGGTCATGATTCATGAAACCGATCTGAATGTGTTTGATCAGCATCAGTATACGAAATTGGTGGATAAGCTGCTTGCACAACACCCCGAGGTGGAGGGGCTCTTTGTAACGAGTGATCTGATGGCGGTGCATGCGCTGAAGCAGATCGTGTTAGGTGGGCGCAAGGTACCCGACGATATTGCTATTATAGGTTATGATGACAGTCGTGCGGCAGCGTATACGGTGCCTGGCATTACAACGATCAGGCAGCCGGTGGAGGCCATGGCTAAGCTGGCGATTGATCTGATTCGGCGCCAGCTCGCGGAAGAGAAGATCGGAATGGAGCATATTTTGCCAGTTAACATCGTGGAGAGAGAGACGACCTGATACAGGTCGTTTTTTCCTATTCGTCCTTTTGCCACGAAGAAATGAAGTCGAGAAAATTTTTTTTAATGGTATGTCAAACGATTGACATGTCAAACCTTTGACATTATAATTCGATTTGTAAGCGTTTCCTTTTAAACTATTGATCGGGGGCCATAACAAGATGAAAAGAGAACAGAGATGGATGAAATTATCGGTATTGTCATTGATTATGATGCTTGTATTGTCGGCATGTGGAAGTAAAGCAGCGACGGAGTCCAACTCCTCCTCAGAGGGTAGCAGCAGTGAGAGTGTCAAAATCACCTTGCTTAATTCCAAGTCGGAAATTAACAGTCAGTTGGAACAAGCAGCTAAAGACTTCCATGCCGAAAATCCAAATATAACACTCGAAATTGTACCTGTAGGCAGTGGACAGTCTCCGTTTGAAAAAGCGTCTGCTCTGTATGCCTCCGGCAGCCCTACAACGATGATGATGCTGGATACAGGAGATGTCGAGAAATTCAAGGATCGTGTTCTGGATCTCACATCCGAGTCTTGGATGAAGGATGCTGTGGAGAACAGTACAGTGGCTACAACGTTTGATGGCAAAAATTATGCCTTCCCGTTCTCTATTGAAGGATATGGATTCATCTATAACCAGAATGTCTTGGATCAGGCGGTAGGTGGGACATTCGATCCAAAGTCTGTACAGACCACTGCACAGCTTGATGAGTTGTTCCAAAAGATCGCTGCTACTGGAAAATCACCTTTGATTGTATCTCCGATGGATTGGTCGCTTGGTGCGCATTATCTGGGGCTTGCATATGGCGGGCAGTCTTCAGACCGTGCGAAGGTGGATCAATTCATTACTGATCTGAAGGCAGGTCAAGTGGACCTTGCTTCCAATGCCGTGTTTAATGGCTTGTTAGATACATTTGATCTGATGAAAACCTACAATATTGACAAGGCTTCTCCACTGTCCGGAACCTATGAGCGTGGACCTGAAGTGCTTGGCAAGGGTGAGGTAGGTATCTGGTTCCAGGGCAACTGGGCATGGCCACAAATTTCAAGCTTTGATACAGCAGATGGAAAATATGGCTTCCTCCCGGTACCTGTGAGCAATAATCCAGATGATTTCGGTAATACGCAAATCTCTGCTGCCGTATCCAAACGAATATTGCTGGATAAGGAAAAGAGCACACCAGCGCAGCAGGAAGCAGCGAAGAAATTTTTGGACTGGATCGTTTATAACGAAAAAGGTCAGGATTTCCTGGTGAATCAAGCCAGTATTATTCCGGCATTCAGCAACATTACATTGGAGCCAACCGATCCACTTGGCAAATCCATTAGTGAATACATCAAGGCAGGCAAAATCGAGGAATCAATGAGCACACTTCCTGCGGATCACTGGTCCAAACTGGGTGCATCCATGCAGAAATATTTGGCTGACGTCATTGACCGTGCCGGACTTGCCAGTGAAATTCAGGCATACTGGAGCAACGTGAAATAAAGGAATTAATCATAGCCCTGTGCAGCACATAGAGAGAGACTTGCGTTACGCCGGAGATGGTGAACATACAGCTTCCACACGAGGTCTGTTCGACTTGTTTCCGGTATAACCGCCAGGCTAATCATTTGGATAGAGTGGAGGTTGACAATGCCGACCGAAAAAGGATTATGGACACGTCTGCGCACCCGCCTGATCTTTACTGGCCCGACATTATTTGCGTTTGCTACGGTGATGATTATTCCATTTTTGTATGGTATTTATTTGACGTTTACGAACTGGGATGGCATTGCCATAGATCAAAACTTTGTTGGCTGGGATAATTACATCGGTGTGTTCAAGGACACCGTGTTCTGGAAATCATTTGGGATGACGCTGGAGTACGTATTTATTACCGTTGTGCTGACCAATGCGGTTGCCTTCCTGCTCGCTTACGTTGTAACTCGGGGAATGAAGGCACAGGGCTGGTTTCGGGCTGGATTTTTCCTGCCAAATCTGGTGGGCGGAATCGTGCTTGGTTTCATCTGGCAGTTTATTTTTAATCAAGTACTCGTCTTTGCAGGACAAAAAATGAATCTCACGCTGTTCTCCACCTCTTGGTTGGCTGATCCGGATAAAGCGTTCTGGGCTCTCGTTGTGGTGACCGTTTGGCAGTATGCCGGTTATATGATGGTTATCTACATTGCAGGACTGATGAATGTGCCGAAGGATGTTATGGAGGCAGCCAGCATTGATGGGGCAAGTAATCGCAAAATGCTGGCGCGCATTGTATTGCCACTGATGGTTCCTTCGTTTATTGTATGCATCTTTTTGTCACTGCAACGGGGATTCATGGTGTATGATCTGAACGTCTCTTTGACCAGTGGCGGGCCCTTCAAGAGCACAGAGATGGTATCCATGCATGTTTATGAGCAGGCCTTTCTTGCTCGTGACTACGGATTGGGTCAGGCAGAAGCCTTTGTTCTGTTTATCCTTGTAGCCGCCATTACATTGCTCCAGGTCTATTTCAGCAAAAAACTGGAGGTCGAGGCATGATGGCTGGACAATCGCGCATTCTCAACTGGATGAAGTTTATTGCATTAATCATTGTGATGATTTTGTTTGTATTTCCGTTTGTGCTTCTAATCGTCAATTCGTTCAAGGCTAACCAGGCAATTACCTCCGATCCGCTGGGCTTGCCAAGCTCCTTTCAATTCGATAATTACGTCAATGCGTTTGACAAAATGGGATATGTATCCGCATTCAGCAATTCGTTGCTCATTACCATTGCAGGTGTATTACTGATTGCTCTTTTTGCGGCGATGACAGCCCATTACTTTGTTCGTCACAAAAGCAAGCTAAATCAGTATCTCTTTTTCCTGATGGTAGCTGCGATGATTATTCCGTTCCAGGCCATTATGATTCCATTGGTTAAAATATACGGCTCGCTCAGCCTGCTGGATAACAAGTGGTCGCTGATCTACATGTATATTGGCTTTGGCAGTCCGCTCGCCGTATTTATCTACCATGGCTTTATCAAAAGTATTCCCCTGGAGCTTGAAGAAGCGGCTCTAATGGATGGCTGCGGCAGAGTGCAGACCTTTTTCCGTATCGTACTGCCAGTGTTACTGCCAACAACCGTAACGATTAGCGTGCTGAATGTATTGTGGATATGGAATGATTTTTTGCTGCCTTCTCTAGTACTGACTTCATCCGAGCAGCGTACGCTGCCGTTGTCCACGTTTTATTTTTATGGGACATATACAGTGGATTACGGTCCATTGATGGCTGGTCTGGTGTTGACCCTGCTACCTGTCCTGATCGTTTATCTGTTTGCGCAGAAGTACATTATTCAGGGGGTCATGCAAGGGGCAATCAAATAAGTTCAGTCGGGTGATATAGAGAGAGACAGGAGTGAAGGACATATGAACCAGGAACGACACGAGAAGCAGGAAATAGACACAAGGCAAGAGACAGACCTTGGACTGACGAGTTCTTCGGCTCAAACAAAGGAGAGGTATACACTCGCCCGGGCCAACGCATATATCAAGGCGCATCGACATCAGGTTGATCCAACCTATCGAATGGCCTATCATTTGATGCCAGAGGTGGGCTGGATGAATGATCCCAACGGCTTCATATACTTCGGTGGGATGTATCATTTGTTCTATCAGCATTATCCCTATGAACCGGTATGGGGGCCGATGCACTGGGGCCATGCGGTGAGCCGTGATTTGGTTACGTGGTCTTACCTGCCTGTTGCACTGGCGCCCGATCAGAGCTACGACAGTGGAGGCTGTTTCTCCGGAAGTGCAATCGTGCAGGATGGCAAGTTGGTGCTGATGTACACGGGACATGTCGTGACTGGACCTGACAAGGATAACGATTACTTGCAGACACAGAATATCGCTGTCTCGGACAATGGGATTGATTTTGTCAAAAGCACGATGAATCCGGTCATTCGGCTGGATCAGATTCCGGAGCATACGAGTACGAAGGACTTCCGTGATCCGAAAGTGTTTGAACGAAACAGTGTGTACTATTGCGTCCTTGGATCGAATGATGCTGCGGGCAAAGGTGTCATTCTGTTATACCGCTCAACGGACTTGCTGGATTGGAGTTATGTCAACATTATGGCCCAGAGTGACGGGACGCTTGGCGACAATTGGGAATGTCCCGATCTGTTCACACTGGATGGCCGAGATATTCTGATCATGTCTCCGCAACGCATGCCTGCTCAGGGAGATAACTATCGCAACTTGCATTCGACCGTTTATATGATGGGAACGCTGAATGAAGACCAGGGTGTGTTGAAGTACGAGCAGTACGTTCCGTTGGACTGTGGCTTCGACTTTTACGCACCTCAGACGATGGAGGATGCACAGGGACGACGAATCATGGTGGCTTGGATGGATACGTGGGAAACGGAAATCCCGACACAACAGTCCCATGCCTGGGCTGGAGCGATGACGTTGCCAAGACAATTGATTCGTAGGGGAGAACGATTGATATTCCAGCCTCTTTCCGAACTTATACAGTACAGGTCGGAAGGCACCGAGCAGTATGGTATACATTTAAATGGTGATGAACATGATTTTGATCTTGGAATCAGTGGAGACCGTTACGAACTGTATGCTGTATTCGAAGCGGAACAGGCACAACACTTTGGGTTAAAGCTGCGCACGGGTGAGGATGAAGAAACCGTGATTTCCTATGATGTAGAGCAGCGGCGTTTATGCTTGAATCGCGAGCAGGCCGGACAAGGGCCGGGCGGAGAACGAGCTGCAACAGTGGAACTGCTTGACGGGAAACTGGAACTTCATATCTTTATGGATGTCAGCTCCATTGAGGTGTTCATTCAGCAGGGGGAGCAAGTGATGACAGGACGGATCTATCCTGGGCCGAACTCAACAGGTATTAAGGCTTTCTCGTCCGGAACGTGCACGTTGACCGAACTTCGGAAATGGGATTTACGAATTCCTCGATAAAATCTTTTCTAAAATACAGCCTTGACCTTGAAGTATGCTTCAAGGTTTATTCTTTTTTTATCAAGAAATATTGGAGGCTGAATAATGAGAATTTTAGAATGGATTTTGGTAATCGTGACAGTTATTAGCGCAGTGGTTATTTGGGTGGCTCCCAAACATCGGGTAGTGGGGGGCGGTACGTTGTCGGCACTGGCACTGGCTATCCTTTTGCATGGGGGAATGGATCATTTTCGTTTGCAGTTGATGCCTACCTATATCGTGGCCTTTGTTTTACTGATTGTATTGTCCGTTCAATTATGGAAGTCACGGCGCAATATTCAGAATACACAGAAACAGAAACGTCGATCGTGGTTCAAAACCATTTTGGCATCCATTCTGGTGCTGGCTCTTAGTGCAGGTACAATGGTGTTGACGTCGTTATTCCCTGCATTCACGATGCCCGAATCGACGGGTTCATTTGCCATAGGAACCTTTTCGCAGCAGTTAACGGATGATTCCCGGGAAGAAACGAAATCGGTTGAACCGGGCGACAAGCGGGAACTCATGATCAATGTCTGGTATCCTGTAGATCAGGAAACAGCCAAAGGATTGCCGCTAGAGCATTATCCTGCCGAATTGGGAGAGGCGATCAGCCTGGTATTTGGTATTCCACCAGTGGTATTCAGTTACCTTGACACGATTCCGACGCATGTTGTTAAAGGTGCCGAGGTATCTGCCGCACAGAGCAAGTATCCTGTTTTACTGTTTTCACCAGGGATACGTTCTACTCGCTTTCAAAGTATGACCGCGATTGAGGAACTTGTGAGCCACGGCTACATTGTGGTTGGTATCGACCATCCGTATACATCTGCACAAGTTACATTCTCGGATGGCGATGTCGCTTCTTATCAGCCGGACCCTGACTTCCCAACCTCCAAAGAACTATATCAATATAATATAAAAGGTATAGGTATTCGTGCAGAGGATGCAAGCTTTGTACTGGACACTCTCACACAGTGGAATTCACATGATCCGAATCAATTGCTCGAAGGCAAGCTTGATCTGGATTCTGTCGGTATCTTTGGTCACTCCTACGGCGGTGCAACCACGGCGGAAGCGCTGGCTCAGGATGACCGTTTCAAAGCAGGACTTAGTTTGGAAGGCGGTTTCTGGGGTAAAATATCCACAACAGACTTGAAACAGCCGTTTATGTATATCATGTCGGGTGGGACAGCCAAAAGTCTGGACCCGGACGCCACTGCCAAGGATAAAGTATTTTATCCCGAGTTTGAGCCTGATTTGGATCGGGTGATGTCAAACAGTCTTAATGATACCTATTATCTGACAGTGGAGAATTTATTTCATCAAAGCTTTACGGATATTTCGTTAATTTCACCGAAAATGTTTGCCAGAGGCATGACGCCAGAACATAATGTGGATATAACCAGATCCTATGCGCTGGCATTCTTTGACCGTTATTTGAAGGGGGAGGAGCAGCCGTTGTTGCAAGGCCCTTCATCTAAATTCCCTGAGGCCACTTATGATACCAAGTATACCAAGCTACGTCACCAAAAAGCGGAATAACCCAGCAGAAGGATGGAGAGTATCTATGGAAACCATGACAAGAGGAGAGCTGGCTAAGCGTACCGGTGTAAGTATGGCAACCCTCCGTTATTATGAGGACAGCGGGATTCTGCCCGCTCCCGGTCGTTCCTCCAACGGATACCGGGTGTATACTGAGGATTATTTGGTGAAGGTTAAATTTATTAAGGATGCCCAGTCGCTGGGTTACTCTCTAAAGGAAATACAGGATACGTTACAGTTACTCAGTCAGGAAGACATGGAAAAGGAAACGTTAAAAACCCTTGTACGCGAACGCATCACTGACATTCAGAAGCATATTGACCATCTGGAACAGCTGCAGATTAATCTGGCACGACTGTTGCATACACCGGAGGACGATATCGACAATTATATTCAATCGTTCAGGGTGCAAAAGAAAGAGCCGTAATCGCGGCTCTTTTCCTG
>NZ_JBBORL010000004.1:0-3178 GCF_038004565.1 Paenibacillus sp. FSL R5-0473
TGAGGAGTTGGCGAAACTGCCACAAACAGGCCATGTTCCGATTGGCAAAGCGTGGTTGAATGCGAAGTTTTACATCGTGGATGCACATCTGAACCCGGTGCCAGTCGGCGTGCTGGGCGAATTGGTTATCGGCGGAGTCAGTGTGGCGCGCGGGTATTTGAACCGTCCAGAGCTGACGGAAGAGAAGTTTGTAGACAGTCCTTTCACCGCTGGTGAGCGGTTGTATCGCACGGGAGACTTGGCGAGGTGGATGGAGGATGGCAACGTGGACTTCATCGGCCGGATCGATAACCAGGCGAAAATCCGGGGTTACCGGATCGAGACGGGCGAAGTCGAAGCAAAGCTGCTGAGTGTAGGTGGCGTGAAGGAAGCGGTCGTTGTTGTCAGGGAAGATCAAGAAGGGCAGAAAGCGTTGTGCGCTTATTATACAGTGGAAGAAGGCTTGACGGCGGCAGATTTGAAACGGGCGATCTCCAGCGAGCTACCGGGATACATGATTCCATCGTATTTCGTTGAACTGGAGCAATTGCCTCTAACGCCAAATGGGAAAATTGACCGGAAGGCGCTGCCAGCGCCGGAAGGGGGAGCAGGAGGAGGCCGCGAATACGTGGCACCGCGCACCGAACTGGAGGCAAAGCTAGCCGCCATTTGGCAGGAGGTACTAGTTCGGGATAAGGCGGTAGGCGTAACGGACGACTTCTTCGACCTCGGAGGACACTCCCTGCGGGCGACAACACTTGTCAGCAAAATGCATAAGGAGCTGGGCGCCCAATTCCCGCTTCGCGACGTATTCCGCTACTCGACAGTTGAGGAAATGGCTGTGGCTATGGAGCATTTGGAGATCGGCTCGTTTATGGCTATTCCGGCTGCGGAACCTAGCGAGTATTATCCGCTCTCTTCTGCGCAGAAACGTCTCTATATCTTGAACCAGCTGGAAGGAGGCGAGCTGAGCTACAATATACCGGGAGCTATGCTGCTCGAAGGGCAGCTCAACCGGCAGCGGTTTGAAGAAGCGTTCCGCGAGCTTGTAGCTCGTCATGAAACGCTGCGTACCAGCTTTGAGATGGTTGAAGGCGAAGCGGTTCAGCGGATTTACGAAGAAGTCACCTTCCAGGTGGAATATGTGCAGATCAGCGGGGAGCAGGCGGAAGAAACGGTGCGCCAATTTGTTCGTGCGTTTGATCTAGCGAAGCCGCCACTTCTGCGGGTGGGCATTGCCGAACTCGCGCCGGACCGGCACATCCTGATGTTCGATACACATCATATCGTATCGGACGGCGTTTCAATGGACGTACTGATCGAAGAGTTTGTGCACTTGTACAGCGGGGAGCCGCTCAAGCCACTCCGCATTCAGTACAAAGATTATGCAGTATGGCAGCAATCGGACGAGCAGAAAACGCAACTTGCCAAGCAGGAAGCCTACTGGATTGACATGTTCCGCGGAGAACTGCCAGTTCTGGAAATGCCAACGGACTATCCGCGCCCGGCTATGCAGAGCTATGAGGGCCGCACGCTGCAATTGTTTATGAATATTGAGAAAAGCGAAGGTCTGAAACGGCTTGCAGCTGAAAACGGCGCAACGCTTTACATGGTTCTGCTTGCGGCATATAACGTGCTTCTGCATAAATATTCAGGTCAGGAAGACGTGGTGGTAGGTACGCCGATTGCGGGCAGAAATCATAGCGACGTTCAACCGCTGATTGGGATGTTCGTTAATACTTTGGCCATCCGCAGTTACCCGGCTGCCGGTAAAACGTTCCTTGACTACTTGAAGGAAATCAAGGAGACAACGCTGGGTGCTTTTGAACATCAGAATTATCCGTTTGAGGAACTGGTGGATAAGGTAAACGTGGCTCGTGATCTACGCCGTCATCCACTGTTTGATACGATGTTTGCTTTGCAGAATACAGAAAATGTGGAAATTCAGCTTCCGGGACTGCATCTGTCGACGTATGCCAGCGAAGAAATTGTTTCCAAATTCGATCTCAGCTTGGACGTCACCGAGATTGAGGACGGCTTGGAATATCTGTTTGAATACGCCACAGCTCTATACAAAACCGAAACGGTGGAGAAATTGGCTGTTCACTACTTGCAGCTGCTTGAATCCATTCTCTGCAACCCGTCGGCGACTATTGCCGAGCTGAACTTGTTAACGGCAGAGGAAAAAGAGCAGATTGTCGGCGCGTTTAACCCTGCGCAACCGGAACAGGCTCCTATGGCAGCGTTCCATCGACTGTTCGAGGAACAGGCGGAACACACGCCCGAAGCTGAAGCTGTCGTTTACGAAAACGATCGGCTGACGTATGTGGAGCTGAACGAGCGGGCGAACCGTCTGTCGGCCACGCTGCGCGCAAGCGGCATCGGTCGGGAGACCATCGTTGGCATTCTCGCCGAGCGTTCGGTCGATTTGCTGGTGGCCGTGATGGCCGTCTGGAAAGCAGGCGGGGCGTATGTACCGCTTGACCCGGATTATCCGGCGGACCGCGTGCGGTTTATGCTGGAAGACAGCGGAGCGAAGGTGCTGCTGACACAAACGCCGCTGCGAGAGCGTGCCGAAGCCTGGCTCGGTGAAGAGGAACTGGCACTGGCGACGGTGCTGTATCTCGACGACGAAACGTCATACAGCGAGGAACGAAGCAATGTGCCCCAAGGCTCCAACAGTGCTCCCGATCGAGTCAACGGCAAGCTAACGGGGGCTGTGAACGGTGGTGGCGAGAGTCATCCAAATGATGTTGATGTTGTCGGTATGGACAGCTTCCATGAAGCCCGTCCGGAGGATCTGGCGTACGTCATCTACACGTCGGGAACGACGGGCAAGCCAAAAGGCGTGATGATCGAGCATCGCAGCCTAGTGAACACGGCAGCGGGCTACCGACGGGAATACCGGTTGGATCAGTTCCCGGTGCGGCTGCTGCAGCTCGCCAGCTTCTCGTTTGACGTGTTTGTGGGCGATATCGCGCGGACGTTGTACAACGGCGGTACCATGGTCATTGTAACGAAGGACGACCGGATCGATCCGTCTCGTCTGCACTACTGGATAGAGCGGGAGCAAGTGTCGATCTTTGAATCAACGCCGGCACTGATCGTACCGTTTATGGAGTACGTGCATGAGCAGGGGCTGGAGTTGAACGGGATGGAACTGTTGATCACAAGCTCGGACAGTTGCAGTGTGGCAGAT